>CAYXEG010000102.1:0-11408 GCA_964463875.1 uncultured Dehalococcoidales bacterium
TATAGCCGATTACTTTTTTGTACTACATATTCATCTCATTTCATATTCGGTTTTCGGCTGTACCGCCGATTACGACCGGGTAGCAGAGACAGCCGAATCGGTAACGAACCCGGCAACAAACAGGGAACGGGAGGTATCACGGACTCTTTTTACCGGAAGTTCTTTCTGCCGGCGAAAAACCGCAAACATGCCCGGTGAAATTTCCGTGACCCTGGTATGAAAGCCATGCCGACGGCACCTGGCAGCTTTTCTCTTGGCTTTTCGCTTGTCATCGAAAACAAACAAAAACTCGAATTCGCGATTTATCGATGGGACATTTCGGGTTGTCAGGTTCATATCAATCTCCAATTACGGTTTCTTGTCTCCGAGGTTTTACCTATCGGGTCATTATCAATCACACTGACATTACTGTAATGTTTTCTTGTCATATATATAAAGTTGACTTTACAACAGATTGACCGGACTGTCAAGTTTCAGAGGACAAATGATTTATCAGGGATATCAGAGGAACATAAAGACACAAGACAACCTGCCTGTTTGAAACCAGGCGTAAGAAATGACTGAAGGAAGAAACCGGCGGCGATTACGGGTATCAGCCCATACCGAGGGAAATGACTTTTAGCCGGGTATATTCCTCCAGGCCGTACATCGAATTTTCCTTGCCGAAACCGCTTTCCTTGAAGCCACCCCAGGGGGTTTCGTTCGTAAGCGTCCGTCCGCCGTTGACACTGACGCCGCCGGCGTTTATCCGGGCGGCGATACGATAGGCCCGGGCGACATCCCGGGAATAGACGCTGGCGGCCAGCCCGTAGACGTTATCGTTAGCGGAGGCAATAACCTCTTCATCGGTACCGAATTTCATAAAGCAGGCGACCGGGCCGAATATTTCTTCGCGGAAAAGGGTGGTACCGGGCCGGACATCCGTAAACACGACCGGTTTAACGAAGAAACCTTTATCGAAGGGCGGCACATCCGGAATCTGCCCTTCATAGACCATGCGGGCGCCTTCTTCGATGCCTTTTTTCACGAAGCTCTCGATTCTATCCCGGTGCTCGGGGCTGACGACCGGCCCCATGTCCGTCTTTTCGTCGTTCGGGTCGCCAACCCGAAGCGTTTTCATCTCAGCGATGAATTTTTCGACGAATTCATCGTGTATCTTTTCCTGGATGTAGAACCGGCCGGGAGCAGCGCAGACCATGCCGGTATTGAAGCAGACAGAACGGGCGGCCATAGGAACGAGCCGGTCAACGTTGGTATCATCGAGAACGATAAAGGGATTTTTCCCGCCGAGTTCCATCTGCAATCGTTTCAGGGTACCGGCGGCTTTTCTCATGATTTCCTTGCCGGTTTCTGAACTGCCGGTAAAGGAGATGAAGTGAACGCCGGGATGAGCGACCAGGGCATCACCGACGGAACTGCCGGTACCGGTAACGACATTGACGGTGCCCGGCGGCAAGCCGAGCTTATCGATAAGTTCCATGTATTTCAGGGTGACCAGGGAATCGATTGCTGAAGGCTTTATGACACAGGTATTGCCGGCAGCGAGGCAGGCGCCCATTTTCGAGGTGAGCATAAGAATGGGTGAATTCCAGGGGATAATGAGGGCGGCAACGCCAATGGGCTGACGTTCGATACAGGTCAGGAAGGCGGGATTGAGGGGAGGGGTGCTGCCCATGAGGGCGCGGGCGGCCTGAGCACAGTACTCGATATTCCCGGAGGAACCGTAGTACTGTCCGCGGGCCATCGTTACCGGGGTGCCATGGTCGAGGATTTCCCACCTTACTATTTCATCGGCCATTTCCCGCTGGAGTTCGACAAGCTTCAACAAGAGGCGTGAGCGTTCGGCAGGGGGAGTCTGCGACCAGGCGGGGAAGGCTTTACCGGCAGCGGTAACGGCGGCATCGACATCCTCTTTGCCGCCGAGGGGGATTTCGGCAATTTCTTCGGCAGTGGCCGGATTGACCGCCCGGTACGATTTCCCGGAAAGCGAATCGACCCACTTCCCATCGATATACATCTTGAATTGTTCCATTATTACCTCCCGTGTGTAACAAGATTATTCTCTTTTATACCTTGTTTTCTCTTCTTCCAGCATGATACCGGATAGACGGGCAGTTGTCTAACCCTGTCCACTGCTTCGCACATATTATGACAAATACTCAACCTGACAGCTTCCAACGGCACCTGTTTTGTATCCGTTTCGTGCCTGTGATATCATACCTTCACGATGGATACGAAATTCTATAACTCCAGTCCGGAGGAAGTATTAGGTGAGATTGGTTCTCGCCCTGAAGGGCTGACTGCAGCGGAAGCAGCGGAACGACTGGTAAAATATGGCCCGAACCTGCTCGAAGGACGGAAAAAAGATTCATTCTTCAAGAAATTCTTTTCGCAGTTTCTCAGCCCGCTCATCTACGTGCTGCTGGCCGCGGTCATCATTTCTTTCATCGTCGGCAACCATACCGACGCCTGGATAGTGCTGGCGGTGATTATTCTCAATGCCGTCATCGGTTACATCCAGGAATCCAAAGCCGAAAAAGCCATGGAAGCCCTGATGAAGATGGCGGCTCCAAAAGCAAGCGTCCGCCGGGAAAACCGGCGAACCGATATTCCGACTTCAGAAATCGTCCCCGGAGACATCATTCTGCTCGAAGCGGGCGACCGGGTTCCGGCGGATGGCCGCCTGATTGAAACTTCGAACCTGAAAGTCAACGAAGCGACCCTGACCGGCGAATCGGTAGCGGTCGATAAAGTCACCAAAGCTGTTTCGGGAGAGCTTTCCGTTTCCGAACGAAAGAATTCCGTCTTCATGGGAACGGTCGTCACGTACGGGCGGGGGACGGCCGCAGTCACGTCCACCGGGATGTCGACGGAGATGGGACGAATCGCTGCCAGTCTCAGCGCCGTAGAGGATGAAAAGACGCCTCTTCAAAAAAGCATCGGTAAACTGAGCCGGTACCTGGTTATATTCTTCCTGGCATTCTCGGCGGTGCTGGTAGTCGTGGGGATGATTCGCGGCATGGAGTGGCTCGATATTTTTCTCCTCTCGGTTGCCGCGGCCGTATCAGCAATTCCTGAAGGCCTACCGGCGGTTGTTACGGTTGTCCTCGCCATGGGCATGCGGTTCATGGCCGGACGCAATGCCATCATCCGCAAACTTATTGCCGTCGAAACGCTCGGTTCGGCAACAGTTATCTGCTCCGATAAAACCGGCACGCTGACGCTTAACCAGATGACCGTCCGGAGTATTTTCACGGGAGGCCGAAAGGTAGAGGTTACGGGTGAGGGATACGCGCCCGAAGGACAATTCCTTATCGACGGAAAAGAACTCTCCATTGAAGAGGAGCCGGATATCGCCCTTCATCTCCGGGCGGGAGCGCTCTGCAATGACGCGACGCTTGCCCGGGAGAATGACGGCAGCTGGCATATTTACGGCGACCCGACCGAAGGTGCCCTCGTCGTCTCGGCTGAGAAAGCCGGGATGACGCTCGAATCGCTTCAGAAAGACTACCCGAGAATCGACGAGATTCCATTCCAGAGCGAAAACATGTACATGGCGGTGCTGGCGACATTCCACCCGAGCGGCGGGGGACGGGTAGCTTACGTCAAAGGCGCCCCGGAGAAGATACTCGGTTTCAGCTCGCATTTCCGGAAAAACGGAGAAGCGATGCCTTTAACGGATGACGCCCGGGGAGAGATTGAACAGGCTTCCCGGGAGATGGCGGAAGCAGCCATGAGGGTGATTGCTACCGCCTACGTCGAACTTCCGGAGAAAACAGACGACCTCGACGAAAAGCACATCAGGGGAGAACTGGTATTCATCGGACTGAACGGCATGGCTGACCCGCCGCGGGAAGAGGCAAAGGAATCGATTCGCCTCTGCCATACCGCCGGTATCAAGGTCATTATGATAACGGGTGACAATCTGGTAACGGCCCGGTCAATCGCCGACCAGCTTGGCCTTCCCGGGGGAGAGGCGGTATCGGGTACGGAACTGAATGCAATGTCCGACTCCGAACTCGCCGGCAAAGTGGAGTCAATCAGCGTCTTTGCCCGAATCGAACCGATACAGAAACTCAGGATAGTCAATGCCTTGAAGAGCCGGGGGCACACGGTTGCCATGACCGGCGACGGGGTGAATGACGCCCCGGCGCTGAAAACGGCCAACATCGGTATCTCCATGGGCATCACCGGCACAGATGTCGCCAAGGAAGCATCCGACATGACCCTTGCCGATGACAACTTCGCCTCGGTAGTGGCGGCGGTCGATGAAGGCAGGGCGATATTCAACCGGTTGCGGAACGTCATGTACCTTCTCCTCAGTACCAACATCGGCGAACTGCTGGCACTCATTCTCTGCATTCTCTTTGTCGGAGACAAGCCGTTGCTGGCGGTACAGATTCTCTGGGTGAACCTGGTGACCGATTCGGCTTCTTCGATTCCGCTGAGCATCGAACCGAAATCGGGCGATGAACTGCAGCAGCCGCCCCGCAACCCGTCGGTCGGGATTCTCTTCCCGGGGCAGCTTTTCCGGATTCTGTTCACAGCCGCTTACATGGGCATTGCCATCACCCTGATTTTCGCCTGGGCGGAGTCACGTATGCCAATCGACGAAGCAAGAACGCTCGCCTTCTGTACCATGGTTACCTTCGAATCGTTCCGGGCATACAATGCCCGGTCGGACGAACGAACTATTTTCTCAATCGGCATCTTCAGGAACAAATGGCTGAACGGAGCAATCATCCTGGCAATAGCGCTTCAGGTTGCCGTGGTCTATGTAGAACCGTTCCAAAAAGCGTTTCAGACGGTACCGCTCAGTCTCGAAAACTGGGGTATTGCCCTTATCGCAGCCGGGAGCCTGTTCGTCATCGAAGAACTGCGCAAGAAATTCTTTCCGACGATGTTTTCAGCGGGTAAATGGCAACCGGTAAATCGGTTCAAGAAAAAGAACTGATAGTTATCGAGGTTGATGGTTTGACAGACAGCGGTTCGACAGCAGAGTTTTCCGATTCCCTCTTCAGTATCCCGTTTGTTTACCGGGACATCGGGGCGGACAGGGATATCCCCTGTGTTTACTGGAATAACCGGTACTGGTCGCAGGTGATGTATGACGCGTTCCGGGAAAGATGGTCGGACAGCTACCCGATTTTCTTCGGAGCGCATGAAGCGATTACGACACGGTTTGGCTTCGACTCAGCCGTATATACTCCGGAGGAACTCGCCTATTCATTTCCCGATACCCTCCGTGCCGAAGGCGGAAGGGAAACGGGCAGCGGTACCATCTATCTCGAGAAGGTCGTTTCCTTCTGCCGGTGGTATGATATCGAGACGAAAACCGAATACCTGGCAGAGCGTTTTTCTTCCGGCGAATGGCGACTGGCGAGCTTCGACAAAGCTTCGTTCCAGTGGGACATGGAGAGCGAACCTCTGACCGAGGCGGCAATCCGTTCCCGGTATATGGCAGATTACCCCTGCATCACCCTGCTGGGAGGCCTGCCTCCCTCGAACCCCGGATAAGCTCCGTTTCCCGTCTTGAACCGATTTTACTCACCGTGCCGTTCTGTATTATGATGCAAATGAAACTCAGTTCATGTTTTTCTCTCCGGACGAACAAGGTTCTGTTTACTGTTAGCTGGTAAACGATGAAGGTCAATGATCAGAAATTTCTAAATCCCCCTGTCCCTCTTTTCAAAAGGGGGAATAAAACGATTGTTCGAAACCACCTCTGAAATACCAGCGAGAAAACTAACCAGATGCAAACAATACGAGAAAAAATCTCTTACAATTGGAGGACCGATATGGTAAGAAAGAGAAAAATCGCAATACTGACCGGCGGCGGCGATTGTCCCGGGTTGAATGCCGTCATCCGGGCGGTTGCCAAGAAGGCCATACTCGGCTACGACATGGAAGTAGTCGGTATCATGGACGGGTACGAGGGGCTGATAAACCTTAACTACAAGCCGCTCGATTTCGAGACCGTATCGGGGATACTGACACTCGGGGGAACGATAATCGGGGCATCGAACACCGCTCATCCCTACCAGTACCCGACGAAGAAGGGCGGCAAGACCGAATATGCCGATTTATCGAAACAGACGCTCGAAAACATCGAAAAGCTGGAACTCGATTGCCTGGTCTGCATCGGCGGTGACGGGACGCTGTCTATCTCCAACCGGCTGGCAAGGGACGGGGTACCGATAATCGGGCTTCCCAAGACAATCGATAACGACATCCTCGGCACGGATATAACCTTCGGCTTCAATTCAGCAGTCTCGATAGCAACCGAATGCGTCGATCGTCTCCACACGACGGCCCATGCCCACCACCGGGTGATGATTGTCGAACTGATGGGACGGAACGCCGGATGGATAACCCTGCAGACAGGCGTGGCAAGCGGCGTCGAGGTGATACTGATACCGGAAATTCCTTATGACATCGCAAATGTCGTCGAGAAACTCCACGCGAGAACGCGGGAAGGAAAACGGTTCTCCATTATCGTTATTGCTGAGGGAGCGAAACCAAAGGGGGGTGATGTCGTCGTCCAGAGAATCGTCAAAGATGCCGCGGAACCGATACGCCTCGGGGGGGTCGGGTTCGTGCTCGGCGAGGAACTGGGAAAGAAGTATGATATCGATTCCCGGACCGTCGTCCTGGGGCACCTCCAGAGGTCGGGAGTACCAACGCCATTCGACCGGGTACTGGCGACCCGGCTGGGCTGCGAAGCGGTCGACATGATACTGAAGGAACGGTTCGGCTACATGGTGGGCATCTGTGGCAACGCCCTCAACGAAGTTCCTCTCGAGGAAGTAGCGAAAGGCCAGAGAACCGTCCCGACAGACGAGCCGCTGATTCAATCGGCCCGTTCGGTAGGAACGAGTTTCGGGGATATATAAAAGTCGGCTGATAACCAAAAAGAGGAACAGGCATGAAACCTGCTCCTCTCTTTTTTCCATGTTACTCTTACGGTTCGTCAGTCTGGCGGTGTCCGGAATGGGGAAGGCGGGCCGCGACAACAGCGGCAGCAATGGCGGCAATCCTCTTCTTGTCGTCAAAGATTTGCGACAGCCTTTCTTCCATCGGTTTATCGCGTTCGAGGATATTCTTCATATCTTCGAAGAGGGATGTTTCGTTTTCCACGAAATGGGTATTGAGTTCGCCGGAGATAAAACGCTCGTTTTCCATGACGGCTTTATGGAAAGGAATATTCGTTTTCACCCCGAGAATGATGTATTCGTACAGAGCACGCCGCATGCGCAGAATCGCTTCGTCGCGGTTCCTCCCCCAGACGACGAGCTTGGAAATCATGGGGTCATAAATCGGCGGAATGGTGAACCGGGTATAGACGCCGCTGTCAACCCTGACGCCGATGCCGCCGGGAGAGCGATAGCCGCTCAGTTTGCCGGGTGAGGGGATGAATTTGTTAAGCGGGTCTTCGGCATTGATACGGCACTCGATTGCCCAGCCGTTCGGCTTTATGTCAGCCTGCGAGAAACTCAACGGATTGCCGGCGGCAATAGAAATCTGTTCTTTGACGATATCGATACCGTAGACCATTTCTGTGACCGGGTGTTCGACCTGAACACGGGTATTGGCTTCCATGAAATAGAATTCGCCGTTCGAGTAGAGAAACTCAATCGTCCCGGCGCCTTCGTACCGAACAAACTTTCCTGCCTTAACAGCCGTTTCTCCCATTCTTTCGCGCAGTTCGGGGGTAATCACTGGCGAGGGGGCTTCTTCAATCAGTTTCTGATGGCGCCGCTGAATGGAGCATTCGCGTTCGCCGAGGTGGACGACATTACCAAACGTATCGCCGAGTATTTGAATTTCAATATGGCGAGGGTTATCGACGTATTTTTCGATATAGACATCGGCGATGCCGAATGTCTTCGAGGCAATCGTTTGAGAGGATTCAAGGGCTTCCTTTAATTCATCCTGTCGGTAAACAACCGACATGCCGATACCGCCACCGCCGCCGGCGGGTTTGATAATAACGGGGTAGCCGATTTCGTCGGCGATTTCTTTCGCCTGTTGGAAATCGGTCACCCGTTCTTCAGCGCCAGGAACGACCGGAACACCGGCCCGTTCCATTGCCTTCCGGGCGGCAATCTTGTTGCCCATCAGCTCAAGAATGCGGCTGGAGGGGCCGATAAACTTTAATTCTTCCGATTCGCAGGCATAAGCAAAACTCGGGTTTTCGGAGAGAAAGCCGTACCCCGGGTGAACGGCATAGGCTCCGCTTCGATTCGCCGCCTCAACGATTTTTTCGATGTTGAGGTAATTCTCGGATGCCGGGCCGCCGCCGAGGTAGTACGATTCATCGGCATACTTGGCGAAAAGGGCATCCTTATCTGATTCGGAGTAGACCGCGACGGACTGGATTCCCAGTTCGCGGCAGGCACGCATGATACGTATGGCGATTTCACCCCGATTGGCAATCAGAATTTTATTTATCATCCGGCTCCACCACCATCAGAAGGTCGCCGGAATTCACAACTTCACCCTGATAGGTAAAGATTTCCCTGACCGTTCCGTTGTACTCGGCGACGATATTGTTCTGCATTTTCATGGCTTCGATGGTCAGAAGAACATCACCTTTCTTCACCTTATCGCCGGCTTTTACCTTTATCGCGAGTATCATACCCTGCATGCGCGAGGTAACGGCATGTTCGGGCAGGGCTTTCAGCTTCCCGGCGCTGCCGGTAGCAATCGTCTTGCCCATCACCGAGGATATCTTGACGTTGAATACCTCGCCATCGACATCGACAGCAAATTCCGCCGGTAATTCGGTTGAGCCGGAGCTTTTTTCAGACGGCTGGGCGGCGGAGGGCATCGATTCTTCCTTCATCTCGCCTTTCAAAAATTTAACAGCAACCTGCGGATAGAGAGCGCAGGTCATCAAATCTTCGTCGGTATGAATAATGCCGAGTTTTCGACCCTCTTCCTCAACTGTATCGAGTTCCGGTTTCAGCAGGTCGGCCGGGCGGCCGTCAATGACCGGTTCATCGCCGATTATTTGTTTCCTGATTTCCTCATTGACCGGTCCGGGAGGACGTCCATACAGGCCGAGGAGGTAATTTTTTACCTCCTGGGTTACCTGCTTATAGCGTTCGCCGGCGAGGACGTTGAGGACTGCCTGGATACCGACAACCTGGCTGGTTGGCGTTACAAGCGGCGGGAAGCCGAGGTCAGCCCGGACGCGGGGGACTTCCTCGAGTACCTGGCTGTATTTATCGAGGGCGTTCTGTTCCCGCAACTGGCTGACGAGGTTCGAGAGCATACCGCCGGGAATCTGATGCAGCAGGACGTTGACGCTGGGACGGGTTGCCTCGGCGGTAAAGAGCGGGCGGTACCTGGCGGCAACGGTGGCAAAATATTCGCCGATTTCATAGAGCAGTTCAAGGTCGAGTCCGGTATCCCAAGGGGTGCCTTTCAGCATGGCGACGATACTTTCGGTCGGCGAATGCGAGGTGCCCCAGCCAAAAGCTGAAAAAGCGGTATCGAGAATATCGACTCCGGCTTCAGCGGCAGCATAGAAGCTCGAAGGAGCCATGCCGCTGGAAGTATGAGAGTGAAGGTCAAGGGGAATCCTGACTTTACTTTTAATCGATTTCACCAGGGCGGAAGCATCCGCCGGAGAAATCAACCCGGCCATGTCCTTGATACAGATAGAATCACAGCCAAGGTTTTCCAAATCCATGGCCATTTGAGCGAATTTTTCGTTATTGTGGACCGGGCTGGTGGTATAGCAGATAGTACCCTGGACATGGCCGCCGAATTTATTGACCGCCCGGATAGCCGGTTCCATATTACGCAGGTCGTTCAGGGCATCGAATATCCTGAAAATATCGATGCCGTTTTTAACAGAAAGATGGATAAATTTAACCAGCACATCATCGGGGTAGTGGCGGTAGCCGACAAGGTTCTGGCCTCGGAGCAGCATCTGGAGGGGGGTATTTTTTATCCGGCTGCGAAGGCTCCTGAGTCTCTCCCAGGGGTCCTCGTTGAGGTACCTGATACAGGTATCGAAGGTGGCGCCTCCCCAGACCTCGAGGGAATAAAACCCGACTTTATCAAGTTTTTCAGCGATAGGAAGCATGTCTCTGGTTCGCATCCGGGTGGCTATCAGAGACTGATGGCCGTCTCTCAGGGTTAAATCGGTTATCATTATGCTCATCCTCGTCGTTTCCTTCCGGTATAAGTAAAAAAAGCCGCACCGTTTTCCGGGTTCGGCCGTTTTTATATTACCATAATCAGCTATTTGCTGACAGGATTTTTATCTCTGGCGGTCTCCTGTCGAGTTGACAGACCTGACCGACCGTGATATTATACGCACTGCAATACACGTATTGTTGTTCGTATTATATACCGAAGAAATTCGAGTCGTCAAGAAAACAAGAGAAGGTTCTGTTCGTTATTATTTGAAAAGTACAAGAATACAGTACCAAATTAATGAATCCTAAATACCCCTAACCCCCCTTTACAAAAGGGGCGAAAACCGGAATAGATTACACTTCATTCGTAATAACATCGTTACCAACCATATCCGAACAGAACTAAAGGGAAAAGCGAAGAAACATGAAAAAAGGGGAATGGACGTTTCTCACCAATCACGGGCGGGTTCTGATATATCTTTCGAAAAATCCGAATAGCACGACCGAAGAGATATCGAGGGAAACCGAACTCAGTTTGAGGGGAGTACAAAAGATAATTGCCGAACTCGAAGAAACCGGCTACATCGCCCGTTTCAAAGAAGGACGACGGAATTATTATGTCATTCACCCGGAGTTACCGATGCGTCATCAACTGGAAAAAGAACATTCGGTTGGCGAAATCCTCCAGGTAATGGGGGGCAGTCCGGGGGGCAACTTATAACCCGATACTACCGTCCTCCTGCACGCCTTCTCC
The DNA here is from genome assembly GCA_964463875.1 of uncultured Dehalococcoidales bacterium. GTDB lineage: Bacteria > Chloroflexota > Dehalococcoidia > Dehalococcoidales > UBA2162 > MGML01. Next base: position 10,906 of record CAYXEG010000102.1, read on the forward strand.
ACATCCTGTATCCCATCCCGGTAAAAATGACGGCGATACCAATAATCAGCCATACCCACCAGGCAATTCCAGCGGTCGGTTGCGGTTCAGGCGCCGGCAGCGGTTCATCACCCTTCTCAGGTGTCGCCTGCTCTTCCGATTCGCTTTTTATCCGGTTTGCAATAAGACCGAATACGGATAAACCGTCTAGCGAGATACCAATAATGGGAAGGCAACCGGGGGTGAACGGACTGTTTCCTCCGGATAGGCGTTATCAGGCGGTCAGGTAGTAGCCGACCCCCTGCTTGGTATGAATAATCTGGGGGGCTTTCGGATTGTCTTCGATTTTATCGCGAAGCCGCATGATATAGACCCGGAGGCTTTTCGTCGATTCAGGGTATTCATTTCCCCAGACAGCATCTGCCATGTGAGCGTATGTAACGGTTTTCCCGGGATATTTCATCAACTCGCCGAGGATAATATATCCCGGGAAAACCGTTACATACGCAGCCCCGGCCTGAAAT
>CAYXEG010000103.1:0-1725 GCA_964463875.1 uncultured Dehalococcoidales bacterium
TAATATCGCTATCTATTACGGAGATAAAACAATTACCTATGCCGGGCTGGCAGCCGGTGTCAACCGTGCCGGTAACGCCCTGAAAGAACTGGGAGTCGAGATAGAAAACCGGGTCATGATTCTCCTGCCCGATTGCCCGGAGTTCCTCTACAGCTACCTCGGCGCCATGAAAATCGGCGCCGTTCCGGTGCCGGTTAACACCCTCGCCTCGCCCCCCGACTACCGGTATTTCCTCAACAACAGCCGGGCGAAAGTCCTCGTCACCTCCCCCGACCTCCTCCAAAAAATCGAAAGCGTCCGGCCGGAACTCACCTGGCTTCGCCATATCATCGTCGTCGGCGACCCGGTTGCCGGAACCCTGAATTTCGAGAAACTGGTTACCGGAGCTTCAGATATCCTCGAAGTTGCCGAAACCTCGAAAGACGACGCCGCTTTCTGGATGTATACCTCCGGCACGACCGGTTACCCCAAGGGAGTCGTCCACCTCCATCATGACATCGTCAACTACTTGTACCCCGTCTGCGAACAGGTCATCGGGATGAAGGAAACTGATATCGTCTTTTCGACCTCTAAGATATTTTTCTCCTACGGCCGCAATAACTCCGTTGAAACACCCCTCCTCTACGGGGCGGCGGTGGTCCTCTACCCGGAATGGCCTGACCCGCAAAAAGTGGCTCCTGTCCTTGAAAAATATAAGCCCAGCCTGTTTTACAGCGTCCCGACCTTCTACGCCGCCATGCTGAGGGCTATTGAAAAGAACGAGGTAACGTATGACTTTTCTTCGGTGCGCTTCTGCTTATCCGCCGGCGAAGCCCTGCCCCGCGGTCTTTTCGAACAGTGGCACGCCCGCTTCGGTATCCCGATTCTCGATATCGTCGGCAGTACCGATGTCGGCGGTGAATACCTCGGCAACCGTCCCGGCGATATGAAACCGGGCAGCAGCGGCAAGCTCCTCGACGGCTTTGAAGGCAAACTCGTCGATGAATCCGGCACGCAGGTTGCGCAGGGCGACGAGGGTACCCTCTGGCTGAAAAACGACGGTATCGCCGCCTCTTACTGGAACAACCATGAAAAAAGCAAGCGGGTTTTCATGGGCGAATGGTTCAACACCGGCGACCGTTTTTACCAGGATGATGAGGGCTTTTACTGGTACCAGGGAAGGGAGGACGACATGCTCAAGGTCAGCGGCCAGTGGGTCTCGCCGCTCGAAATAGAAGCGATTCTCCACGACCATCCGGCTGTCCGGGAAATCGGCGTTATCGGCGCTCCGGATGCCGCCGGACTGGTACGCATCAAGGCCTTCGTCGTCCCGAATGACCGTTATCTACCCTCTCCCGAGCTGGAGAAGGAGTTGATTGAGTTTGTCCGGAATCGCACCGGCCACTTCAAAGCCCCCCGATGGGTGCAGTTCCTTACCGAAATGCCCCGCACCGCCACCGGCAAGCTCCAGCGGCATAAACTGCATGAAAAGTGAATCCAGCCCGGGTCATGCGTTCCGTATCAATCGTACGAAATCCCCCCTTTCGTAAAGGGGAATTTAGTAATGTATGGCCGCCATCCTTACCACCCAAAACCGATTAGCTCCACAGCCTCCGGTTCTTTACAACACCCCGTTATATCAATATAATTGTAAAGGTAAAGCACCGGTAAATGATACCGGTGCGTGCCTGAGTCCCTGTAGCTCAGTAGGATAGAGCAACTGCCTTCTAAGCAGTGGGTCGTGGG
>CAYXEG010000103.1:1735-11382 GCA_964463875.1 uncultured Dehalococcoidales bacterium
ACGCCACTTATCAAAGCTATAATGAACCCCGATGGGAATTTCACCACCGGGGTCTTTTTTTTTGCATCGGTTCGGTATTCACCGTTTATGGAAAAATTGACCCGATTTTTGTAGATTAGTACCCTGTTTTCATGATATATGTATAGTATTGATGAACTTTTCACTCTTCACGGTACGAAACACAACGAGTCTCCAGGAGTTATTGCATGAGCAACTTGAACCGGTTTCTTCGTCTCGGTATCTCAGTTTTATTAATCGCCGCCTTGCTCTTCGGCATCCTCCCCGGGCCGCTGTCAGCAAAACCCGCCCGGGCTGACGGAGAAATCACTCAACCCGCCAAGGGCGATGTCACCGGCGACGGCCTTATTAACGGACGTGACGTCCTCAAGCTCCAGCGAATCCTCGAAGGCCTCGATGCCCCCTCGGATAGCGAAACCTTTGCCGGTGATGTTTTTCCCCTCTACGGCCTCGATTCTGTTCTCCCCGGCGACGGCCAGCTTACTGCCGACGACCTCGATAAACTGCTCCGCAGCTCGGTCGGGCTTGTTTCTCAGGGAGAAATCAGCGCCGATTACCAGAATTCGGTACCCGTAATTGATAAAATCGAACCGATGAACGGCTCCGCCGGTAACTCTGTCGAAATTTTCGGCGGTAACTTCATCGAAGAACAGCCCCAGGATAACCTGGTCTTTTTCGGAGATGTTCCGGGAATAGTTATTTCTTCGACCGGCACGAAACTGGTCGCGGAAGTCCCTCCGGGTGCGGAAAGCGGCTATATTACCGTTATCACCCCCGGCGGGCAGGCGAAAAGCTTGTCGGGATTCATTGTCACCTCGCAGGTTTCAGGTCAGTTAGCCCTGCCCGGCGGATTGAATCCAACGGAGTTCAATATCATCAGTCCGTTCGGAGAAGCTTCGGTTGATTCCGGAGGAGGGTTCAGCGTAACCTCAAAACAGGACGACCTGACCTTTATCGGCGCCGCCCCGAAATCCGGCGGCGAGAACATCTACCTCAATATGCTGTCGCCGGGCACGCCTACCCGCGGTACCGGTGATGTGGAAATCAGCCCCCTTACCACCGCCAAAACCCTCGTCTGGCTGCAACCCCAGTTTTTAAGCGACAGTCTCTCCCGCCAGCAGGAACTCTGGAATATCATGGACGGCCTGGACGAAATAACCGCCCTGGCAACCGTCATTGAAACGGTCTACCCAACCAGCCAGACCCCCCTCGAAGACGAGCGCGTCACCACCGCCCTCGATGCCGCCGCCACCGCTCTCTTCAACGCCCTGCCGGCTGATTATAAAACCTCGCTCACTGTCATCAACAGGTCAATGATAAGCCGGGCGGCTGACAGCTCTCAAAATCCATCCGTTACCCCCGGTGATACCTACATTATCGAAGTCAAACCCCAGGGCAACGAAATCGAGGTCGGCAGCATCTCCGGCAATCCACTCGACTGGGTAATCCCGAACGGCCTCAAAGACAGCCAGGCCCTTCTCGAAAGTGTCTACGACCGGTACGGATACAGCGATTACACGACCGTCAGCGCTAATTTCTGGTCGTTGAAAATCGCCCTCGTAACCAGCACCGTCAACTACCTGATGGGACTGGCCAAACCGGATACCAATCTTACTCTTTCGGATGCCGAAGACGCCGTCTACGTGCTGAGAGCCTACAGCGGCACGCTCATCGACCGCAGCCCGGGCGATATCGATTCGGCAACGCTCGACAGCTTGAAAGCCCTGGACGGCACCGTCCTCGGCATGAACCGCCACGAATTCCGATCGCTGGCAACAAATCTCATTCAGGCCATGCTCGATACCCTCGACCTTCTCGTAAGTACCGAAGGCTGTACCGAGACGCTCGTCAAAGCCGGCATTTCCGGCTTCGAAGCCTCGTTTACCCAGCAGTTCCCTTACGGAACCGAAGGGCTGACAAATGAACAGATAGTCGACCGTGCCTGGATTGTCATAAACGATACCATGGCCAAGATGATGACCGAGTTCATGCTCTACCTTAAAGACGCCTCCTGGAAAACTAAGCTCATGACCGTTTTCAAGAGCGCTGTCAAGAAAGTTGCCGTATTCGAACAGATATCCACCGCCGGGAAAATCGCCGAAAGAGTCGCAGGCCTTGCCGGTACCTCGGTCGGGGCGCTTGTCGGCGAAGGCTCCTCACCCACCCCACTCGAAAGCGCCTTCATCGTTGTTGGCGACCCCTTTGCTCCTAAAATAGAAAACTTCAGTCCGAAGACCGCGCTGGGAGGAACCGAACTGGTGATTACCGGGAAACGGTTTGCTGAAACTATTCAAGGAAACAAGGTTGTCTTTGGTACATGGACCGGTGAAGAACCGGCCGAGATACTATCCGCTGCGAAAACCGAACTCAGGGTTAAGATTCCTTCAGGAAACGGTATAGCCTCGATTAACGTGGAGACTTCACTGGGTTCTTCGGTTGCGGAAGAGCCTTTTATCTTTATCAGGACCCCGAAATTATCGACAGTGTCTCCCGCCGAAGGCTTCGCTGCAACCGATAACTTCGCCGGGGCTGCTTATTCGGGCGATGTGATTCGTGTCGAAGGCAGCTATTTCAGTGACGCCGAACCGCATGACCGGGTAACCATCGGCGGTGTTGAGGCTGTAATTGTAGATAGGCTCAATGACTGTATGGACGTACGAATTCCGGCTGGCATCACCGGGGGAACGCCTTCGGTCAATCCTTTCGGCGTAAGTGGGAAATTTGTCGATGTAAAAATCATCGCCGACGAAACCGGCGGCGTCAGTAACCCGATGTCTCTGCTGCTCATTGACCCTCCGGGACTCGATTCGATTACCCCTGATAAAATCAAGGGCAACGACATTATCAATGTCACCGGGGCTAACTTCCCTGTCTATCTGAATAGAATCAAGGTACTTGTCAGGTACGGTAGTACCGAACTGTACCTTAATCCGCTGGACCGGCAGGATATGAATCATCTCAGGTTCACCGTCTACAGCCTGTTGAACATCCCGGCAGGAACGGAAGGAACCATCCAGGTGGTGACACCGGCCGGCGTATCAGCCCCTCTGCCCTTCCAGATGCTGGCCGGTCTGGCAGGCGGCGCTTCAATACCCGTCCACACGACCACCATGGTAGTTGTCGCTGACAGTCAGATTTCACTCGCGGAGGCGGTCCTTTTTGCCACCGGTAAAGAGAACCCCCAGTCAACGCCCTGGGATGACAGCAACCTGAAAATCGTCGAACACTGGTACCAGGGAGAACCCTATTTCTCCATGTATGGTCTCCAGTGGGTTACTGACTGGGTACATGAACCGGAGGAAGACGAAGATCCGATTGAACTCGGTGTATCGGATTATCTGACCCAGTTCGATGAATATTCCTATTTTTACAAAAAACTGTACTACGGTATGCCTCCTGCCGATATGTCGTCGGAAGATATTGCCCGGCTCTATCCCCACGGGGCAGGTGCAGTATACGAAGAACCTGAGCCATACAGAGACTTTAATCTCGATAGCACCGTCAAAGAAGAAGGTGACTACGTTTACTACGGTAATAGCGCCAGACACCCCCTGAAAGTCGGAGCCGGCTACTCTGACAAAATCGCTTTCAGCTCCGTTATTCCTGCTGATGCCGTCTTCGACCCGATTGGCACCCTTGTTCTGGATACAGGATACGATGAGAGTGAAGGATTTTATCACCCGGTTAAACTGACCGGGGGATTCGTCCTTGATTCTGATGGCAATTCGTTGATTAATGTCAATCTTACCAACCCGAACGGAGACGGCATAATTATCAACGGAGACATGAACCTCTTCGAAGCCGTCGCTTCCGGGTGCGCAGGTAACGGCATCACCATCAACGGTAATGACAATGCCCTGGGAGGAAGCACTATCGGTTCATCAACGGTTACCGGATGCACCGGAGACGGCATTCATGTAACCGGAGACGGGAATGCGTTATGGGCTAACTCAACTGATAATGGAGGCAGCGGTATCAAAATCGTCGGTGGCTCTCGTAACGTGGTTTCTACCTATGGAGTGACCGGAAACGGCGCCAGCGGCCTGGAAATAACCGGCGGTGCTCAGTACAATATCGTATCTCAACTTACTACGTACGGAAATTACGGCGCCGGTGTATATATTCACGGTACCGGTACCAGTTATAACAATTTTAACGGTAACATCGGTAATTACGGTTCCTCAACTTGGCAGGAAAGTTACGGCGATGGTATATACATTGCGGACGGAGCCAGTTATAACACGCTTTCAGGCAATTCGGTCATCGCCGGTTGCGCCGGTAACGGCATCGTTGTTACCGGCGATACCACCGTGAATAATCGTATCAACGGCCGTTCATACTATAATGGCGGGTACGGTATCCATGTTACCGGAGGCGCGAAAGGAACCATTATTTTCAACGATGTCCGTTATAACGGCAAGCATAACGTCCTCATCGATGGAAACGCGGCTGACACCGTTCTTCGTAATCTCCAGTCAGTTTTGGATAAAAATTACCCGGATGACCGGGCCTGTATCCGCATCATCGGCAACGGACAGGGACAAACGAACGGCACGTTTCTACAGGATTGCCAGACATCCGGAGGGACCTACGGCCTCTGGGTGACCGGCGTCGCTCCGGTTGACCCGATGAACCCTGACCCCTCGCTGACCGTTGCCGGTATGACCGCGCATAACGCCATGGTAAATTCTCTCCGGCTGGACGGAGGCACCAGTTGCTCCTTTATCGAGGTGAATGTAACGGAATCACCCTCGGCACCCATGCCGGTCAAGGTTATAATCACCGGTGAAAATACCGCCGGTAACCATCTTTCGGTTTCTACCGGAAGCCTTGCTTTCAATACAGTCGGCGTTCATGTCACCGATGGAGCTCATGACAATATCATCATGGGCGATTATCCGGGAATATCTTTTTCCGGTAGCACCCTCCCTCAGGATGCACAGACTATTGGCATCCTTATTGACAACGGCTCGCACCATAACCGAATTGAAGACCTTTACTGCCAGACGTTACTGAACGGTTCTGCTGCATATCACGGTTTCGGGGTTGTCACTGACCAGGCCGATCATACCTCTGTCTCCGGCCGCTTCTACTATCTCGATCAGCCCATCGTGCTCCGTAACAGTACCGGAAACACCATCGAAGGCTGCTACATGGTAACCTGTAACGACAGTATCCTGCTCGATAATGTCCATGATACCGTCATTACCGGTATGTCCGGCAGTGACAAGGGCATCAACGGCGTTCAAACGTACGGAATCCGGATAACCGGGCAGTCCTCTGGAATCTCGGTTCATGATACCAGCATCAGGGTCAAGGACAGTTATGATGTCCTGCCTGCCGGTGAATACGGCATCATCATTGATGGCGGCTCGCACGACATATCGATTGGTACTCCGGTACCAGGTAAAAGTAACTCTGTCGGCGGCGCTGCCCGGGACGGTATCCTGATTCAGGGGCCGGACACGAAAAATATCAGCATTGTCAACACCCGAATCGGTGTCAATTATCAGAATACGGCATCAGGTAATTTGGAAAACGGTATATCGATAAAAGACCAGGCTTCGCAGGTCAATATCGGCGGAAGATTGCCGAACCAGAGAAACCTGATTGTCAACAACGGCATCGCCGGTATCAGCTTCAGCGGGTCTGCTGCTGACTGTTCTGTAACGAATAACTGTATCGGTATTACCGATACGCTCATAGACCCCATGCCGAACGCAACCGGCATCATCCTCAGCGGAAATACCGCCCGTACCCGGATAACCGATAACTATATCTGTTACAACACGAACGGCGGAATCGTTATCGACAGCGGCGCTTGTAACAACCAGGTTCTCAGGAATCTGATTTCTCTCAATGGTAATACAGGAGTTGAAATCGATGGCGCAGCAACCTCCGGTAACACCCTTCGCAGCAACACGATTTCCATGAATGACGGAGCAGGCATATTGCTCAGCAACGGTGCCAACAACCTGATACCTGCCCCGGTCATCGATGAAGTCTCCTTTGCCGGCGGCAGGCTCCAGGGGTACATCGATTCAGGTTTACCGCGTGGATGTATCGTCGATGTCTTCGCTGATTCGGACGATGAAGGCGAGATATACCTCGGTACCGATAAGGTCTACGGCAATCGGTTCTCTATCCGCGCTGAAATACCTTCCGGATATAATCTTCACGCCATCGTCACCGACCCGAACGGCAATACCTCTGAATTCGGGCCGTATATTCAGTCGCAGGGAGGCAAGTCCTCACCGGCCGGCTACGTTTTCACTTCGACCAGAAACGGAAATCCGGAGGTGTATATCATCGAACCCGGAGAAACCGTTCCGACACGACTCACGAACGACCCGGCTCCCGACCATTCGCCGCAGCTTTCGCCCGACGGCAGTTCTATCCTCTTCGTCTCGGAACGAAACGGCCTTCCTGAAATCTGGGCGATGGACCGGGACGGTTCGAACCAGGTACCACTGATAACCGGTACGACGGGTAACTATGACCCGGCCTGGTCGCCGGACGGCTCGAAATTCGCTTTCACCAACGAGCGGGACGGTAATCCGCAAATCTACCTCAGCGATGCTCCGGGATACGGTACTACCACCCTCGCCTATGATGACGGCACCGCTGAAGCTGTCACCTATTACGGCTGGCCGAACGACATTCAAGCGGTACGTTTTGCCAGTGATATAGGGAAAATAGGAAAGCTTCAATTTTATATCTTCGATAATCCGGCCCAGTTCAAATGGGTCATTCTCACCTGGAACGGCACCTCTGAGATGCCGGGCGAAACCGTTATCGCCGAAGGTTTGACCACCCCGGGTACGAAAGGCTGGCACACCGTTGATTTGGGAAACATCGAGGTTCCTTCGGAATTCCTGGTAGGTATTCAGTTTCTTGGTTTTAACCCGCAAATAGGCCGCGATACCAGTACCGCCAAAACCGGGCGCAACTGGATTTACTTGGACGGGGATGGATGGTATCTCGGATTATACGGCATGATGGATAACTTAATGATACGTGTGGTCTCTCCCATCCCTGACCCGATACGGTTGTCTGAAAGTGAATCAATTGACTGCCAGCCCGCCTGGTCGCCCGACGGCACGAAAATAGCCTTCACCTCCGACCGCAGCGGCAACCGGGACATCTGGGTCATGAACGCTGACGGTACCTCACCGGTACAGGTAACCGATAACCCCGCCGCCGACAGTAAACCTGCCTGGTCGCCCGACGGCTCGACCATCGCCTTCGTCACCGAACGCGACGGTAATAAAGAAATCTATACCATGAGTTCGGCAGGCGTAAACCCCGTCAACCTCTCCAACAGCCAGTCCGCCGATACCGACCCGGCCTGGACGAGTGACGGCAGCCGCCTTCTCTTCGCTTCCGACCGTCAGGGCGGCACGGAAATCTATTCCATCCTCCCCGACAGCTCGAAAATTACCCGGTGGACAACCTCTCTCGGCACAAACAGCCAGCCTCACGCCTCCTTTGGCGGTATCATCGACCGTACCCGTCTGAGTATTCCTTATACCCTGCCGGGCACCACCTCGATTCGATTGAACGAATCTTTTGAACAGACGGTAACCCCGGACGTGAATCGTTCTTCTGCGACCACCCGCACTGTCGAAGGCACCCTCCTCACCATCGAATCAAAGGCCGCCAGGAACGGAACCGCCGTCTCGGTCAACGTAACCCTAAGTAACGCCCTCAACCTCGGCTGCCTGGCTTTCGACATTACCTATGACAAGTCGGCCCTGACGCTGACCTCCATCACCCCCGGTATCGTCGCCGATTCAGGCAGCTACGCAGTAAATCCGGAAAACTTCCCCTCCAATACCGGCATAATTCGCGGTAACTGGGTCACCACCGCCGGCTTCACCGGCAACGGCACCGCCCTTACCCTCCACTTCACCGTCTCCGGTTACCTCCAGGACGGCGACACCATCGAGCTTCCCGTCACCAGCTTGATGGTGACCGATACCGGGATTAACGAGATGAACCACACCGGCATTGACGGAACCCTCTCTATCGTCGGCGATAAAACGTACCTCGAAGGACTCACCCGGGAAGCCAACGGTCAGCCCCTCTCAGGCGTCACCGTCAGCCTTGATGATTCCACCACCTCGCTCAGCGACGCAGAATCTTTCTACCGGCTGACCATCAGGAAAACGGGCACCCTCCAGGTGACCGCCAGTAAAACAGGCTACCGCGACCAGCAGGTCTCTGTCGGCGTCGCGAACCTTACCGATGTTCACACCTTCGATTTTAAGGGCGATACCGGCCTGATACCCAGCGCCCCCGATATCTCCTACGCCCTTGCCTGTATCAATAAGTGGATAGTCGACCCCGCAGACGGAACAGGCCTGACCATGCCCGCCGTACTGGCCGTCATCAACGCCTGGAAATTCCCGATTCCGTAGTGAATCGATTCCCCCCATATTGTTATAAATAAGGAATCGCCCTTTGTCAGGGCGGTTCCTTATATTCCTGCTTATCAATCGTTTCCTGTCTCGAAAACTTGCGTCCGCTACCTCCAGATAGTACAATCAGCTTTGTTACAACAGGAGTCAGCCCACCGTGGATTCAACCAGGCAACATCTTAAAGAAGCTCTCGATAATTTTAATGCTAGTGTTTTTTCCTGGGCACAGACACCCGGCGACTACTCGCTCTGGGTTTCCTGGGGTTTCGGCGCCAACTATCTCCTCAATGCCGCTCTCCCCGCTTTTTCCGATGAACTCAAACCAAATAACCTGCTGAAAACCCAATTGCTCTTCGAACTGGCCCTGCAGCCGATTATCTCGCATCACTATTACCGTTTACATCCTTCTCTGGCTGACCCGACTGCGGAGCTTAAATCGGCTTACGATACGATTCAGTCCAATATTCATCAGTTTTTATTCGGCACCGAATACCGGGAACGAAACAGGTTACACCTGAACCTCCTCAGCCAGCTTTTCCACAGCCTGCGACAGCCGATTGAAGAGGACCGCTTCCACCTGCTCCTCCTCTATTGCCAGTTACTCGAATACCGCTGGATTGAGTGCTGCTCCGATAAACACATCCTCGAATGGAATACATTATGCTTCCCCTGCGATACCTACGAGGAAGTCCTCGATTCGAGAAGAAACAGTCGCGACGAACTTGTTCGAAAAACGATTAACCCGACTAATACCATTACATTATGTCAAATTATTAATCAGGCCTTCATGTTTACTGAAATACTTTTTACCCTGTGCGAAAGCCCGGTGAAAAACGAAAGCCGCCAGTCCTGGTACCCGGTTATTCTTTCGAAACTTCTCCCCGCTGATGAAGAACTCTCGGCCATCCTTGAAAGAGTCAGCCCCGCTTCCTGAGTTCCTGTCTCCACTCTTCCTGCCTCAGGTCACGACCGGCGTCTACGGGTATACATACTTCCGGATACCCGGCATGAATTTCCAGATAAGCCCGGTAAACAGCACCGAAAGAATCCCTCCCAGAAGCATTGTCGGGCCGGCGCCGATAACTCCCGAAAGAATCCCCACTTCAAGCTGCCCGAGGTTGTTAGCGCTCATCGCTGCGAACGACCGGATTGATGCCGCCCGCCCCAGCATCGGGTCGGGTGTCGTAAGTTGAACGATGACCTGTCGCA
>CAYXEG010000104.1:0-11359 GCA_964463875.1 uncultured Dehalococcoidales bacterium
ACATCCTCGCCGGTGACGGTCAACCGGGAAGTCCCGGGTTCGCTTCCAAGCGCGAGTTGCTGGTGAGTGATGATACCATCCATCAATATTGCCGGAGTCGCCTTGAAAACAACGCTTATTATCACCCGGTTAAACGGTTTGAAGACCTGGTCTTTCAACAGGTTGAAATCAAACATTTCGGACAAACCCGAACGCCCCATTTTCAACACAATCTGGAACCCGGACCGTCCTTCATCCTGATGGGTAATTTCGATAGTATCTATCGCTTCCATCACCGCATACGATACCGGTACCGGTACCGCAGGTCCTGTCAGCAGATTGAGATAGATGCTCGAAAGACTCACCGAGGTTCCTCCGTCTGAGGTACAGGTACTTTCAACCATGTACCCGGCTTTTCGACCAGGGCGTCCGTATCCATTGCATCGTTGGCATCACCGATTCTCCAGAACTGCTCAGGGTCACCTATCGTCCGGCCGGCAATCAAGTCCAGGCGGTCACTCTGCTCCACTTTGGACTCAGTCAACAACGTCAAGTCAGCGCTCTTCGGGAGGAAACGGCGCCTTTTGTAGGCAATCTGTTTTCCATCACGTGTGGTAAAGGTTGCCGTTTCCAAACTATGATAACGACTGTTTTTTTCAAACATAGCAAACCTCTTTAAAGACCGATGTTCACTCCGAGAGAACCGATACTTCCGACACTGCCGATTTTCGCCATCGTTTCTTTTGCCACCTGATGAGCTATAAAAGCAGAGTAACCGGGATGGGTAAGCAGGAAGTCATTATAATTGAGTACCCGCATTTCCAGCGTAACTTTAGCAGTAATTGGATTCAGCCGGGTATCATACGATTCTTCATTAATGGTGAACCGTGTTAATTTAACGGGCACTACCCTCTTCGGCCCCCAAATAAACAGAACCAGAGGGGCTTCCGGAGGGATAATCTCCATCGCGCCGGTGGCCATCAAAACGGTATTGGTAATAACATCGGTCGTCTTCGGATAGAGGAGCATTTCCATTGCCGAAAGTTGCGGGTAAATTCCCATACTGACAGCATTCACTTCAGCTTTTTCTAGCTGGTCGGTAGCGTCAATCTCTATATCCATCTGGATGGTCTCCTCCGGAGCGCCGGCGACCCGCGTTACTTCCGAGGCAGCACCTTCACCTGCTGTTTTCGTCCCCAGTGTTCTGGTCATTTTGGTAGGGTTATACTGAAAAATGATAACACTGGCCTCGGGAATCGATTTTTCTATTCCTACTAAGGCTCCCTTCATCAGTTTCGGCGATCCCGGGAAAACAGTCATAAAACACCAGCCTTTATTTAGTGTTACTTAATTACAACAGGTTACTATTTGTCACCACTGTTTTTTTAACGTCCAGCTCTTTCTTCTTCAAGGATTCTCCTGTATGCTTCAGCCGTATGTACCACTCCGTCTCTTGTGACTACGTCGATGGACATTGCATCTACGCCTCTTGTAGCGCCGCGTCCAATACTGACTCTGCGTCTGATTAAGTCGCGACGGCTGTTCCGGAATACTCGTCGTATTGTTGGACTTGGTGAATCATTTACAATCCTTATAGTCGGATCGCTAAAGTAATCGCGTAATAGTGCTTCTTCTGCTCCTATTCCCAACGAATGGACACGGCGAAACTCGGGGAGTGTAAAAGTAGGGGAACCGATACGGCGAGCGTAATTGGCAGTTGATGAACGTTCCTGTAAGAAATGTACCATAACCGATTGTAAACCGAGGTCGGAACTAGCCAGTAAATCATCGATATCGACATATCCGGATGTCCAGGCATCAATGTCTACTCGGGTATTGTAACCAGATGAAGTATCACCTAGTAATCCGGTGCGGTTCGTAAATTTCAATGGAATGATGCGACCAAGATCGATGAAATCACGCATTTGTGTATCGAAGTTAGATAGCGTACCGCCTTCCCTAAGAGTGTAAGTCAATCGATTTCCGGTTACTGCAAAGGTTAATCCTTGAGATATGGCATTCAAACGGGTTATCAGTTCGTTGACACGCGCGAAACCGGAACGTTCTCCCCGACCAACGTCACGCATCTCAATAATCCGTTGGATTTTCCCCTGGTGTTCCGGGATGGAGTGCGAAATTCCATCCTATCAGGGCTGTTCCTGCCGGTTTTCCCGGTGTAAAAGACCCGGCGCCCAAAACCACGTCATTCCTCACTGTGTAAGCTATGGCGTTCACCGCCTGCGTAGATACTGCGGCGCGTTCGCCGGTATGCACCCTCACCCGGCTGAAATCGTGTCCGAAACGGGTTTCCATATATGAGCGGGTTGCTGTATCGAGCGGTTGACCGGACGATTTAAGGACTTCCTCCACGATAGCGGGGGTATCCGCCTGTTGGTGGTTGGTCGCGCCAGAGCTTGGAACCCGGCCTACCCGTATATCAGGCATTTTTTGCCGGCTGGATTCAGGCATTCTCATTACCTGTGAAGCTATCCTGTCTGCTTCCTGCTCGTAGATATCGTGTTCTTCTCCCATGACCAGCTTGCGCTGGAGCAGGGGCGGTGTAATTGATAAAGGATGTGATTGGGTCTTCAGGTCCTGTACCGGTCCGAGTTTTCGCCTGTTTTTCAAAAGAACAGACTGGACCGGTGTTTGTGATTTTTCTTGATTAGCCGGAGATTGCTGTTTCATATTCTTCGTCGTCATTTCTGCATACCTCCGTACAGGTGCTGCGCCGCCTGCTTACCGATTTCTTCACCCGAAGCATTGCTGTCCATCTGAAAACCGCCGCTATCAAGCCGTTCGATATTTATGTTCTGCTTGAGGTTTTCGTAAAGCATATCCCGGCTGACAAGCCTGGATAGTTCTCTTTTGAATGCTTCGGCTATCACATCCCTGTCCCCCTCGGGAAAACCATCCAGGACCAGTTCTTCAATATTTATATCAATGTCATATTCGGAACCTGGATTCATCTTTTATAACCAGCCTTTTATTTCTGAATCCGTGAGAGACGTTTCCAGCTTGCCGTACTCTGCCCTTGCCGCTCTTAAAAGGTGTTTCATATTGACGGGTTCGTTTGCTTCGGCAGCCAGAAATGCCGCATAAAGGGCAATGTTCCGTATACTGCCGCCGGAAACATTCAGCCTGGCTAATTTCTCAAAATCCAGATTCTCTATAGGTGCTTCTTTCGGGAAAATCGTTAGCCATATTTTCTTTCGTTGCTCGGTATTCGGGAACGGAAACTGGACAATAAAACGCAACCGCCGAAGAAAGGCGGTATCGAGTGCTTCTTTCATATTTGTCGTTAGAATAGCCAGCCCGCGATAATCTTCCATGCGCTGCAGCAGATAGCTGACCTCGATGTTAGCATACCGGTCGTGGCTGTCTTTCACTTCGGAGCGTTTTCCAAAGAGGGCGTCAGCCTCGTCGAAGAGCAAAATCGCCCCGCCTGCTTCGACCGCATCAAATACCTTCTTCAGATTTTTTTCAGTCTCTCCGATGTATTTACTCACGACCTGGCTCAAATCTATACGGTAGAGGTCAAGCCGCAGCTCATTTGCCAGCACCTCGGCCGCCATGGTTTTCCCCGTCCCGCTTGGCCCTGAGAACAGGGTATTAATCCCCATACCCCGGGAAACCCGCGAAGCAAACCCCCAGGTACAGTAAACCTTCAAGCGCTGCCTGACCTGAGCGGCAATCTCGGCAAGAGTCTGTTTCTGCATTTCGGGCAGGACCAGGTCATCCCAGGTTACATTCGAATGAATACGCCAGGCCAGTTCATCCATCCGGCGGCGGGTGTGCGTCCGGCATGTCTCCCATAAAACCGCCCCGAAATCGCCATCCTGTCCGGAGAGAGTCTCAACTTCTTTAGTGATGTTTCTGATTACTCCGGTATTCAAATCGAACTGGGAAACGAGTGATTCAAGTGTTCCATTTAAGTTCGCTGTTCCAACCAGACACTGCTGCCAGAAAGCAAGTTGCTCGGTCGGAGTCGGTCTGATGACCTCGAAACCGACCGATATGCGCCCCGGCAACGGAACCCTTTCATGACTGCAAACAAACAGGAGGGAATGCACATTTTCAATAAACCGGTAGATACGGCTTTCCGAAGCTTTATCTACGCTTTCAATTTCATTACAGTCCAGTAGTAAAGCTCCTCGAGTCAGGGCTGACTGCCTTTCCCAGAGACGGGACAGAGAATCGATTTCCCCCGTCTCGTTCGGAATAGCTCGGAAGTCCATTACACTCAGGTTGAGACCCAGCGGCTTACAGACCGCTGACGCTATGTCAAGCCGGGATTCGGCATCGTTTCCGTAAAACTGAAATACAGGTGTTCCGGTACTTCCCGACTCACGCCGGTAAACAGCAAGGACTTGATTAACGATATTCTGGTGAGAGGCAACCAGGGTTCCGGATGGAGGTGCCGCTTTGATATATCCGGCTAACCGTTCGTCATAATACTCCAACCCGGTCAGATAATGGAGTATGGACTCATCGATTTTCAACGGGCCGTAAGTCAAATCACCGTTAAGCTCAACCATCCGCCAGAATCTCAGAGGTGATTCCGGCGCAAGGGCGCTCCAGTGGGCTTCCGGTAAAACAGCGAGAGCCAGGCTGAAACTCGGCTGCTTGTAGCCCAGTTTTTCAATAGCCCCGGCAAATGCTGAATCAAGTTCCATTCCAGCGCATAACAATAAGATATCTTTTTCGAACCGGCTCAATCCGAATATCGTGCAGACTGTTTCGAGAGCCGGGGGTAAATCCATCTCCCAATAGATTCCCACCAGTTCCGGACTGACATCACCGGTAACTGCCTGTTGAACATCTTCAGCATGGCAGAAGTATTTTTCTATCGCTTCCCGCAGCCTGATCACCCCGGCCATCAGGTAACGCTGGTTCAGTTCTTCGTATGTCTGTTTCTGTATCATGCTCATGGTAAACTCACCAGAGGCCCGTTGTATATCGGATTTGCAGGATTGGTACTGACCTCCAGAGGGCTCTCCGCTCCATCCACCTGGATTCTGAGCAGATAGGTTCCCGGCTCTACATCGCCTGCCGGGAAAGCCACCGAGTCAGTTTCATTAACGGTATCACTGGTGATGCCGTTATTTTCCGGGGCTTTTATTGAATAGGCATGCGGAATGCCGGCAGCCTCGAACTCGTTCAACAAAGCCGTTACTTTCTGGGTCCTGCCTATCTTCGGATTCACCTGTATCGTCAGATTGGTCCCAGTGACGGCAGTACCGGTGATTGTCGGACTCAATATCATCGGTTTGATGTTGGATTCAAAGCCATAATGCTCCACCTGGGGCTCGCCCATCATAACGGGGTGCAGAATCGCAACTCCCTGGATACCGGCACGCAGGGGTTGACCGGTGAACAGGGGCGAACCCAGGTTAAGCCTGACCTCGGTATCGGTCACGGTGTTCAACGAATCTGTCGGGTCCAGCTTTACCTCGACATTACCAATACTCACTTTGGTAGGATTACCCTTGAGCTGTCTGCCTGTCAGAACAATTTCGCTGTTATAGACAACAGGCGTCGAGTTACCTCCGGCAGAACTGATTTTCTCAATAAACGGGCGCCGGAACGGCAGGACATACGTATCCGGGCGCAATACCGGCAGGGCCTTTTGCGGAGTGACATCAGCCTCAATAAAGACCGCCGAAGCCTTGTAGACCACCGATAAGGTATAGGTTATCTGAAAAAGCATCGACCACAGCTTGGCGAATTCCTCGGTAGTATAAGATAAGGGAGTAAAAGCGATGCTCTGCACTTGCCCTGAGGCATCATATCTGGACAGCCTGTCTCCGGCATCGGCATCAGTACGCCGTTTTATTTCCCGGCGGAGCATATCCAGGGTGATTACCGGCTGGGCGTGAAGGACACTCACCGTACTGCCCAGCAGAATCTGAGGCTCAAGGTCTTTCTCCGAACCATAAAATGTCAGTAAATAGTATAAATCGAGCACTGCTTGCGGGCGTTGAGAAAGAGTCGTATCGCCGGAGCGTCTTGTCGGTAAGCTCTCATTACGACGGTCAGGGTTATAGGTCACCTGGTACAGGTAGATATTGATGCCTTTCGCGGTCCCGTCTTTAGGGCGTCCGATAGTCACCAGGGCGCCAGCGAGAACACTGCACGCTTTCTCTTGCAGCCACTGGCTAAAGGTAGAAGTCACCGCCGCTATTGCCAGGTTACTCATCGGCTCTCCTTGCCTCGTGCCTCCAGGTAAGCATCGAGAGTTACTACAGGTCTTTTCGGTACAGGGGGTGTCCTCAAAGGCGGGCGCTCCGCCTGTCGTGTCGCTTTAAGTTCTACACGCCCGATGGTCACTTTTATAGTATTCGAGTGAGACGATTCCTGCCTGGTGGAGACTGGCTCCGGAATACTTCCGGAAAGCGCCCCGTTATATATTCCGCCAGGTTTTGCTTCCGGGACGTAGTCTCTTACCAGAGTCCTTTCCCCTGCCGGTCCTTTTTCTTCTGCTTCTGACTCTGGTGCCATGCCGGTTGTTGAACTGGGTGTGTTCTGCCTGATTTTCGGCATTTCGGGTCGTTGTTCACTGACTGATTCCGGGATGATTACATTTTCAGTCCGCTGATTGACCGCTTCTTCATGTATCACAAGTTCGGCAGTATTCGATTCTGTATTTACTGTTGTCTCGTTCCGGCGCCTGGCTGCTGTAACAGTGCGCAGGCTATCCGGTTGAGACTTTACCACGGATTCACGGTCGCTGGAAACGCCGGCAGCCGTACGAGCCAGGGGGTAGCCTTCTTCAAAGACTTTTTCTGTTTTCGTTTCGGAAAAAACATCTCCCTCCCGAGTTGTGACTTTACCCGGCTCAGGAGTATGCTCCACTTCTTTGGAATGTAAAGAAGGCTTACGATGTATTTCAGGGATGATTGCTTTTTCCCGCGTTTCGGTTCTCGCGGTTTCTTTCGGTCTAATTGTCGGAGCTGGATTTTTTTTATTTTCAGAAGATTCGGTTGGCATTATCGCCTGAGCCTTTGAAGTAACCGGAGATGACCCGGTCCCTTCGTTAAAGGCGATTGATTCTTCGAACTCGGAGAATGATTCAATAACAGGCGGAAATGTCCCGTAAACAGGCCTTACGAGCGGCCTGATAACCGGCATCCTGCCATTAGTACGTTGAATCAGTCTTTCAAAAAAATCAGACATTCATTACCATATCCAGGTAGTATTGGCGCCGCCACGGTTTCATTTCCAGGATATCGCTTTCCCGCCAACCGTAATATCGGGCAAGCTCATGTACCTGCCTCAATAATTGCCTGGCTTGCCCGCTCAACTCTTCCCATAAAAAGGAGAGTATATCCAGCACCTCTGCAAAAGGATTACCGCATTCAGTACAATTTAGAGCAATCCGCACTTCGGAAAGAGGGTCTGATTCCGCTATCATTTCTACTATTTTTGATTTTGTAGCTTCCGGTAACTCTTCGAAGGGTACCTTTCTGGTATTATGAACCGTCTCCAGAACGCAACGCCGTAACAATTCTTTTCCGGCTTCAATCGAAGCGGAGTTTACGCTTTTCGCAAGGTCAGCGCTATCCGGCAGACGGAAACGAATTTCAAAACCATCCAGATTAACTGAATGTTCATGCCTGTCAACCGGGGTATGCGAACGCAGCAAGTCTTCTGTATTTATCATGAACTCCAGCTCGGCGCGGCAAGTCGGACAGGCGGCATATGCCACCATTTCCGGGCCAAAGGAAAGCTGCCTCAAGGTCAAAAGCAGGGCATCTCGCTGCCCTATACTTAAATGCACCAGGTCAATGTATTCTCTCTCGGGGCAGGTTACCGCCAGAAGTGTCAGAGCCTTGTCCAGAGGATGCTGACGCTCACCCTTCTCCCAGACTTCCAATAGTTCGGTCGCTGATAACGTGCGCATTACCCGTCCCTCGTAATTACGGTTCTGTAAAATTGGGCTCGGTCGGTTCAGTCACGCTGTAATCGCGCTCCCATCCTTCATTTTCCAGTTTAATTTGCTGGATGGCCACTGCTTTACCGCTGGCATCGAGTTCCGGCAGCGCCTGGTATTCAGAAACCCAGCAGCGATAAACGTTATACGCCAGAGCTACTTGCCCTGCCTCGTTATAAACCTCGATAGTTAAATTTTTTCTGAAATCTTGCAGCGATACTTCGCTGCCCAGGCCCGAACCGAAGTTCCACACCTTATTTGCCCATTGTTCAAACTCGACATCATGTGTTACGCCTCGTTCCAGGGTAATCGGTTCATATTTTGTCTGCCCCGGCGATTTACGGACAGTGCTGGGGTCACCACCGCTGCGATGCTCAATCGGGTCTGTCGTCTTCTTAAGAGCACTGATTTTACTCACACCGGCAACATATTTACCATCCCACTTTACACGGAACTTGAAGTTCTTATATGGATCAAACCTGTTCGTATTAACGCTGAATTCCGCCATTATACTCTCCTTTTACACCTGGATATTTCCGGCTATCTGCTGAATTTTGATAATTACGAATTCAGCCGGCTTGAGTGGAGCGAAACCGACTTCGATATTGACTATCCCTTTATCGATATCGTTCTGGGTTGTCGTTTCTTTATCACATTTGACAAAATAGGCGTCGCGGGGATTAGTGCCCTGGAATGCGCCTTTAGTGAAAAGGTCGTGCATAAAAGCGCCAACATTCAGGCGAATCTGAGCCCATAACGGTTCATCATTCGGTTCGAATACCACCCACTGTGTACCCCGGTACAGGCTCTCTTCTATAAAGAGAGCAATACGGCGAACCGGGATATACTTCCACTCAGAAGTAAGTTGGTCAGCCCCGGCCAGTGTACGGGCGCCCCAGACGATATTTCCGTAAACCGGAAAGCTGCGCAAACAATTTAGCCCAAGCGGGTTCAGGGTGCCATTCTGTCCATCGGTCAATTTATAGGTCAGTTCCTGAACTCCGGAAAGCGAGGCTTCCTGCCCTGCCGGAGCTTTCCAGACACCGCGTTGCGCATCGATGCGGGCATAAATACCAGCGATTGCTCCACAGGGAACGAACTCTTCAACCAGGTTCTCTTTCCGGGAATCCGCCATTTTTAACCTTGGGAAATAAACTGCTGCATTGGTGCAATAATCCGTACCCAGCGCCGTCCGCATTGCGTTCACGCCGCTTTTTGCCGTATCCGGACTTACCCAGTCCGAAGGAGAGTCGATAATCAGCATCGCCCGCTTCTTTTTACAGTACTGCACTGCATTGACCAGCGTGGTATTCATTTCAACATCCGTTGTCCGGGTTAGAGGCGGAATGCAAAGAATGTTAAACAAGTCTGCTTTATCCAGGGCATACATCCCTTTCCTGCCGGCTTCAAGGCTGGAATCCGTAAGCTGGGAATCTGAGATATCGCTCCCGTCACCGCCATTCGAGGATGCAGTAATAAAACCGGTCGTTACTAAAGGGCGGTCCGTAGTGATAGTATTTACCCGGACGAGTTCTGATTGTTGCTCCAGGATTTTAGTGATGAAACGAGCATCGGCAGAATCCATAGACAGATTGCGGAACATTTCCTCGATAACGCCCTCTGAGCTGATCTCTTGAATTTTTAAGTTAAAGAGAGTTGCTGTGTCCTTAGTATCGTAATCAACCGCTACCTGTAATTTTTCACCCCAATCGCCTTCGTCAGCAGCTTCGAGAACGAGAGTACTTGACGCTGTCGGTACACTGATAGTCGCTTTCGCTCCGCCGTTTATAACGCGGACAATGAGAGCATCCCTGCCGCCGTGCCGAAAATACTGCTGCACAGCATAGCTCATTGTGCTGTTTTCCCAGAGTCCGCCGAATTTCCGTTGATAATCGGAAAAACTCTGGACCAGGACGGGGTCATCAAGCTTTCCCTTTCTTGCCCGCCCGATGAAGGCGGTTATTGAAGTAGCTACCCCGGTTATGGTACGCACACCACTGGGTAGCTCCTCGATGTAAACCCCCGGATAAGTAGGTGTAATAGGCATAATACTCCTCCTTTTACTGATAGTATTAGCAGTAACATAGCGCTACGGCGTGGCATCTCTGCCGAGCAATATATCTATGGTAACGTTCCCGGATAAACCGTTAGAAAACAGCAGTTGCGTCGGAGCTGAATTGAGAATTGCCATGGCACCTTTGCCAATGAAAACATGAGGGCCATCGAGGGATATCGGTGTAGCTGCAGCGTCGTTGACTTTATAGGTGAGGGCTTCTCCGTACACTGAGGATTTAATAAGCAAGAATTCTCCCAGGTTAGTACCGGTGGGCTGAAGGTTAGTAGCAAGATCACTTTCTCCTGCAGGGACGTCTACCTGGATTTTTTCATAAGCTTCCGGTTCGATTTTTCCCGTAACGGGGATACTCACACCGCCGACCACCTGAAAACTCATAGAATAATTGATTTTCTCCGCCATTGACTTACCTCCTTAACCAGGAAATCTCTGGAAAATAAAACAGCCGTCAGATAAGAGTTTTGGCCTCTTACTGATGGCTGTAAATAATCATTTCACTCTCCGTGTGTGGTAGGAACAGGATGGAAATGTGAATTTAGCTGTTATAGAGTCTACACTGGATATTAAGGAATGTCAACATTTATGAGTGATATGTACGGATAATTAGTGATAAATCAGACACAATAAATTGAAATACTTCATTTTCTCAAAGCCGTGAAAGACTCGATATACTATCCGATATTCTACCTTGCTTTTTTCACCGGTTTACGCCGGTCCGAATTATTAGCTTTGCGCTGGCAGGACGTAAACCTCATTTCTTGCCAGATTTACATCAGCAGGAGTATCCACCAGCTCAGGACCGGTGAGATTGTATTCAGGCAGCCAAAATCGGCCAAAGGAAAACGAACCGTAGCCCTTTCACCAGCTACTACCAAGATGCTTCGAGAATACAATGAAAAAATCGGATTCGAGGCTGTAATGATGGGAAAGTCGATTAAGGAAACAAGCTTGGTGTTTTGTCATCCGGACGGCAGCCCGCTTCTTCCCGACACGATATCTCACGCCTGGGATAAAGCGGTGAAGCATGCCGGACTCAAAGTCATTCGTTTTCATGATGCCCGCCACACCCATGCCTCCTACATGCTTAAGCAGGGTATCCATCCAAAAGTGGTACAGGAACGACTGGGGCATTCCAGTATCCAACTGACGCTCGATACCTATAGTCATATTGCTCCCGGTATTCAGGAAAAAGCGGCAATGCGGCTTGATGACATTTTCAAAAAATAAAAGAAAAATGACTATTTTGAAGCTATCGGTTAGCTATTTTGAAAACCGGGTTCGTATAATCATTATTTTTCAGGGATTTTAGCTTCAAAAATGGAGCCAGCGAAGAGAGTCGAACTCTTGACCGACGGTTTACGAAACCGTTGCTC
>CAYXEG010000105.1:0-11287 GCA_964463875.1 uncultured Dehalococcoidales bacterium
GCCGTCGACGATTTTCGTAATTGCTTTCGGCTTGGAAACCTCGAACTCGTAGCCTTCCCGGCGCATCGTTTCAATAAGGATAGAAAGGTGGAGTTCGCCCCGGCCTTTGACGATAAAGGTATCCGGGGTGGGGGAGTCCTGCACGCGGAGGCTGAGATTCGTATCGAGCTCGCGGTAGAGGCGTTCTCTGAGGTGCCGCGAGGTGCAGTATTTTCCTTCTCTGCCCCGGAAAGGAGAGGTGTTGACCCCGAAGGTCATCTTCACGGTCGGTTCGCCGACTTCGATACGGGGCAGGGGGTCCGGGTGGTCGATATCGGTGATGGTATCGCCGATATTAACGGTTTCGATACCGGTGACGACCACGATATCGCCAGCGGAGGCGCTTTCAACCTTGAGCTGCTTCAGGCCGAGGTAGGTGAAAACTTCGGCTATCTTGTAGTCTCTCGTTTCGCCGTCGTCGTGGATGACGGTTACCATGTCGTCTTCGGCAACCGAACCCCGCCAGATTCTACCGACAGAAATTCGTCCCTTATGGTTGTCGTAGGTAAGGTTCGAGACCATCATCTGGAACGGGCCTTCCTCGATTCGCGGAGGAGGGACGTTTTTCAGGATAGCTTCGAAAACCGGACTGATATCAGTGCCGGTGACGTTGGGGTCAGCCGAAGCGATGCCGTCGCGGGCGCTGGCGTAGACGATGGGAAAATCAAGCTGGTCGGCATCCGTCGCCAGTTCGAGGAAGAGGTCCTGGGTCATCCGAATCACATCTGCCGGGCGGCGCTCGGGCCGGTCCATCTTGTTGATGACGACGATTGTTTTCAGTCCTTTAGAGAGGGCGTGGCGGAGGACGAATTTCGTCTGGGGCATCGGGCCTTCGACCGAATCGACCATGAGGAGGCAGCCGTCGGCCATACTGATAACCCGTTCCACTTCGCCGCTGAAATCGGCGTGACCGGGGGTATCGATGATGTTTATTTTGATTCCCTTATATTGAACAGCGGTATTTTTCGCCATGATAGTGATGCCTTTTTCGCGTTCGAGGGTATTGCTGTCCATAATCAGGTGGCCGACTTCCTGGTTGTCCCGGAAAATCCGGCTCTGTTTGAGGAGGGCATCGACCAGGGTGGTTTTTCCATGGTCGACATGGGCGATAATAGCGACGTTTCTGATATCCTGGCGGTATTGCATTTAGTCCGTATTCCTTTTTTTACACAAAAATATTGAGAGACACAAAAGTAACGAATCGGCGCACACATGCCTGGCAGCATCATACAATACGGATAAGCGGAGTATCAGTGGTTGGGGAGAAAATCAGACCATACCGGTATCGAATCATGCAGCCTGCGGAGTGCGGCTACCTGATTCGGAAGCGGTGAAGATGAAAGTAGTAAAACGTTATTTGCATAAAGGGATGAATCTTACCAAAAAGCTTTCTCTATTATTATACATAAAAACCGGAGATATTTGAATAGAAGAGCTGAAGATTGTTATGATGATGGATACAAAATGCATTGAGCATGAAAACCCGGAGGTGTCGCATGGCATTACCCAGTTTATCCCTCGAAGGAAAGAAAGCCCTGGTCATCGGGGCGGGCAGTATCAGAGGAATCGGACGGCAGATAGCGCTGACATTTGCTGAAGCCGGGGCGGACGTGGCGGTTTCGGGTGTCCATATGAAATCGGAAATAAGCGACCTGGAAGGTACGGCTGAGGCAATTCGGAAACTGGGCAGGGGAAGTCTTGCTGTCAAGGCGGACGCGACCAGCGAAGCTGAAGTGACGGGGTTGATTGACCGGGTCGTCCGGGAATTCGGGACGCTCGATATTCTGGTGAACAACGCCGGTGCCTCGGCGCATGAAAACCTGATGAACACCACCGAAGAGCTGTGGGACAAGGCGATGAATGTCAATCTGAAGAGCGCCTACCTGGGCTGCCGAGCGGCGGCACGGGTGATGATGGAGAAAAAGACCGGAAACATCATCAACATGGCATCAATCGGAGGGTTGAGGCCGGGCAGCGCCTGCGTTTACGGGATTGCCAAGGCGGGGGTGATTACCCTGACATCCTGGGTGGCGAGGGAAATGGCGCCGTACCACATCCGGGTGAACGGTATCGCGCCCGGTCCGATAGATACCGACCTCGGGGTGAACCGGATAGGCCGTTCTCCGTGGCTGGTTCTCCAGGGCACCTACGAGGAAATGATACGCAAGGGCGAAACCCCGCTCGGG
Source organism: uncultured Dehalococcoidales bacterium (assembly GCA_964463875.1). Classification (GTDB taxonomy): domain Bacteria; phylum Chloroflexota; class Dehalococcoidia; order Dehalococcoidales; family UBA2162; genus MGML01. The sequence goes on from CAYXEG010000105.1 coordinate 2,226, forward strand.
AAAAAGGGCGAGACCGCCGATGTTGCCAATCTCGCCCTGTACCTTGCTTCCGACGCCTCGAAATTCATCACCGGGGAAACGGTAGTTATCGACGGCGGGATGATGCTGATTTAGCCCCGCCGCGAAAACCGGACGATGCAATCGACGGCTCCGGCGCATATCCGGTCCGGGAATTCCACCGAAATATCGTCGCCGAATTCCTTCGCCCAGCCGGCATACTCGGTGGTGCAGATGGTCCGGCCGATTGTCGGCGATAGGTGTTCTCTGCCTGATTTTACTATCGTTTCATGCCAGGGGCATTTTGTCATGTGTATGGTAAAACCATCCGGAGTAGTCACTATTGTAAAGTCAGCTCCATCGAGCAGCATTTTTTCGGTAAAACACTGTTGTAAAGCCGGCATTCCTTCTTTCACTCCGAGGGCTGCTTTCAGGAACCTTGCCTGTATCTTCGGCATGACGGACCAGACGTTCCTGTCCAGTTCCAGAGCTTTTTCGAATTCGTATGCTTCTTCGGCCATCATGAACCAGAGGCCGTCGACGGCGGTATAACTTCTCTGCAGGTACTGCTGTTTCTGTTCTTCGCTCAGACTCATCTGTTATTGTTGCTTCTTTCTCTCAGGATATGAATAGTATGACGGGAATCTTACCGATAATTCAAATAATGGTAAAATGGTTCGGGAGTGGTATAATTTAAGGTATTCAGAAAAAAGGAGAATTGTCATGACGGAGAAGAAGGCATCAGATAAAAAACCGCCGCTGGAGAATTTTGCGGAAATTTTCAGGAACTTCGGCGATGCGATGGGCGAAGTGTTCAATGACCCCGAACTGAAAAAGAAAGCCAGGGATTTTTCCGACGCGGCGGCAAATTCGGCGAAAACGCTGGCCGACCGGTTCAAGGATGAGGATGTAAAAACGAAGTTCCGGGATGTCGGGAAAGCGGCGGAGGAATTCGGCAGGAGTGTCGCCGACATATTCAAAGAGAAAGAAGACAAACAGGGGAAATAGAAAAGAGGCAGGTGCGAATACCTGCCTCTTTCGGGTTTACCGTTTTCTAAATCACGGCTGGAACGGGGGCGGGTTTTCAACCTGGACCTGGTTGACGGCGCCCTGGCCGTTTTCTCCGCGGATTTTGCCGCCTGAGGCAAGGGCGGTCGACGATATGACTGCCGTCACCAGAAGGACTATCACCACTACCAACAACGTTTTTTTCATGTCTCCTCCCCGTATGTTTATAGTATAGAACGTACAACAGGGGTTTTTTGTTACCGTTAATTTTTCGGCCGGCGCAACAATACCGTTACGATAAGGGTATTCCGGGATATCGTGATATTGTGGGAATTGACTTCCCAGCCTTCGGGGATTGATTCCGGAAGATGTTCGACTACTTCTTCAAGAGTTTTCGTCAGGCCGTCCTGGTCCTCGATGTGGGCAAAGTGGGGATACCGTCCCTGTTCGTCCGGGGTAATGTATTCGGTAAGAATCTTGTACTCATACCGGTAATCGGGCATTGTTCACCTCCCGTATAAAACTATTCATAGATTTAAAGAACACCAAATTCAGATTTTTTGTATAAAAATTTCCGGATTTTGTCAAGAATTTTCGCCCGGTGAGTTTACATCCAGGGTAGAACAGGCTTTGTTTCCCGGGGCGGTTCCGTGCATAATAGTAGAGTACAAAATTCCGAAAAAAGAAAGGACAGACCGATGACTGGAAACAAGTACGACCACCTTTTCGTATCCGGAGTTGCCCCGGAGATTCAGGCGAAGCGCCCGTATGCGACGCTCGGATTCCTCGATGGAAAAACCTTCGAAGGCTGTAACGAATACCAGTTCTTCTGGGTAGGCGATAAGCCCTATGATGCGTACGGTACTGAAGCCTGGGGCATTATTTCTCACGGGCCGCACGAGCATAAATACCCGGAGTTGTTCGTCCATATGGGGACCGACCCGAATAATCCGTTCGACCTTGGGGCGGATGTCGAAATGTGCATGGGGCCGGAGATGGAGAAGCACATAATTACGAAATCGACCATCATGACCATTCCGGCGAATTTCCCGCACGGGCCGTGGCGGATTCTGAACGTGAGACGGCCGTTCATTATCGTTACCATTAACCAGAACCCGACGCATACCGAGAAAGCGCTGCCTCACATGATTCCCGAAAAAGACCACAACCGGATGATATTCATGACGACCGGCTACGAGGACGAAGGCCTTCAGACCTCTTTCCACTGGCCGGAACTGGCCGGCCCCGCAGGCAAGTACATGTAGGTACGGGATAACGGGAAGAGTTGCGATGGAGTATCTCTGTAAACCGGTTGAAACGGATGAGGAAAAGGCTGGAATCCGCTCGGTGAGGGAGGCGGTGTTCGTCGAAGAACAGGGTATCCCCGCAGGGCTTGTTCATGCCGGAGACGCCGCCGGTTTACTGTTCGAAGCAGCGGCGTTCGAAGCAAACCGGGTCATCGGTACCGCCCGGGTAAAACTGACAGGAAAAGAGACGGCGAAAATCGAGAGGATGGCGGTGCTGAAAGAGTACCGGAGATACGGGGTGGGAAAAGGGATAGTTGACTTCATCATCGATGAGATGCGGCGCCGGGGGATGAAAACGGTTGAACTCCATGCCCAGGAAAGCGCCATTGATTTTTACCGGTCATGCGGTTTTTCCGAAACCGGGCCGTTTTTCATGGAAGCGGGAATTCGACACCGAAGGATGGAGAGGACGGTATAAAAGCGAAAACAGCGTCTTATCGCTGTTGACGCTGAATTCAAACTTGCGTACAATATTAAAGATTTATGATATCAGTTACAAGTCTTTAGCGGAACGCGCGTCCATCATTCTACTGGACTGTACGTTGTATATGTGTGATTATGTGACGGTTGACATCGTGTAATAATAGCCAGACTGAGGGAGGATTCATTGAAAAGTAAAGTAACAAAATATGTACTCGGTTTATTCCTGGTGCTGCTTCTGGCCGTACCGCTGCTCAGCGGCTGCGGGAGCGATAAAGTTGCCGTCGGTATCAGCCAGGTCGTGACGCACCCGGCACTCGATGCGACCCGGCAGGGCATCATCGACGCCCTGGCGGAAAAAGGTTTCAAGGAAGGCGATAACCTGGACCTGAACTACCAGAACAGCGAAGGAGACCCGTCATTATTTGCCTCCATTGCCCAGCAGTTCGTCACCAGCAAGGTTGACGTCATCGTCTCTATCGCCACCCCGAACTCGCAGGCAGCGGTTGCCGCCGCCAAAGGTACGGATATTCCGGTGGTCTTCACCGCCGTGACCGACCCGGTTGGCTCAGGACTCATCAGCGACTGGGGCTCCCATGATAACGAGAATGTTACCGGCGTCAGCGATATGATTGTCGTGGCTGACGATGTCGATTTGATAAAGGAAATCGTGTCGGGAGTCAAGAAAATCGGCACCCTGTACAACACCGGTGAATCGAATTCGCTGTTCCTGGTATCCGAACTAAAGAAAGCCTGCCAGGGAAAGGGTATAGAAGTGGTCGAAGCGACTGTTTCGACCAGTGCCGAAGTTTCAACTGCCGCCCATTCGCTGGCAGGAAGGGTCGACGCTATCTGGATTGGCACCGATAACACGGTCGTCAGCGGCCTCGAAGCCCTGGTCGGCGTCTGCGAAACCGAAGATATACCCCTGTTCGCGGCTGACGAGGATTCGATTGTCCGCGGGTGTATCGCTGCCTACAGTTTCGACTACTATGACATCGGTTATCAGACCGGCGAAATGGTAGCGAAAATCCTGAACGGCAGCAAAGCCAACACTATCCCGGTTGAAACCGGGGCGGTTATCAGTCTTTCGATAAACACTGCCGCCGCCGAGAGAATGGGAGTGACCATTCCCCAGACGGTTATCGACCGCGCGGAAGCGGTGTATACGGAATAATAAAAGAATACTATCCGGGAAAGTAAGGAAACATAATTGGATTTTATAGGCAACCTTCTGAGTATCTCGTTATATGAAGGGCTGGCATACGGCCTGATAGCCCTGGGAGTCTATATAACGTTCAGAATCCTTTCTTTCCCGGACCTATCTGTTGACGGCACTTTTCCCCTCGGCGGGGCGGTTGCCGGAACGATGATACTGAACGGGTTCGACCCGTGGCTGGCGACGCTGGCCGCCTTTTTCGCCGGCTGTCTCGGCGGGCTTTGTACCGGGGTACTGAACACGAAACTGCGTATCAACGCCCTGCTTTCGGGTATCCTGGTAATGGTTTCGCTCTACTCCATCAATCTCCTGATTATGGGACGCTCCAACATACCGCTGCTGCGCCAGATAACGATATTCGACAGCGCAGCGAGTATTTTCGGTACCGGTACCAGCATCATATTCTCGATTATCTTCATGGCGGTGCTGGTGGCGATTCTCCTGGTGGTGATGAACTGGTTTCTCCGCACGGAAATCGGCCTGGCACTGCGGGCAACCGGCGATAACCAGCAGATGATTCGAGGACTCGGTTGCAGCACCGACATGACGACGATTATCGGCGTTGCGATGTCGAACGGCTTCGTCGGTCTGGCGGGAGCGCTGATAGCCCAGAACCAGGGATTTACCGATGCCGGCATGGGAGTCGGGATGATTGTCATGGGGCTGGCCTCGGTCATCATCGGCGAGGGTATTTTCCGCCCGCGGGGCATCACCTGGATTCTCCTGGCAGTTTTCGGAGGGGCGTTCGTCTACCGGCTCTTTTTAAGTATCGCCCTTTCGCTCGGCCTGCCGCCGACGAACCTGAAGCTGATAACGGCCGCGCTGGTCATTGTTTCTCTCTCGATTCCCCTGATAAAAAAGAAGTTGCGTGGCGAATGGGTTGCCCCGGCGACGAGGATGTGACCGGATGGGAAATAACAGTCAGGCATTACTCCGGCTGATAAATGTCAGCAAGGAATTTGGAAGCGGAACCATCGACGAAGTGAAGGCGCTCGATGGCATCAACCTGGATATCAACGCGGGTGATTTCATTACCGTCATCGGCAGCAACGGTGCCGGAAAATCGACCCTGCTCAATCTCATCGCAGGAGTTTTTCCGCCGGATAAGGGCGGTACCATTGCCATCAACGGGAAAGATATCTCTAACCTGAGCGAGCACAGGCGCGCCCGTTACTTCGGCAGGGTGTACCAGGACCCGCACGTCGGCACCGCCGCCAACATGACCATCGGGGAAAACATGTCGCTGGCGGCGGCGAGAGGCGGTTCGCGAGGCCTGAAACTGGCGGCGACGAAAAACCGGATGAACCAGTTCCGGGAGATTTTGTCCACCCTCCATCTCGGGCTGGAAGACCGGCTGAGCACGCTGGTCGGGACGCTTTCCGGCGGTCAGCGCCAGGCGCTGGCGCTCGTCATGGCAACCATCAGCCGGCCGGACCTGCTGCTGCTCGACGAACATATTGCCAAGCTCGACCCCAACACTGCCGGCATCGTCCTCAACCTGACGGAGACCATCGTGACAAACGAAAAGATGACCGCCCTGATGGTAACTCACAACATGGAGCACGCTCTGCGGTATGGCAACCGGCTGCTGATGATGCATAAGGGTAAGCTCATCGTCGACCTCAACACCGAACGGCGGAAAGGTACCACCGTTGCCGATTTGCTGAGAGCTTTCGAACGCTCCAGCGGGGAAGCTCTGGCTGACGACAGCATCCTGCTCAACACCGCCGACACTCCGGAAACAGGCGAATAAAACGCTGTCGGCCGGAAACGGGTATGAAATTTCCGAAATCGATTATTTTCAGGGTCAACCGCCTCAAGACCGAGATATATACGCTCTACCTGGCCTTCAGCGATCCGCGAGTACCGTGGTACGCCCGGGTTCTGCTCTTCCTGCTTATTGCCTACATGGTGAGTCCGGTGGATATTGTCCCCGATGTCATTCCCGTACTCGGTGTTTTAGATGACATAATAATTCTATCGCTGGGAATATACCTGGTAACGAAGATGATTCCGGAGGGGGTTATCGAGGAATACCGGAACCAGGCGCGTGCCGATATCGGAGGCCTGAAGTTCCAGGTAGTCGGGCTGACCCTGGTGCTGTTTGCCTGGATTACCCTGCTGGTGGTGATATTTCTTGTTTTGATGTAAACTCCCGCTATCGCTTTTATGAATAATGATGTACAATGCCTGAGCCTTTGAAACCAACGAATAACGAATCGGTGATACTACAATGCCTTCGCTGCGGTACCTGCTGCCGGAAGCACCAGGCGATACTGGATGATGAAGAAGTAAAGCGAATCGCCGATTTCATGGGTATACCGGCAGACGAATGGGCAAGTCGCTACACCGACCCCCGGTGGGGGAGTTCGAGAAATTACCTGATATTACATAACGATTCCGGGTGCGTCTTTCTCCGGGACGAAGGAAACATAACCTCATGCGAAATTCACGCCGTCAGGCCGGCCTGCTGCCGCGACTGGGTGCCGGGCCTCGACCACAAAGAATGCCGGGAAGGACTGGCACGGCTGGCCGGGAAAGATACTCAGGAATAATAGTAGAATAGAATTCCGAGGGTGTCCGAAACCGGGAATTTGAACAGAAAAAGAGAAATTATTCTACGATAGAAATGGTAGTAATTATTCGTAGATATTCTTAAATCCCTCTTAATCTCCCTTTACAAAAGGGAGAGACTGCATCGTCTGCCTCGCTTCACACTTCCGAGGAGAGAATTTTCGGACCGCCTCGGAATATCAAACAATATTGCGTGGTGTTAATCAGAAATTTCTTAGTTTTGCGTTATTTTTCCGAGATAATAATATCCTCGATGAAGACTTCGACGGTCGGTGACGAGACCTCGCCGGAGGGTGCGGCTTTTACCGGAATTTCACCGATTACCTGAGCGACCTCGAATCCCTGTGTGACGGTACCGAATATTGTATAGTCTTTTGCTAGGCGTGTCCTGAGGTCGGCGAGGCAGATAAAAAACTGGCTGCCGTTCGTGTTCGGGCCGGCGTTCGCCATGGCCACCGTTCCCGGCAGGTAGTCCCTCGTTACCTCTTCGTCGGCAAACCGGTAGCCTGGCCCGCCGCTGCCCGTACCGGTCGGGTCGCCGCTCTGGAACATGAAATCCTTCACGATGCGGTGAACGACAACATTCCGGTAATAACCTTCACGGGCCAGCCGGACGAAATTGTTGACGGCAATCGGGGCGTCTTCCGGCAGGAGTTCGATTTCTATCTCTCCGTAATTTGTTTTCAGGGTGGCAGTGTACTGTTTTAAGGGGTCGATGACCATTGCCGGTCCGGTGGTGAAGCTCTTTTCCTCGCCGAGCGTCTGCCCGTCGCCGGTTGCATTAACCCGGTAATAGTAAGTCTGGTAGGCGTAGAGGCCGTTAATGTCGCAGGTAAGAGCGCCGGTTTCGCTGACGGTTTGAGCGGGAGTCTGGTACATGTAGAGGCCCGGCTGGGTGCTGAGTTCGAAAGTCACATCGACCGTTTGCGCTTCACCGAGCGAAGCAAGGCTGGCATTCAGTACCGCTGAACCGATGGCGATATCGGAAGCTTCGAGGGTGGTGACAGACGGCGGATTTCCCGAAGGCGTTACCTGTTCTTCAATATCTTCGTCCGAGCCGCAGCCGGGGAATAACAAAAAGCAGCCGAGAATAACTGTCATGAGTGGTAAGAGAATCTGACGTCCGGATATAGTAGATAATAAACTCATCGCTGGTAACTCCTGATTAGAACGCTTAGACACTATTGTAACCGGTCAGGCGGAAAAGGTATGGATATGGTAACCGGTCACGCTTCGGTCTTTTTTTCCTGGATTCGTACCTGACGGCGGGCCTGGGCTTCGGTGTTGCGGCGTTTTTCCTCCTCCGTTTCCGGAATGACCGGCGGCACCGGCTGGGGTTTACCGGCGGCATCGAGCGAGACGAAGGTCAGGTAAGCGGAGGCGGTGTGGCGGACTTCGCCGGTAAAGACGTTTTCGGCCTCGACTCTGACGCCGACTTCCATCGAGGTCCGGCCGGTCAGGTTCAGGCTGGCCTTGAAGGTCACGAGGTCGCCGACGTAGACCGGGTAATGAAAATCGAGCCGGTCAATCGAAGCCGTGACCGTATTCGAGCGGGTGTGGCGATTAGCGACGATACCTCCGGCGGTATCGATGAGTTTCATAATGACGCCCCCGTGGACGTTCCCGGCGGGATTGGTATCCTGCGGCATCATCATCTGGGCCATGATAACCTGGCTTTCCCGGACTGTTTTACCCTGCAATTTCGTGTTCCTTCTTTAATGTGATTTTGGATAATGACGACATGGTACGTTTACGTAGAACTTTGAAAGAATAAACCGGGTTACCGGTCTCTGTTAACAATCTCGTGCTGTGCTCTACCATTTTGTCGTTTCCTGTCTTTGTTGTCAATTATGCAAGGGTAATCAGAACAGGAGATTCATTCCCGGTTTTGAAATGCTATACTAAAATTGTATGCCGCTATTCAGTTACGAGAACGTTGTCGACCCCGTTTTACGGAATGTCCGGGAGATACTGCCGGCATTCGCCGGAATGAATGCAGGCGATACCGTGCTGGATGTCTGCTGCGGCACCGGCGCCCAGGTTCTGGAGTTCAGCCGTCACGGTATGCTTGCCCGGGGAATTGATATCGATGTCACCATGCTGGACACCGCCCTGAAGAATCAGAAGAAACTGGGCATCAGCAACGCCTCCTTTCACCATGCGGACGCGACCGACCTGCCTTTCCCGGATAATTCATTCGACTACGTTTCGGTGAGTTTTGCCCTCCACGATAAGGAACCGGCGGTGAGAAGAAATGTCGTCTCCGAAATGAAGCGGGTTGTCAAACCGGATGGAGTGCTTATCATGATTGATTACAGCGTCCCCCTGCCAAAAAATGTATTCGCTTCCATCGTCAGAATCACCGAACTCGCTGCCGGCGGGTCTCACTGCCGGGGCTTTCAGGATTTCATTGCCACCGGCGGCCTCGGTACCGTGGTCAAGGAACACCGGCTCGTTCAGGAAAAATCGGGGATTTTTAAAAGTGGTATAGTGGAGATAGTTAAAGCAAAGCCTGGCCAGTCTTAGAAACCAAACTG
>CAYXEG010000106.1:0-11275 GCA_964463875.1 uncultured Dehalococcoidales bacterium
CGACCCTAACGCATTATAGAACGCGCTTGAAACCAGCCCGCCGGCGACGCTTCCGGATACCGAGTACGGCAGCCCCCGCCCGTTATAGGTCTGCGCCACCGTCTCACCCGTCGGGTAGACGATGCTCGTTACCCTGTAGACGCTGTCGTAGAGATTTTCTTCATACAGATTAGATTGTTAATGTTCATTACGGTATTAGTATTCGTGCATTATATGAATTTGTACAACATTTGTCAATATGTTTGGGCATTTTTATCAATCTCACAAGAATGTGACTATACCCTTGTATCATCGCCTTTACAGAAATGCCACAATGATTGTCAGAGTCACTTTAACGCATGTTGTGACCTGACTGCATAAAATAGCGGATTGTTAAATTCAACATTCGTCTTGCGATTATTTTATCAAGCCTAAATTTTTACCAAACTGACCTGTCTCCTGATGCTGTGAAGAAACAAAATGAAACTACCAATAGACAAGTTTGTTTTACTGGTTATCTTGCAGAGAATGGTATAGAATCATTTACACAAAAATCCCGGAGTTCGTATTGCAGGAGGAGATAATATGACCAAATGGCATGACTTACTGGAGAACAATGGAACGGTACCACCATGGCCGTACCCGATACGCTTCGATGAAGAACAGGAAATCGAAACTGACGTACTGGTTATCGGTGGCGGTATCGCCGGCTGCTGGGCAGCTATCAGCGCAGCCAGGACGGGTGTTAGAGTAGCTTTGGTAGAAAAGGGCGACACTGTAAGGAGTGGTGCCGGGGGACCAGGCTGTGATCACTGGTGTGTCACACCAGCTAATCCACATTCCAAGGTTGACCCTGATGATTGGGCGAAGAGGCTTACCGATCATCCTGCACATGCCGGTCAACCACCGACAGAACCACTCCCGGTTACCTATTCCAACGGCATCGGTATTCAAATACAATGCCGCGAGGACTTCGACACGCTGCTGGAGATGGAGCAGATGGGGGGTAAAATCAGGGATACCGACGATGAATATATAGGAGCCGAAGGACGCTATGACGACACCAAGTTTATGATTTCCCCGCGGATGAGTCCCGATCATTCTACCGAGGTGACTATACGCATCTGGGGAACGACTTTTAAACCGGCTTTGAAGAAGGAGTGTCAACGCCTGGGTGTAAAAATCTACGACCGCGTGATGGTCACCAGCCTGTTAACGGATCAGGGTATCCAGGGAGCCAAGGTGGTAGGCGCCACCGGACTGAATAACCGGACCGGAGAGTTCATGGTTTTTAAGTCGAAAGCAGCCGTTCTAGCTACTGCTGGCAACTATTCGTTATGGATGTTGAATACAGAGCTGGCTGGTTATAACACATTCCGTTCGCGTAATATGACTGGCGACGGTGTAGCCATGGCATGGAGGGCCGGCGCCGAACTGACCCTGATGGAACAAACTGGTGTTATGATGCTGGGAACCGGGCATAAACACACATGGTACGGCGGTGCTGGAGACGCCAGTTACGAGAACATACAGATCGTTGACGCAAACGGTAAGAAGCTGCCCCGGCCTGTACAGGGGTGGCCGGATGGCGGCGCTATGGGTCCTTCCATGGAAGGACTTGAAGCTATTACCAAAGGAATAAAAACAGGAGAATTTGCACTGCCGTTTTTCGGTGATTTCCCGGCAATGACCGATATAGAACGTAAAGCAACCTGGAAACTGATGCTGGGTCAGGAATCTACCACCAAAATCATTACAAATACTTACGAAAGAGCCGGTTTTAACCCGGATAAGCACCTGCTGATGAATTACAGCTATATCGAAGGTAGTACCCCGGCTCACTGGCGAAATGCCGGGCGGGGCGGCCCTATCGTGGATTGGGATCTGAAATCGAGCTTGGACGGATTATATGTTGCCGGTGAACAATCGTTCTCGGCAGGTGATCACAGTTATGCGGCTTCCACCGGAAGATACGCTGGCAGGAAAGCCGCCGCTTATTCCTTGCAGATAGGTGAAGGCACGATATCCAGGGACCAAATTACTATCGACAAGAATCGAATCTACGCACCGATGAAGAGAAGCGCCGGGATAGACTGGAAAGAACTGAACGCCGGTATAGGCAGGGTTATGCAGTATTTCTGCAGCGAATATAAGACCGAGTCGTTGCTTAACATGGGATTAGATGCATTAAAAGAGATAGAAGAGGTATTTGTTCCGAGGCTGTATGCTCTCGACCCGCATAAGCTGATGCGAAGTATTGAGGACCTAAGTCTGCTTACACACGGTCAGATTATCCTTAATGCATCTTTGGCGCGTAAAGCCAGCAGCCAGGTACTGAATTTCTTCAGAAACGATTACCCTCAGATTGATCCGACAGAATGGAACAAATTCGTGACCGTCAAGCTGGAGAATAACAAAGTCAAGGTCGGCGAATTGCCCCTCAAATATTACGGGAATCAGAAAGAAAATTACGAAGCCCATAACAAGGACTATACCGGAGTTTATAAACGAAAATAAGGAGAATAGATATGATTCGGAAAGATATATACATTTTACCAAATATCGTGACCCCGAATTCCCCCGTAATCATAAATCCCGATGTCTGTAACGGCTGTAATACCTGTGTTGAAGTCTGTCAGGTGGATGTATTCGTCCCTAACCCCGAAAAAGGTAAACCCCCGGTGGTGCTTCACCCTGATGAATGCTGGTACGGTGGCTGTTGCGTAAACGAGTGTCCTACCCCTGGTGCTATTAGTTTCAACTGGCCGGTACAGCAGCGGGCTTACTGGAAAGATAAGGAAACCGGGAAAATACTCAGGGACAGCTACTAGCTTTCAAGCTACTGTTCATTAACTCCCTTATCTGTGATAGATTAAAAATAGAAACCCGGGAGTATTTCCGGGTTTCTATTTACGTTCTCTTCGTTGTCCGGTTGTATTACGTATTCTTCTTGCATAAATGACCTCCTCGTGATTATTTGGCTCCTCGTGTCCCAACTCACAGTTTCATGGCGCACCTCCCTGAGAAGCGATAGCCAGAGCCGACTTGAGGAATTCAGCCAGGTCCAGCATCAGCCCCACTATTTCAAGGTCAGCTATGCCGTGTGTCTGATTATCTGACTGGACTTGAAGGTACTAAAGTTAAGACGGGATGCATGTACTCAGTATCGGCAACGGGCGTTGTGACCCGGATAACGCCATAATAATAAACGTATAAGTATCGACAGGTCTGTTATCAAGATAAGGGCATGGAAAATTCTCGGCCGTCGCAACCTGGGCAAAGATTGCACGTTTTGCTCTCAAACAGCTAGAAAGATTGCCCGGTTGGGGTTCTTAGCACGATGCATCGCCGATAACGGGTACTCAAAAAGATGTGGTGGATAGCTTGGCAAGCAAGGCTGCTTCTGTGGACGCCACCTGTCTGAAAAAACCTTGTTCAAGGAGCAAACAAATACTACTTAAGAACCAACGATAGCATCCCCCGGTATGATTACAACTACACATAAACAGATTAGTATGAAAGTGGAAATATTTGAAATGAGACGGGTACCGTTCCGTTGGTGGTAAAACGCAAGGGGTAGGGTCTTATCACCTGCCCTTTATACAAGGTGATAGCAGGGAGGGTTAAATGAGTAAAACAGTTAATCAATTGGCTGCACTTCAGGCAAATACCGAGGAAACTCAAGAGAAATCCGTGAAAGCAGCTAAGGAAGCTGAAAGAGCGAGAGAAAACGAAGCTTTAGTAAGAAGAGAAACCGAGGTAGCCGATGAGCGGGTAAAAAAGACAGCTCTGGCAATTAAGAGCGCTTTAGAAGCCGAAGCGGAGGCAAAGAAGGAGGCGGCACAGACTCGTGACAGATTAAACAAAGCAGTTGAGCAGGCCAGGAAAGCAACCGCAGCAGATGACAAAGCGAAGAGCAAAGCAGTAAAGATAGTTAAAAGACTGAAAGACAAGGCTGATAAGAAAGGAGAAACTGAGGCGGTAAAGAAAACCAGGGAGCGAGCCAGACATGAAGCTGAAAAAGCTCAAGAGAAATCCATGAAAGTAGCTAAGGAAGCTGAAAGAGCGAGAGAAAACGAGGCCTTAGTAAGAAGGGAAACCGAGGTAGCCGATGAGCGGGTAAAAGAGACAGCGGCTGCGGTTTTGAGTGCTTTGGAGGCCGAGACGGTGGCAAAGAAGGAAGCAGCACAGGCTCGTGATAGATTACACAAAGCAGTTGAACAGGTCAGGATAGTTATTGAGGTAGAGGCTAAAGCAAAGAGCGAAGCAGAACAGGCAAGTAAAAGATTGGAAAACCAAAAGGCAAAGGTTGAGAAGAAAGCTGAAGGTGAGGCGGCGAAAGCAGCTGTGGAGAAAGCCAAGCGTGAAGCTGAAGAGATGAAGATAATGGCAGAAAAGGAAGCTAAAGAGAAGACCATAGCTATAACTGAAGAAACGGCGCGTAACGAGCTCTATAACGGGATGATGAGACTGCAGATAGCCAGACCGGTAACATACGCCCCGATTAGGGAGTTTGAACGAGCCCTGGCTCAAGATAGCGCTTTTCGATTAGCATCGGTTGGTGGTTCTGGCAACGGAGGCGCTTTTATTGTACTTTCTGTTGACCAGCCCGCTCCTTTGCTCAGTATCTTAACTGAGCTACCACAGGTTGAAAGCTTATTTCACAGTGAGAAAGACAAGAGCATCAGGATTACTTTGAAAGCGGCTCAGACTTACCCCCAGTAGTGTCATCAGGTCGTATATTCAGTTCAGAATGACCGTCAACCGGGGTAATATGGAGAATGAAGAAAAGAAGTGACGGTAGAATAGCTTGTATCTGAGTATATAAACCTGGCATCCCCAATGTATTATTTCAGATGCATTACCAGAGCATTGTTGCCAAAGCACCAGCGACATTGACCGGACACCCGAAAAGAAAAATGTGTGGAGCAAACAATCATACAAGGGCCGGTTCCCGGCGGATTACGGTGGGCGAAGAAGGGTTACGACACCCGGGCTTCGTTTTGACCAGCTTGGAGATGAACGTGACACCGCACGTAGCCTGTGGAAGCGGAGCATCGTGGATAAACAGACCACTCCCCGTAGAGGGTAAAAGTCAAGCCATAAAGTACGCAAGCGAAACGAGGAGATACGGGGCTGGGTCAAGACGGCGGAAGGAGCCGGATAGCCAAATTAGCTGACGCCTAAGGGCGAAGTGCGCCAGCTCGACCGGAAAAGGGCTGGAAAACAGCCTGGAGCGGTATTTGTAGAAGCGGCAAATCCTTTGAAAATTAACTGCCAGGGACGCATTATGACGAAACTACCCGATATAAACGGCAATCTGACACTTATTTCAGTACCTGCTAGAGAAGAGCGATTACGATATTATTGCAGACTGCAGCTGCCGCTATTGTGGCGTAAGGCGTAAGCAGCAAAACAAAAACAGCATGCCCTGGCCCACTGAGCCCGTTTGTTTTACATATTCGCTGCGTAGCCGTAGCCGCAAGTATCAAGATACCAACCGCTGTGACATCCACAATTAAAAGTGCTAGATAACCGCCCACTGATAGTGCCCAGCTAGCGAGCAAACCCGCCTCAAAGGCACAGTCTCCACTGAATTGCAGGAACGCCAATGTGCTTATGTAGTCCATGGCAGCAATCACAGCGACCAGGATAAGCAACCGCGATTCTGACCAGGGCCAAATGGTCTTGGATAATCGCTGAGCATGTTGCTCTAGATATACTGACAGAGTTTGTCTTCTACTTAGTGCGGTTTTTATCACAGAAATACCAATCATCTATAACAATCCTTGCCGCATCAGTATTCTGGTTGCATTTTACAACCCGGGAGCCACCGTAACATCCTTCTAAAGAAAAGAATTGACTAATCCTTTCGAAGGTTTATATGTAATGCAGCACTATAGTGCCTGTATACATAGTTGAGTATGGCGATTGTGGACTAAGTCAGACAGGAAATCTATTAACCTTTTACTAAAGTAGTAAAACAAACGCGACATGGTAGACTATTTTACGAACAAAGAAGGAGAAAGTGCTCCGCGGTTATGAGGAAATTCTTTGAAAGACTCATTAACTCAGAATGTAATGTTCCAAGAACAAACTAATCGTGCTCTTGTCAAACGAGCTTTTATCACCTGTAATTATCACAAACTTGTAGTATTTTTCGGTCATATTTTATCACTATTACATTACCAAGAACGTAGAATGAACCTAAAGTAGAGAAGTAAAGGGCTATTTAGCGCAAACTAAGTGGTTTTACTTATTATTAATTAATCATGCCATATCAAAGATAAAGAAGGGGGTTGAATATCTCAGCCCCCCGGGTATTCGTACATGTTGGTAAAGTCCGGTCAATATTGAAAATACCTATTGGCTAATCGGGCAACCAGCCTCATTCAGTTTGACTAACTCTGCTGCCAGTGCCGCCGGATCTTCGCCTGGCAACACCGCTTGTACCGCAGCAATAACTTCCGCTTCATCCATCCCGTAGCTGATATCCGGGTTGGTTGCATTGAGGAGGGCAGCTACAGCATGCCGGGCCATCACATTGAGATTACTCCCATCAGCACCAAGCGCTTGCAGCAGGGTTGGGTCATTAATAGTTTGCTTCCCTTCATTCTTGATGGAGAAGGAAGTCACACCGAAGACTGCACTGAACTTCTGGTCGGTAGTGTAACCCACCCACGCCTCCGCCCCCCGGTTTACGGCGTTGTTCTTCCAGAAACCGGGTGTGCAGCCTTCCCCTCCATTATTTCCACCACCACCCGGCGAAGCGTATCGGGATACTTCATTTTGGTTAGCGGGCCGGTGAAATGGATTATCTGGTCGAACCGGATATTGGAGCGTTGAGGTACAGGACGATTTTCAACCAGTTGATAAACGGCATTATCCTTAAGGCGGGTTACGAAATAGACTCCGGAGCTATTCCATTGATAAAACATATCGAAGTCATAATATCCCTTATCAACCGCCACAATGCTGCCCGGGGGCAGAGCAAAATGGCGGGCGACTTTCACATCGTGAGTCTTGCCGGTAGTAATCACGGCGAAATCAGGCAGGTAGCCGTCGTGGTCGAGAAGAAGATGCAGTTTCACCGCCCCTTTCGTCTGGCGGAAATCAGCCCAGGGGAACAGACACAGGCAGAGATCGATGGTCGTAGAATCCAGACTCAGGAGCTTGTTTTTGAAACGGAATTTTCCCTTTTTTACCAGGGCTCTCCTGCCGACAGCTATCAAGAACCTGAAAAAACAGTTTTTCAAAAAGCTGATAGGGTCGGTGAGCATTGGCATAGGCAAGAGTACTCTTGGGAGGAGCCTGGCGTAAACCCAGATGATCGAGCTTGCCGCAGGTAACGGCCAGACCGTCACTGATTTCACGTAGGCTCTTGGCTTGAGCAAGCTGACAAAAAAGCATGTCGACAAACTGATCCCAGGAAGAGAATCCTTTGGAGCAGCGCTCGGCCTGGCTTTCATATACCAGCCGACAAAACGTAGTCCGAGGAACAATATGGAGAATCTGACCGAACACATTTGTGGTTAACTTCATAGAGTCTCTCTTTTTCCTTATCTTAAAAATTAATTTTTGACAAGAGTGAGTCCTGGTCACAAAAAGAGGCAAAGATTATTTTTTGGGAGGATAAGTTAGGTAACTTGCATTTACAATAATTACTACAATTGATACAATAAGCCCTCTTCTGTACACAATTGTATACAATTTCATGTGGAAAATAAATGCTTGATACATATCTTTACATATTAGTGAGACTATACGGAATATTCATAAGGTGGACAATATATCTGGGAGGGTCGCAGCGATAGAAGTAAAAATTTTATGAGCCATTTGTGGAATGCTTTGAAGTATTGACTTAAACCTGGTCATTTGGATGATATGGAGCAAATTGTGAAACCGATTGCAATCCGCGATTTTAGGGTAGATTATTTGTTTTTAAAACGATGAGCCTTATGTATATAGGATATTGAGGTTGGCTCTTTTTTATATCATTTAAAGATGAAATTGCATTCTGAGGAGCAAAATATGTCAACGCAGAAGGAAACAAAATCAAGTTTTAAACCCATTAGAATCAGGAAGGTCTTACGCTATCTTTTCTCACTGATAGTTGCTCTAACCATGGTTATACCGGCCAGCCTCATTCCCACGGCAGTACCAGTGGAGGCGGCGGGAGGATCTCCGGTTGCCAAGAACAACGTATATCTCACGGCTAACAATACTACACTGGTGGTAGATGCCCCGGGGGTACTTGGCAATGACACGGATCCAGAAAGTGACACCTTAATCGCTATAAAGCTCGAAGGACCTTCTTACGGAACCCTGGAGCTGAACAGTAACGGTTCCTTTACCTATGCTCCTGAAACGGATTTTGTTGGGGTTGATGTCTTTTCCTACGAGGCGTATGACGAGACATCCAGCAACCGTGCTAACGTTTATGTTTATGTAGGGCTTAATCCATCAGCAGTCCAGTATTTTTATTTACCGTTCTTTGAAGATGATTTACTGGATGGTTTGGATAAGATAAATAGCGCAGCAAACACCCCTATGCACACCTATATCTCTATCGCGGCGCAGGCTGACAATACCATAATATACTACGACCATTGGGAGGACGGCTATGGGACTAATGTTCTCATCTGGGGCGATAGCAACACTGCTAACGGCGCAGCTCCAAATGTCTCAACAAATGCCGGTGATACTATCGATGCCGGGACAGTAGTTGTAATTAGAGATGACGATGTCGCCGTTCCAAATGGTTCGGGAGGAGATCCTGATTATGACGGCAAAGACAAGATTTCTGCTACTAAATCTATTGCTGTTACTCGTACCGGCTGGTCTACCGGGCCAGATACTCTACTAGCCGGTTCGGTGGAAGTATACGACACGAACTACTGGGGCACGAATTACCTTTGCCCGGTCGGCACTGATATTCCTGATAACAATACTTCAACTCAGATTTTATACCCCACCTCAGATGTGGCCGTTGGCAGTTGGGCTGAAGGCAACGCCGGTGCTGACGGTGACACCTCTCTGTTCAACGAGATCGACGACCCGGTCGGTAGCGCTGATGATGGTACGACCTACATTGTGAGTTCCGGCACCAGCGAATACCAAGCAGCTACAACCGTTCTCTCGGTACCAGCGGACGCCACGAATATATCGGTTAGTATTATATGGAGGGTCCGCGACTCCGTATCCAACTCCCAGAACAATTATTCTAAACTTCGCGTCAATGGAACGTATTACCAATCTGATACAGCTCGGAATCCGGGCACCAGCTACACGACCTACACCGATACATGGGCAAGTAATCCGTGGGGCGGTGCTTGGACACCGGCGATAGTAAATACGATTAATGGTCTGGGATTCGATACGTCGGGCACAACTGCCATGCATATCACTCAGGGTTATATTCAGGTCACTTATGAAATTCCTCCGTTTCCTGATTACCAGATGTTTTCCTATACCGGACTGTATATCATGGCCGGTCCGGGAGGAGCTTTGGTCAACGTTGACTCCAATGCCGATGGAGATTTCTCCGATACAGCGACAGGCGATTATGATGACCATCCTATAGCTGAGGGTGAGAGTCTTGTAATTCACGGGAAATGGCCTACAGTGGCCGAGGCAGAAACATCTGGTGAGCAGGTGGTATTCGTCGGAGCCAGGGTAACCTCTAATAAGGCGGTTCAGGTGCACCTTCTCACCGGGGATATCGGGTCTAACTACGAGAGTCGGGACTCGGCACTTATACCATTTAACCGATGGTCTTCCAGTTACTATACCCCGGTAGCAACTGTAGCCAGTTATGGTGACTTAACCTGTGGTACTACCGTCTGGCTGTATAATCCCAATGATACTGAAATTACGGTTAACTACGATTGGTATGGCGGCAACAATAGCATAAACGTTCTCGCTAAGAGTTATAACAGGGTTGTTCTTACTAATCTGACCGGCTATCATTTTTACAACGAAAGTGGGGCGCCCTTCTACGCCTTCTCCACTACCGATTCGACCAGTACAAGTTCGGGTGGTAACCAGGCATGGGACTGGGGGTTCACGCTTATCCCGGATTCTTCTCTATCTACTCAAGCCTTAGTTGGGCTGGGCATCGGGCGCGATCCGACCAGTACTACTAATCCCGACGAAAATGGAAACCCGGTATGGGTAACACCGGTCGATGATACTACGGTTTATGTCGATTATGATGCTGATCCAACAACCGGTATCTTACAGCACCCCGATGGTACGCGGTATGATGTGGCTTACCCGCTCAATGCGTTACAAGCTCAATTGATTTACGATGATAATGACGATAATCAAACTGGAATGCTGGTTTATACGCTCAATGATGTCAATATAGCGGTCGCCTGGGGGCAGGACCCCACTCAGGCTTCCGCTAGCGCTCCTGGACTGGATGTTGGCACTTCGGTACCACCATGTTTTAATTTATCTCTGACCAAGACCCCCAGTCCTGTAACCTACACAGAAAGCGGCCAGACAATTAAATATACATACGTTTTAACAAATAGTGGGTATTTGCCCATTTCCGGTCCTTTCTATATCACAGATGACCACATTACTACTATTACATGCACTCAACCAACTGATGGAATTCTCTTTCCGGGTCAATCTATTAGCTGTAACGGAACTTATGTAATTACTGAAGAAGACATGGTTGCTGGCTCTGTAACCAATATAGCTATTGGACATGCCGGGATAATAGAATCCAACCCGGCCAGTGCGACGGTGACCAAGGTCTCTTTTGATTTGGAGAAGTATATCTGGAACGGCACTTCCTGGGAGGATGCCGACACGGGCACCGGGCCTTATCTGGGTTCGGAAACTGACCCCGTATACCAATTCATTGTTACCAATACTGGGAATAAGACGCTGACCAGCATAACGCTGGTTGATCCTGATATAGCAGGAGGTTTTTTCGCAGACCAAGGACTCACGGAACCATTCACTATTCCGGGATCACTGGCTCCAGGGCAATCATTTACCTGCTACGGAAAAGAGACCTGGACGGCTGGACAGCAGGAAAACACAGCTACTGCCTCGGGCAACTACAGCGGTGTTGTATTATCTGATACCGATCTCGCACATTACTTCGGACCAAGCCCCGAGATCATGGTTACCAAGGTCGCCGATCCGCTCACCATGGTCGAGCCGGGCGGCGAGTTCACCTTTACCTATGTCGTGACCAACACCGGTAATGTCCCGGTCACCGTGACCTCCGTTACCGACAGTGTCATCGGCACCATCACCCTGCCGGCCAATGTCTATC
>CAYXEG010000107.1:0-7347 GCA_964463875.1 uncultured Dehalococcoidales bacterium
ATATTCGATATCACTATTATCTCATATCAGGAGCACTTATTCAGAGTTTCCTTAGCAGTACCGGAAATCTCGACCTTTCTCTCGTCTCTCCCGCAAGCGCGGTCATGGAGCGTTTTACCGGGGAGTCCGAACTGTTTTTCCAGTACCTTTTCCGGTAACGAGGCAAGCTGGCCGATGGTACGGATGCCGAGGTTACCCAGTTTTATTTCAGCCTGTTTACCGACGCCGGGGAGTTTACCGACGGCGAGCGGGGCAAGGAACTCGGCTTCCCGGCCGGGCAGGACTTCCACGAGACCGTCAGGTTTCGAGAAGTCGGAAGCGACCTTGGCGACTATCTTACAGGGAGCGATACCGATTGAGGCACAGATATCGAGTTCTTCATACACCCGATGTTTGATGGAGACGGCCATCCGGCGTATTGTTCCGTGGAGCGACTCGAAGCCGGTGACGTCCATGTAGGCCTCGTCCAGGCTGGCCGGTTCGATAAACGGGGAGAAGTCCGTCAGAATTGCCATGAATTTCCTGGAGTATTCCAGATAACGACCGCGGGTACCTTCGATGAATATCGCCTGGGGGCAGAGCCGTAAGGCTGATTTCAGGGGCATGGCCGAGTGGAGGCCGAAGGCGCGGGCTTCGTAGGAGGCGGCGGCAATGACACCCCTCCCGTCCGGCCGGCCGCCGACAACGACCGGTTTTCCTTTCAGTTCCGGGTTGAGTGCCTGTTCGACCGAGACGAAGAAGGCGTCCAGGTCGACATGCATTATCGTGCGCTGAGCCATGGCCGGTAACCTGCCTACCCCCAGGGCCGGGCGTCGATTTTATACTGGGGTATGCCGGGGATGTTGAAGCGCAGGCGGTAGATGCCGGTGCGGCAGGTGAGGTACATGGTTTTATAATCGGCATCGCCCCAGCACATATTAGAGGGCATTTCAGGGAGGGTAACCGTGCCGAGGTGTTTACCTTCGGGGCTGATTATCCAGAAGCCGCCGGGGCCGGTGCAGTAGACGTTTCCTTGACTGTCTACTTTCATGCCATCGGGCGCTCCCGGTTCATCGCCCTGCATCTGGATGAAGAGGCGTTCACCGGAGAGGCTACCGTCGGTACCGGCATCACAGGCGTGAATGGTTCGCCGGGCGGTGTCGTTGACGTAGAGAATGGATTCATCCGGCGAGAAGGCGAGGCCGTTCGGCAGTCGGTAATCAGCCAGCAGCAGGGTCAGGGTACCTTCCGGGGAGATGCGGTAGACGCCGTTGAAATCGAGTTCTTTCGGAGAGGTGGGTTTTCCGAAGAGGGGGTCAGTGAAATAGATACTGCCGTCGGAACGGGCGACGACATCGTTGGGGGCATTGAGGCGTTTCCCGTGGTATCTCTCGGCAAGGACGGTCAGGGAGCCGTCGTTTTCGTAGCGGGTGATACGCCTGGTCGAGGATTCGCAAATGACGAGCCGTCCGTCCCAGTCGAGGGTAAGCCCGTTCGAGAGGCCGGTCAGGTTTTTAAAGGTGGTGACTTCCGGTCCCCAGGGTTTAATATCGAGGCGGACGATGCGGTTCATCGGGATATCGCTGAACAGGAGGTGGTCTCCGCACCAGACCGGCCCTTCGGTGAAGGTAAAGCCGGCGGCGACATGCTGAACGGCCGATTTCTCCGGGAGAATTTTATCGAGAGCGCTATCGAATTTTTTACAGGCAAGTTCCATTTCTTTCCCTCCGGTTTTTCCAGGATTCATGACAAGGTTTTCGTACATGAATCTGAGTTTATGGGGTTACGAGCTGTTTGTCAATCATTTTTTCACTTTGAGAACCGTACCGTCGGTGATGAATTCGACCGTGCCGTGGATATCGGTACGGTAGATGAAGGCGCCGATTTTTTCGAGTCGCCGGATAACTTCGGGAGCGGGATGGCCGAAACGGTTGTCCCTCCCGCAGGAGATGACGGCTATCTCCGGTCTGACGATATCGAGAAATGCCGGTGAGGTGGAGGTAGCGGAGCCGTGATGGGCGACCTTGAGGACGGTGCAGGCGGTCAATGAGCGGGAGGAAATCAGGTTGTACTCGGTTCCGAAACCGATATCGCCCGTGAGAAGGAAAGAGATATCTCCGGTACGCAGACGCACCACCAGGCCGGCGTCATCGAAATCGGCGATGACATCCCGGCTGTCCGGGTTCAGTATTTCCAGGGTGATTTCATCATCGAAGATTATCTGTTGTCCCGAGACGAGGGTGGCCGAGGCGATGTTTTTTTCTTCGAGTAACCGAAGAAAGGCGCTATACAGACGGGAATCCGATTCGATATCGGAATAGACGATGTTTCTCACCCGGTACCTTTTTATTATTTCAACCAGGCCGGTAAGGTGGTCGGCGTCGGGATGGGTGAGGATAACCAGGTCGATTGACCTGTCCCGGAACGGCATATATCTGCCGAGTTCGGTGAGGACGGCATCTGGTGACGGGCCTCCGTCGATGAGTATCTGTCGGCTGCCTTTCTGAAAGAGAATCGCATCGCCCTGGCCGACATCGAGAAAATAAGCATGAAGGGTACGGTCGGGTTCGGTTACGGCGGTAAGGGTCGTGATTATTGCCATGATGAGGAGGGTAATTACCGCCAGATTCTTTTTCGAAAGAGAAAGGGGCTTGTCATCAGGGAATTCCATTTCCGTGTCGTTAAGTTTTTTCCCGGCAAACCAAATAACAGCGGCCAGACACAGGTAATACATAATAACGATGATGGGGTTGACGGCCAGGTGAAGCGGCGGGATAACGGCGAAAGCATTCACCACCATAATAATATAAGAGGAGAGCAGCAAGGCAATCGAGCCGATTGCCTGGGCGAGGGGGAGGAACACCGTACCGGCGAGGCCGCAGAGAAGCCCGGCAATAATGACGAACGGCAGTGCCGGTAGGGTGAAAAGTGTGGCTACCAGAACGACGGGAGACACCGAACCGAAATAATAGACGGTAATCGGCCAGATGGCGAGGACGGCACCGGCGCTGATATTGAGGCTGTCGGCCAGGTACGAAAGCAGGGTTACCGTCCGTTTGTATTGTTCGAGCTTCGAGTGGATGTATTTCCGGTAAAGTGATTGTATGAGAGGAAAAATGAAGATAAGTCCGGCCATAGCCGCGAAACTCATTTGAAAAGAGGCTTCCCGGAGAACCCGGGGCGTGACAGCGGTCATGACAGCAGCGGCGAGAACGAGAGCGGAAAAGGAATGTTTCTGTCTGCCGACCAATTCGGCTGCCAGATAGAGGGTTACCATGATGGCTGCCCGGATAACCGGCGGGTTCATACCGGAAAGAAGGGCGTAGAACCAGATGAGAGCCAGGGCAAGCCAGATATAGAGATAATACCGTCGGCCGAATATTTTGACCCCGATAGTGAGGGCAAGCCCGGCGATGATGCTGAGGTGAAGCCCGGAAATAGCCAGGAGGTGAGCAGTACCGGTGGTGCTGAAAGCCTGGCGGACCGGTTCCGGGATACCGCCTCTCATGCCGAGGAGAACGGCCTGGACGAACGATGCCTGCGGCTCGGGGATGACCCTGGCGATGGAATCAGCGAAGGAGTTTCGTACCGTGTACAGGATGTACAACAGGGGATTTCCCGTTTCTCTCTCCAGTATTTCGATGGCCGGATAGCTGAGGGTGGAGCAGATGCCTTTGGCCGCCAGGTAGGTTTCGTAATCGAAATCATCGAGGCGCTGCGGGGTTTGAGGTTCGCCAAAGACGAGCAGCCGGTCACCGTACTGATAGTCAGAATAGAGAGGGGCGAAAACGAGGGCGGTTCCGGAAACAGCCTGCCAGGTATCGCTGAGCTTGATAGCTTCAGTCTGGAACCACAGGTGGATGCTGTTGCTCTGCTGTTCCGGGTCCGTCACGACCGTTCCTCGAATCTCGATTTTACCGGCGTCGTTGTAGTACCTCAAGCTGGTTTCATCGTCCGGAGGTTGAGCGGCATCGTACCGCCAGGTTCCGGCGATGAGAGCAATCGTGCAGAGCCCGGTCAGGAGGAGGATTTTCCGGTGTTTTTTTATGAAGGGAATCACCAGGAGCGGAAGCAGGCCGGTGGAGGCGAAGAAGAGAGGGACAGCCGTGAACGAGCCGAGAATAATGCCGGCTATCCAGGCAGTGCCGAGGCATATCAATACCACGTTTTTCCGGTTTCCTTTCTAGCGCGGGTCCGAGACCGTGATGTATGGTTCGATTGTAGTGAACGTGGCACTGCCGATACCTTCCACCAGTTTCAGTTCGTAAACAGTGTCGAATGGTCCGTTGACAGAGCGGTACTCGATGATACGGGCGGCGAGGGCATCCCCGATGCCGGGAAGGGCTTTCAGCAGCCAGGGTTCGGCATGATTGATATCGATTCTCTGCGGCTGTTCTACCGTATCGGGAAAGTCGAGGCAGAGGACCGGCTCGACAGTGCTGACGTTATCCGTGATACCTCCGGCGGCTTCGATAAGGGAAGCCAGGCTGTCTTCATGCCGGCATGGGTAACGGCCGGGAAAGTTCACCGCTCCGGAGATAACGACGGTCGATTCCCATTCGGGGTGGTTTTCGTTGGTGATAACGATTTCCGGTGATGGCGTGCAACGTGCCACAGTAACGGCCACTCCGGTCAGGATGACGCCGGAAAGAAAGGCGATAATAGCGAGTCCGGTTACAGCAAGGCGGTTCTCCGACAAGGACAGGCTCCTGTACAGGGCGAATTCCGTTTGGTACTATGTCCTGTATGAATCAGGATAAGTATAGCAGAATATCGGATATAGTCAATAGATATCGTAAAAACGCAGACAAATCATTACTAAAACTACGAAATTAGTGCCCGGTGAGGGCTTCGCGGAGCCGGTCTTCCTGCTTTCGGGTGGTGGTGGCGATTATTCGATCGCCGCTCTTGATAACCGTGTTTTTAGTGGGAATACGGTGTTTTATGTTCGTGGCGTTGATAACGAGAACGAGCTTGCTTTCTTCGGGTATGTCCAGGTTACGTATCGGCTGGCCGATGGAAGCGGCGTTATCAGGTATCCTGACAACGACGATGACTTCGCCGCTTTCTTCGATATCCATAAGGTGGGTAAGGGGGTGAGTGGGGAGTTCTTCCTGGATATATTCGAGGATGACGTTGGTGCCGCTGACGGTGACATCGACGCCGAGTTTCTTGAAAAGGGGTTCATTGATAGGGTTCCTGATACGGGCGACAGTACGGGGAATATTGAACTGGTGTTTGGCAATCTGGCAGGATACGAGGTTATCCGGGTCCTCGCCGGTGACGGCGATGAACATATCGGCGCGCTTGGTGCCGACCTGTATGAGGGTAGCCAGTTCGCAGCCGTCACCCTGGACGCAGACGCTGCCAAACTCGTTATTCAGCGTTTCGACGAGGGCGGCCTCTTTTTCAATGATGACAACCTCGTGGCCCTCCTCGATGAGCGTTTTCGTGAGGTAGTAGCCGATTCTGCCGCCGCCGATGATTACAATATACATATCCCGAATTAACTCTCCAGCATTTCTTTGATAAGGTTGGCGATGATGGTGGTGGGGCTGACTGTTTCAAGACCGAGCGAACTGAATACTGCACGGCGGCCGGGGTCATATATCCGGCAGATGGTTCTCGGTACGTTGTAGATATGTTTGGCTATCTGGCAGGCCATGATGTTGCGGTTATCTCCCTGGGTGAGGGCGATGAAGACATCGGCTTTCTCGATACCGGCTTTTTTCAGGACGCCGTCATTGATGCCGTTGCCGAAAAGGGCTTTGCCTTTAAATTCCGGTAAATCGAGCGAGAATTCAAGGCGCCTGAAGCTGTAGGAGTCGTTATCGAGAATCGTTACCTCGTGGCCTTCGGCGTCGAGCGTCCTAGCGACCAGCGCTCCGACTCTCCCGCAGCCTATGATGATTACATTCATCGATTACACCTTTTTTTCCGGTTCGGCGGTCATGTACTGATGGTACAGAATAACCCGGCACGGAGCATTTTTAAGGACATACGGAACGACACTGCCGAGGTGAAATTCGCCGAAGCGGGTTTTATAATCCAGACCGATGAGTATTAAGTCGACATTCCGTTCCTTGGCTAAATCAACGATGGCCGGACCCGGTTCACGTGCCTGGAGTAAATCGGTCTCCATCGGATAGCTTCGGCTCCTGGCGACGCTTTCGGCGAAATCCAGGATAGTTTCGCCTTTCTGGACTTCTGTTTCGACCTCCGCATCGAGGGGCAGGGTACGGTCGATTGGAATGACGTGAGCCGCATACAGTCTTGCCTTCTCAGGTTTTGCCAGCATGCAGGCAAGCTTTATCGTTTCTTCGTCTACCGAGGCGCCGTTGACCGGTACCAGAATGCTTTCCAGTTTCATACTTATCCAAATCTACCGAATAAACAAAGGGTATTATAACCCCACTTTCCCAAAGATACAACTCCAGACTGGGAAAGTTACCGCCATTTCCAGAAAGAGGGGACGAAGAGGAGCAGGATGGTGAAAACTTCAAGCCGTCCGATAAGCATGCAGAGCGTCAGGACGAATTTTCCTATGGGGTGAACGAAGGAGTAATTCGCCAACGGCCCGACAAGGTTGAGGCCGGGGCCGACGTTGCCGATACTGGAGAGGACCGATGAGAGCGAGGAGACGACATCGAGTCCGGTAGCGCTCATGACAATAAAGGCGAAAATAGTAATGCCGATATAGACAGTGCTCATGCCGATGATACCGGAGATAATGTCTTCGGAGAGAACGGCATCGCCGACTTTGACGTGGAGGACAGCCCGGGGATTGAAGGCGTGAACGATACTCCGGTAAGCGTACTTGAAGAGGACGAGGATTCTGACGACTTTCAGGGCGCCGCCGGTCGAGCCTGCCGAGGCGCCTATCATCATCAGTATAAGCAGGACTGTTTTAGCCAGGGGTGGCCAGAGATTGAAATCGGTCGAGTTGAAGCCGGTGGTGGTGATGACAGAAACAACCTGAAAGATACTGTGCCGGAGGGAACTGCCGAAGGAAAGGTCCATATCGGCCATCAGGTTAATCATTATGAGAAGGGAAGCCCCGGTAATAAGGATAATGTAGAAGCGGAATTCGGGGTTGGCGAACAGTTGCTTTACCTGGCGTTTCCAGACCAGCAGGTAGAAGAGGCCGAAATTAACACCAGCGAGAACCATGAAAACGGTGATAACGATTTCGATATAAAGGGAGTTATAGGCTTCGATGCTGAAATCGATTGGGGCGAATCCGCCGGTGGGCATTGTTCCCAGGGTGATGGCGAAGGCGTCGAAGGCGGGCATCTGCCCGATGAGAAGGAGGATGAATTCCAATACCGACAAGCCTTCACGGAAGTTTGCACGGATAGGCACCTCAAT
>CAYXEG010000107.1:7357-11159 GCA_964463875.1 uncultured Dehalococcoidales bacterium
CACCGACAGGCCGAGGTAGATAATCCAGACCGATTTGGCGGTATCACGGATACGGGGGGTCAGTTTTTCGGTCTGCGGGCCGGGCATTTCGCTATCGACGAGATGGGTCGCTCCGATGCCGAGAATGGGAAACAGGGCGACGAAGAGCGTGATAATACCCATACCGCCGAGCCACTGGGTAAGGCCGCGCCAGAGAAGGATGCCCTGGGGCTGGTTACCGATGGTAGTCAGGGCAGTCGCGCCGGTGGTAGTGAATCCGGATACCGATTCGAACCAGGCATCCATGAAGTTTCCGAAGGTTCCGGCGATGGCGTAAGGCAAGGCTCCGAAAAATGAGACCATTATCCAGCTCGTAGCGACGAGGAGAATCGCTTCCCTGTGGCTGAGAGTGCCTTGTGGCGCCCTGATTAATCGCCACAGGGAAAGGCCGAGAATAATTGATATAAAGTAAGCAATTGCGAAGGCAGCGGCGCAGGGTTCGCCACGAAACAGGCTCCACGCCAGCGGCAGCATCATGAACAGGCCGAGAAAGGTGAGAACGAGGCCGAGGTAGCGAACGATGTTTTTAATTCTCATGACAGGTTAATCACTTAAACAGTTTTTCTACCGAAGATGTTGCTGAGAGGGGCGAAATAATAATAACATGGTCGCCGGGATAGATAATGTTGCTTCCCGGAGGAATGATAATTTTATCTTCATGGACGATGGCGGCGGCGACAGCTCCTTTTGGCAGGCCGGCTTCGACGAGGCTGCGCTGGGCGATTCCGGCGTTCTCGCCGACGGCGAATTCAATCGCCTGGATATCCTGGCCTCCGATAAAGGTAGCAGATATTGCTCCGCCGTGGAGAACGAAATGGGCAAGCCTGCCGGCAACGAGAAGGAGGGGGGAGATGGCGACATCGACGCCGATTGCCTCGGCGAGCGGGATATACCCGGGTTTATTGAGAACGATAAGGCTGCGGGCAACCCCGATATTTTTTGCGAGCAGGGCGCTGAGGATATTGAGTTCGTCGCTCTAGGTGGTGGCGACGAAGGCATCCGCCGAAGGCACCCCCTGTTCGATGAGCAGGTCGCGGTCGGTAGCGTCCCCCAGAATCACCGTTGTCTTTTTCAGGGTGGCGGCGATTTCCTGGCAGCGGGCCTGGTCCTGTTCGATAATCATGACAGACACGGCCTGCTTTTCAAGGTTTTCTGCAATCAGGGCGCCGGTTCTTCTGCCACCGAATATCACGATGTTTTTCACCGGTTCCTGGGGTTTCGCTATCTGGTTGTTGAGGGTTTGTATTGATTCCGTGGCAGCCACCAGATAGATATGGTCGTCTTCACGCAGGATTTCATCCGGCCCGGGAATGAAGGTTGCAGCTTCGCGGGCGACGGCGACAATGAGGCAGGGTTCGGAAAATTTCAGCTTGCTAATCGGTTTACCGATAAAGGGTTTCTGTTCGACTCTGAATTCGGCGAGCTGCAGCCGGTTTTCAACAAAACTGGAAACAGGTGTTGTACAGGCCGTGCAGAGGTTCTCGACGATTTCCTCGGCGACGGTGACCTCGGGGTTGATGATGAGATCGATACCGAGTGTCTTCGGTCTGACGACTTTTCTCGAGGCTATTGGAGATTTAGCGGCGGTGACGAAATAGCCTGAATAGTCGAGATTACGAACCCGGCTGACGGTCATAGCTGCTCCCAGTTCCTTGGCAAGGAAACAGATGAGCATGTTCGTTTCGTCGTTGCTGGTGACGGCAAGGACCAGGTCAGCCCGTCCGACTTCCGCTTCCCGGAGTACTTTAGGAGTCGTGGCGTTACCGACGATGGTCTTGACATCCATCTGGCGGCGGATTGCTTCCACCGTTGTGTCGGAAGGGTCGATAATTGTGACCTCGTGTTTTCCTTCTGCCAGAACGGAGGCGAGGTGCATTCCGACTATTCCGGCGCCTGCTATTATTATATACACTTATATTCCGTTACTTATTACCGGTATTTTTCACCAGTTTCCGGAGATTATCAACGAGTTGTGAGAAGAGAGGGCGCGTTTTCCGGCGCCGTCTCAGCACCTTATCGCCTGCATGAGAGGTCGGCACCTGCTCGAACAGTTGTTTTTCCAAGGTTTTCGGGCTTTTCTCCTTTGGCTCGTTATCAGACGTATCGGTTTTCATACCTGTCAATACCGGTCGCGGGATGATTATAGTTTAGTGCAATTTGTGGATTGTACTCTACAAAACGGTAACTGTCAAGCGGTTTCAGGGCGGCTGGCGGCTTTGCAGAAGAGGCGTTTCGAAGTAAAAAACGCACGCCGGGGGGCTGGACGACGGTGAGGATTATTGATAAGATGAAAAGAGTCGGAGGGCAACAGTTGCGGCATACAGGCTGCTCCGACAGGGCACGTTTAAAGAAACTTAACAAAAATCCGAAAAAATATCCTTGACAACGGAATGTGCCTATGCTATTCTTTTTGAGTAGCGGAGTTTCGACTTATGATGAAAGAAGTAACAAAGTAAGACGAACCGGTAGTTAACAGCCAGGCAAGCGGCTTGGTGTTAACACCAAGCCGCTAAAATTTTGTCCCGTACATTAACAATTGAATATAGGGCCAAATTGTCAAATATAAAGCAGGTCAAGCGGGTTAAAGCATACGGTGGATGCCTTGGCATCAAGGGCCGAAGAAGGGCGTAGTACGGCTACGAAAAGCCTCGGTTAGCTGCCAAGCAAGCTAAACCGGGGGTTCCCGAATGGGGCAACCCGGTCCCGATTAATCGGGATCATCCCCAGCTGAACACATAAGCTGGGTGAAGGTAAGTGGGGGAAGTGAAACATCTCAGTACCCCGAGGAAAAGACATTATTCCCTGAGTAGTGGCGAACGAAAGGGGAAGAGCCCAAACCTCATAAGCTAAACGGCTCTGGGCTTAAGCTTATGGGGTGTTGTAAGACAGGTAGAGCTGAACCAGAATAGGCGGAGGAGTTACAAACCAAACTCTAGTTGAAGGTTCCTGGAAGGGACAACCACAGACGGTGACAGTCCGGTAAGCGAAAGAGGGAGGCTCCTTATCTGTTCTTGAGTACCACGGGACACGAGGAATCCTGTGGGAATCTGCCCCGACCACGGGGTAAGGCTAAATACCCTTGATGACCGATAGTGAACTAGTACCGTGAGGGAAAGGTGAAAAGTACCCCGGGAGGGGAGTGAAATAGACCTGAAACCGTGTGCTGTCAAGCAGTCAGAGTCTCGACATTGTCGGGATGATGGCGTGCCTATTGAAGAATGAGCCGACGAGTTAATCTACGTGGCTGGTTAAGCAATTCAAATTGCGAAGCCGAAGCGAAAGCGAGTCTGAATAGGGCGTTTATAGTCGCGTGGATTAGACCCGAAGCCGGGTGAGCTATCCATGGTCAGGGTGAAGCTTCGATAGAATCGAAGTGGAGGCCCGAACTGGTCAGCGTTGCAAAGCTGTCGGATGAACTGTGGATAGAGGTGAAATGCCAATCGAACCCGGGGATAGCTGGTTCTCCCCGAAATGCATTGAGGTGCAGCCTCAGGCGTTAACTAATGGAGGTAGAGCTCTGGATGGACTAGGGGGCTAGTCGCTTACCAACTCCAACCAAACTTCAAATGCCATTAGTCGAGAGCCTGGGAGTGAGACTGCGGGGGATAAGCTTCGTAGTCGAGAGGGAAACAGCCCAGACCATCAGCTAAGGTCCCTAAGAGTATACTAAGTGGCAAAGGAAGTAGGATTGCACAGACAGCCAGGAGGTTGGCTTAGAAGCAGCCATCCTTGAAAGAGTGCGTAACAGCTCACTGGTTGAGTG
>CAYXEG010000108.1:0-5628 GCA_964463875.1 uncultured Dehalococcoidales bacterium
CATTCGGCGAAAGCTGGCGTCCTGGGGCTGACCCGGAATCTCGCTCTGGAAATGGCAAGGCATGGTATTACCGTCAATGCTCTTCTCCCCGGGCCGATTATCACCCCCTTTTACGATAATGTCGGAAAAGCGGAAGACAGGCAGGCGTTCTTTGCCGGGATTGCCCGGAGAGAAGTTCCGATGCAGCGGATGGGCATACCCGACGATGTGGCGGGTCGGTTCTGTTTCTTGCTTCCGACCTGTCTGCCTACATGACCGGGGAATCGATATACGTTGGCGGTGGCCTGCCCCTGGCGGTGAAATCATGACGGGATACGAAAGAGGTCAGGTATGTTATTGAATAATCGGGTGGCGATTGTCACCGGAGCGGCTACCGGTATCGGGCGGGGTATCGCCGTGAAACTGGTTGAAGAAGGCTGTGGGGTAATGATAGCCGATATCAAGGAGAAAGAAGCCCGCGAAACAGTCCGGATGATTTCTGAGGCGGGTGGACACGCTGAGTTTACCTTAACCGATGTTACTGAGCGTTTACAGGTTGACAAGATGGTTACCGAAACCCTCCGGATATTCGGTCAAATCGATATTCTGGTCAACTGCGCCGGCGGCGTTCCGGGAAATCAGGGAATGATTTCCGAGATAACCGACGACCTTTGGAACCGGGTGATGGATCTCGACCTGAAGAGCGTGTTTCTCTGCTGCCAGGCGGTCGTTCCTCACATGCTGGAAAGGCATTATGGGAAAATCGTCAACATCTCGTCAATCGGGGCTGTCTATCCGTCCGTTTCGGTTAACCACTACCACGCTGCCAAGGCGGGCGTGCTCGGTCTTACCATCAATCTTGCCTTCGAACTGGCAGAAAAGAACATTACTGTCAACGCCATACTCCCGGGTCCGATACGGACACCGTTCTGGGACCCGGTTATTGAGGGAGTTGATGACCCAGAGGCACAATTCGAGGCTATCGCGAAAAAAGAGATACCCATGCAGCGGCTGGGTACCCCGGAGGATATCGCCGGGCCGGTGCTGTTCCTGGCTTCCGACCTGTCCTCATTTGTGACCGGACAGGTGCTTCATGTCGCCGGCGGACAGCCGTTGCCTGTCATCGATTAGAAAGTGAATTCATACTTTGAGGAGGGAAAAACGTTGAGTAACCTGGAAGGTAAAACAGCAATCGTAACCGGTACAGCCAGTAAACGGGGTATGGGGCACGCCATCGCCCTGCGGCTGGCACAAGAAGGCGCCGATGTCGTCATAACCGATAAATTCCCGACCCCGAAAAGCATGTTTCCCGGTGATGAGGGGTGGCGGGGACTCGACGAAGAAGTCGAGGAGATTCAAGCGCTCGGACGGAAAGGGCTGGCGCTGACGGTCGACATGGCGAACAGCGCCGATGTTGAAAATGCTGTCGCGAGAACGATGAAAGAATTCGGGAAAATCGATATTCTCGTCCACTGTGCGGCCGTCCGCGGCCCGGTCGGAACACCTCTTGTCGAGCATACCGAAAAAGACTGGCGCGACTGCATGGAGGTTAATGTCATCGGTTCGTTTCTCATTTCGAAGGCGGTCGCGAAAGAGATGATTGCCCGGAACCAGGGAGGGAAAATCCTGATTTTCGCTTCGATGGCCGGTACCCACGGCGTCAAGGGCAGCAGCGCCTACTGTGCTTCGAAGTACGCCACCATCGGCCTCGTAAAATCACTCGCCCTGGAATTGGCACCTTATCACATTAACGTCAACGCCATCAATCCCGGCGCCATTATTACCAACCTCAGGGATAACGCTTTTGCGAAAATGGCTCAGGAGCAGGGAGTAAGCTGGGAACAGGCTCAGCAGAACGACTATCGGATGATGGAGGGAATGATTCCCTGGGGACGGCTCGGCGATGTAAAGGAAGTTGCCGACCTTGCTTATTTCCTTGTCTCCGACCAGTCGGGTTATATTACTGCTGAAACCATCGGCATTACCGGTGGCTATGTATAGGATTGTGAGCGATAAAATGGATGCGATTGACCTGTTTATAGATACCTTCACGCATGTACATTTTGAAGACTTGCCTGAAAAAGCAGTTCAGGCTGCGAAACAGGAAGTGCTTGACAGCCTGGCAACCGCCCTGGGAGGCTCGACGAAGGCGGCTGTACGGGAACTGGTTGAACTGGCACAGGAATGGGGCGGCAGCCCGCAAAGCACGGTATTTGGCTATGACTTTCGGTGTCCGGCTCCCCATGCGGCGCTCGTCAACGGTACGATGACTCATGCTCTGGACTACGACGACGGCCACCAGGCTGCCCAGGTGCATATCGGCTGCGTGGCCGTGCCGGTCTGCCTGGCGACGGCTGAAATGAAGACCGGCGTCAACGGCCGGGAACTTATCACTGCCCTGGCGCTGGGGCAGGATTTCCTTGCCCGGCTGGCCCTGGCTGCCCGTCCCGGCGGCAGCCTGATTGAGTCCGGCTGGCATCCGGCGCCGCTGTTTGGCTATCTCGGCGCGGCGGCGATGGCCGGAAAGCTTTTACGACTGGAGCCGGAGAAACTGCTGAATGCCATCGGCATTGCCTATCATCAGTGCTCAGGTAATTCGCAGGCGGTCGATGACGGCGCCCTGACGAAAAGGATGGGGCCCGGCCTGGCAGCGAGAGCCGGTATCGTTTCCGCCCTGATGGCGGAGAAAGGTATAACCGGTGCTCATAATATCCTCGAAGGTAAATACGGATTTTTCAATCAGTATCACGGCGGCGATTATTCGCGGGAAATCCTGGTATCGGAACTTGGTACCCGCTTCGAAGGCGCCAATATCGGCGACAAGCCCTATCCCTGCTGCGGATTCGGCCATCCCCATATCGACGCGGTTCTGTCGTTGAAGAAAAAATACCGGCTGGAACCGGGAGAAGTGCAGCGAATTATTGCTTACGGCAGCCGTTCGGCAATGGAGATATCTCTCCCGCTCGAGGTAAAACAGATGCCGAGGAACCCGGTTGACGCTCAGTTCAGCCTGCCGTGGGAAATTTCTGTCGCTCTGGTCAGCGGTAAAGTGACACCAAATGATTTCACGGAAGAAGCTATTCAACGGCAGGACTATATCGAAACCGCCCGAAAAGTCACCCCGGAACTCGATGCTTCATACAATCGCCACGGCGTCGGCCCGGGCCGGGTAACGGTTATCGTCAAGGACGGCAGCCAGTACACGAAAGAAGTGGAACACTGCCTCGGTAGCGTGGAAAAACCGATGAGTTTCGAGGATTGCGCCGACAAGCTGCGCCAGTGCGCTCCGCTTTCGGTCAACCCTCTCTCGGGAGAAAAAATCGAACAGGTTATCGATATGATTGGAAATCTGGACGGGCTGGACGATGTCGCTGAGATGGTCAGGGTGCTCGGTTGAAGGAATATAGCAAAGAAGGAAGAAAACCACCATGAGTTACGAACATATCCTCTATGAAAAAGATAAGTATATCGCCCGGGTGACGCTCAATCACCCCGACCGGTTGAACGCC
The DNA here is from genome assembly GCA_964463875.1 of uncultured Dehalococcoidales bacterium. GTDB lineage: Bacteria > Chloroflexota > Dehalococcoidia > Dehalococcoidales > UBA2162 > MGML01. Next base: position 3,489 of record CAYXEG010000108.1, read on the forward strand.
ATGTGCCCCGAGTTGAATGCCGATTTGTCGGCAGCTATTCGGGAAATCAATAACGATGACGAAGTGAAAGTGGTGATTTTCAAGGGAGCCGGCCGTGCCTTTTCCGCCGGGGCGGATTTAAGCCAGGTGGGTTTCGTCTATAACTGGGAAGTACCGAAAACAGGCGAAAAGTCGAAGAGGCCGAGCATGCGAACCCGCCTCCATTTCGATATGCGCACCTTTTTCAATGAGTGCCAGGAACTGCTCCTCTGCCAGAAAATCACCATCACCCAGGCGCATGGCTACCTGCTGGGAGCCAGCCTCAACTTCTTCATGAACAGCGACCTGCTCGTTGTTTCCGAGGATTGCAAGCTGGGCCACGTCGAGGAACGGCTCGGGCTGGCCGGCGCGACCATCACCCCGATGATGATACTTCGCTGTGGCTATACCAGAGCGATGGAGCTTTGCCTGACCGGTAAAATGATTGACGGAAAAGAAGCAGCCGCTGTCGGTCTGGTCAATCGAGCGGTGCCCGCCGATAAGCTGGAACAGGAAGTCAATGAACTGGCGGCAGGGCTGGCTAAGTACCCCCGTGACGGCATTGCCCTTGGCAAGGTATCCCGCCATGCGATATACGACATGATGGGCATCACCCGGGGTTTGACCCATTCCTACATCATGCATTCGCTCCAGACGAACATTACCTTCGAACAGGATGAATTCAACTTCTTCAAACAGCGGCGGGACCAGGGAACGAAAGACGCCGCTCACGGGAAACACGATTTTTATCAAGAACTCGACAAGTAAAAAGAGAAGGATTCTCATCGCATGCTGACGCTTGACATAAACGGACAGACTGTCGTTACCGCCGAAGGAAAAAGCGTTCTTGAAGCGGCTCTCGACGCCGGCATCTATGTTCCGCACCTCTGTTATCACCCTGACCTTCCCTCGGTCGATGACTGCAAACTGTGCGTCGTGGAAATCGAGAGGTTCGAAGTGTTGCAGACTGCCTGTACGACTCCGGCGGTCGAGGGTATGGTGGTGAGAACCGATACCGAAAAGGTTGCCGAAAGTCGCCGGGAGGCGATGAAAAAGATACTATCCGGCCATCCCCAGGACTGCGGTACCTGTGTAAAATACGGCAACTGCGAACTCCAGTCCCTGAAGCAGTATTTTTCTTCCGACGATTTGATAATCGACTACCATCCCAGGCTGTTTGCGGTCGATTCCTCGAATCCGTTATACGTCTTCGATGCCAATAAATGCGTTCTCTGCTCCCGTTGCGTCCGGGCTTGCCGCGACCTGCGGGACGTCGGCATTCTCGAGATAAAGGAATCTGACCGGGGCAGCTATGTTGGCACGGCAGACGGCCTGTCCCTTGCCGAATCGGGCTGCCGCTTTTGCGGTGCCTGCGCCGAAGTCTGCCCTTCGGGGGCTATCATGGACAAAATAGAACTGACCGAGGGGAAAACCCGGAAAAAGGCCCTCGTTCCCTGCCGTTATACCTGCCCTGCCGAAATAGATGTCCCCCGTTACATTCACTTTATTCGTGAAAAGGATTACGCTTCGGCGCTTGTTGTAATCAGGGAGAAAGTCCCGTTTCCGGAGGTACTCGGTTACGTCTGCACCCATCCCTGCGAAGCTGCCTGTCGCCGTGGTTTCGTTAATGAGCCGATTGCCATTCGGGAACTGAAACGATTTGCCGCCACTGCCGGTAACAGCAGTGATAATGATTACCTTCCATCCGCTCCTCCAACCGGTAAAATGGTAGCGGTTATCGGCTCCGGCCCGGCTGGTCTGACAGCAGCCTGTTACCTGAATGAGTTGGGGCACAGGGTGACAGTGTTTGAATCCCTGCCTGAAATTGGTGGCATGCTTCGCTGCGGCATACCGGCATACCGGCTGCCGCGAGAGGTTCTCGACCGGGAGATATCCTGCATCGAGAAAAGCGGCGTCGAGATAAAAATCTGTACTCGGATAGAGTCAATCGACATCTTGCTCGATAGCGGCTTCGAAGCTGTTCTCATTGCCACCGGTACCCACCGGGGAGTAAAACTGCAAATTCCCGGAGCCGATAATGAAAACGTATTAGTCGGTACCGAATTTCTGAGAGCCGCCAACCGGAAAGACCTGGTTGCTCTCGGTAAAAAGGTACTGGTGC
>CAYXEG010000108.1:5638-8183 GCA_964463875.1 uncultured Dehalococcoidales bacterium
CCCGCAGGCTGGGAGCCGGAACAGTAAGCCTTGCCTGCCTTGAATCGAGGGATACCCTGCCCGCGGCCGAGGAAGAGGTGATTCAGGCTGAAGAAGAAGGGATAGTCATCTACCCGTCCCGTACCTTTACTGCTGTCCTCATCGAAAATGGAGCTGTCACGGGAGTGGATTGTCTTGAAGTCGAGTCCGTTACCTTCGATGAGGATAAAAACCCGCATATTGAAATCCGAGAAGGCTCCCGCCACGTTTTAGATGCTGATACCGTTATCTTCGCTATCGGGCAGAAACCGGAGATTCCCGAAAGCTTCGGCGTCGCTTTGACGGAGAAACAACTCATCGAACTTGACCCGTTTACCTTGTCGACCGGCCGCGACGGGGTATTCGCCGCCGGCGATGCCGTGAGCGGCACGTCATCGGTTATCCAGGAGATTGCCGAAGGGCGGAAATCAGCCTCGGCGATTGACCGGTACCTGGGAGGCAGCGGTGAAATCGATAAGCAACTGGCGCCGGTTTCGAACCTGGAAAACCGGCTGGGGAAAAGGGACGGTTTTCCAGGCTTACCGAGAATTGATGAACCTCATGTTCCAGCAGAAGAACGTTTACAAAGCTTCTGTCCGGTGATAACCGGCATCGGCGAAGAAGCGGCCGTCAGTGAAGCGGAGCGATGCCTGCGGTGCGATATCCGCTTGAAAATCACTCCGGTGAAGTTCTGGGCGAACTATTGAACGAAAACCGGTAAGAAGGAGATACTCATGGAGCAGTTTCCGTCTGAAACAGATGTTATTGTCATCGGCTCCGGAGCGACCGGACTGGTGGCGGGGCTGACCGCCGCTGAAAACGGAGCCAGGGTAATCGTTTTCGAGAAACAGCGTTCCTTCGGGGGTACTTCGAACTTCTTTGAAGGTACATTTGCTGTCGAATCGGCTATGCAACGACAGAGGTACATCACGGTAACCTGCGACCAGGCATTTAAAAGTGTTATGGAAGCGACGCACTGGAAAGCCAATCCCCGGCTGGTGAAAGCCATTATCAGCGAATCCCCGAAAACCGTCTCCTGGCTTCAGCAGCAGGGAGTCGAGTTTACCGATGCCACCATTAACATGCCGGAGTCTCCCCGTACCTACCATGTCATCCGGGGAAAGGGCGAAGCGGTAATCAAAACGCTTGTTACCCGGGCGAAACAGCAGGGAATCCGGCTGTTCTCCTCTGCTCCGGTAAAACGAATCGTCAAATCGAACGACCGGATTACCGGTGTCATCATCGACCGTGATGGCGACGAAGTGCCGGTGAGGGCGAAGGCGGTCATTATCGCCAGCGGTGGGTATGCCAACAATAAGGAATGGGTCAAGAAATACACCGGGTTCGACCTCGGCGTCAACCTGGCAGTCGTCGGTAATACCGAAAAAACCGGCGACGGCATCCGTATGGCTTTTGAACTGGGGGCCGCCGAAGAGGGTATCAAAACACTCGAACTGTACCGTGTCGGGCCGGTGGGGCCGGATTTCGCGATGGGCTGTCAGATAGAATTCGCCGCCACTCAGCCTGACCTGTGGGTCAGTCCCGCCGGCGAACGCTTCTGCGATGAAAGCATCGGCTTTTACGATACCTTCGTCGGGAACGCGAACGCCCGTTTCCCTGAAGGGTATTCCTTCAGCATTTTCGATGAATCGATAAAACGCCGAATGATTGAAAAAGGGGTCGATAAAAACGTTTCGATTAACTACCTTCCGGGCAGTCGTCCGCTCGCGCTTGAAACAGAGTTGACAGCGGCTTTCGAACGGGGAACGACCGAGGTTTTCGCTGCCGATACGGTCGAAGAACTGGCCGGTAAAATTGGTTGTGAACCGTCGATTTTGAAAGCTACCCTCGACGACTATAATCGTTTCTGCGACCAGGGCTACGACGAGCTGTTCGGCAAGGACCGCCGTTACCTGTGGCCGCTCAGAGAACCGAACTACTACGCGGTCAGGACAAGGACTGTTTTTCTGGGAACGATGGGCGGTATCCGCATAAACCATCATGCTGAGGTTATCGATAAGAAAGGCCGTCCGATTCCCGGTCTTTACGCGGGCGGGTTCGATGCCGGCGGCATGTACGGGGACAGTTATCCCATGAAAACCGCCTCCGGGCTGGCTTCGGCGTTCGCCATGAATTCCGGGAGAATTGCCGGCAGAAACGCCGCGAACTACGTCCGAAATCCTGCGGGAGAATGAAGGAGCACGACTATGACTGATATGTTCAAGGGAAAAGTGGCTTTTGTGACCGGGGCCGCTTCCGGTATCGGGCGGGTAACCGCCCGGATGTTTGCCAGGGAAGGCGCCAGTGTCATCGTTACCACCGGTTCCAATCTCGAAGGCGGACGGGAAACCGTCCGGTTGATTGAAGAAACCGGAGGTAAAGCTGTCTTCATCAAGTGCGATGTCTCCCGCGAATCCGATGTCGAAGCGGCGATTGCCCGGGGCGTAGAAACCTTCGGGCGACTCGATTATGCTTTCAATAATGCCGGCATCGGTACCCAGGGTTCAGTAGCCGACTTGCCCGAGGA
>CAYXEG010000108.1:8193-11093 GCA_964463875.1 uncultured Dehalococcoidales bacterium
ATATAATCGATTTTTCCGAGGAACTGTGGGACCGCACCCTCGATATCAATCTCAAGGGCGTGTTTCTCTGCCTGAAATACGAAATACGCCAGATGCTGAAACATCAGTACGGGGCGATTGTGAATACCGCCTCAATCGGCGCCTTCAAGGGACTGGCCGGGTTTGCCGCCTATGCCGCCAGTAAAGCGGGCATTACCGGCCTGACCCGGGTAGCAGCCGTCGAATGCGCTACCTCGGGAATTCGGGTGAATTCCATTTGCCCCGGCCCGACACAGAATACCCTGCTGTTCGAGTACCTGACCGGCGGCGACCCGGTGAGCGCCGACGGTATGAGAAACGAGATACCGATGAAACGGCTGGCTGACCCGGAAGATATGGCGGAGGCGGTTATCTGGCTCTGTTCTGATAAGGCGTCTTTCATCACCGGGCAGAGTATCCCCATCGATGGCGGAATGACATCAGTATAGAGGTGGACATGGCGAACAGGAACAAATTCGAGAAACTGCTGGAACCCGGTAAAATCGGCACGGTGACCACCCGGAACCGGCTTATCAAGACCGGCGCCGGCACCTTCATGTGGCACCAGGATGAAACCCGCATGAACGGTAAAATGCTGGCTTTCTATGAATCGCTTGCCAGGGGGGGAGTCGGCCTGCTCATCGTCGAATCGCCGACCATCGATTACCCTGTCGGCGCCCGCTGGCCGAACCGGTATCGGCTTGATGATGATAAATATATCTTCGGCTTGAGCGAACTGACGGCGATTATCCACAAATACGGCTGTCCGACGTTCATGCAAATGAACCATGACGGGCCGTGGCAGCGCCAGATACTGGGTTCGCCGAAACCATTTTTCGAAGGGCAGCCTGTTGCCTCCTCGGCAGTCACGGTCAGTAATGACAATGATTTCCACAACGAAGTTCCCCATGTCCTGACTATTGAGGAAATCGAAGAGAAAATCGATAAATTCGCCTCTGCGGCAGTGCGTGCTTCAAAAGCCGGGTTCGACGGTGTTGACATAAACGCTGCCAGTTCCCACCTGTTGCATAATTTCCTCTCGCCTTTCTGGAACCGGCGGGATGATGACTATGGGGGTACCCCGGAAAATCGTGCCCGGATAGTTACCTCTATCATCAGAGAGATAAAGAAGCGACTTGGCAACGACTTTCCGGTGACCGTCTGCATCAACGGCCTCGAAGTCGGCCAGGCAGTCGGCATCGATAACGCTTCCTGCATGACTCCGGAATACAGCCGCCAGATAGCCGCTATTCTCGAAGCTACCGGGGCGAATGCCATTCAGATACGAAATCACTGGATGGGGTTCCATGTCGGCGCTTATCTGCCGGACGTCCTTTTCTGGCCTGAGCCTCCTGTCCCTGAATCCGCTTTTCCGGATGAATACTACCGCGAACGCCACGGTGCCGGGGCGAACATCCTCTTTGCTGCCGGCATGAAGAAAAGTATTTCGATTCCGGTCATTACTGTCGGCCGGCTCGACCCTGTACTGGGAGAAGAGGTACTTGAAAAAGGGATGGCTGATTTCATTGCCATGACCCGCCGACTCCAGGCTGACCCGGAATTGCCGAATAAGGTTGCTGCGGGCAGGCTGGATGATATCGCTCCCTGTACCGCCTGCGAAAATTGCCTCGGCAGCCAGCGGTGTCGTATCAATCCCTTCATGGGTTCCGTACGAAACACCGTGGAGAAAGCTGCCGTCAGGAAGAAGGTTATCGTTGTCGGGGGCGGGCCGGCCGGAATGGAAGCCGCCCGGACAGCCGCCTTGCGAGGGCATGATGTCACCCTATACGAAAAAGAACCGAAACCAGGCGGGCTGCTGCCGGTGGCGGCGGTTGTCAAGGGAAAAGAACTGGAAGACCTGGAATCGATTGTCCGGTACCTTGAAAATCAGCTTCGTAAGCTGGGAGTGACCCTTCGCCTCGGCCAGGAATTCACCCCGGCGGTACTTGACGCGGAGAAAGCGGATGCTGTTATCCTTGCTGTCGGAGGAATCTACCGGCTGCCCGATATCAGGGGAATCGATAACCGGATTGTGATAAACGGCGGTAAACTCCACCGTACCTTGAAAACGTTTACCCGGCTGCTCGGTGCGGACCGGCTCAGGTGGTTGATGCCGGTAGGGAAACGGGTCGTCATCATCGGCGGCGGTATCCAGGGTTGCGAACTCGCCGAATTCCTTACCTGGCGGGGCAGGCAGGTTACCATCGTTGATACCGCTGAACTGCTGGGCTACGGCATGGTGGATATCCTCCGGTCTCACCTCTTCACGTGGTTCGAGAAGAAAGGAGTCAGGCTGCTCAACGGTATCAGGGGATACGGGGAAATTACCGGCAAAGGGTTGACGATAATTGATAAGGACGGAAACAGGCTGGTTCTCGAAGCTGACAGCATCATTCCGGCGCTACCGCTTCAGCCGAATCTCCAACTGGCGAAAAACCTGGAGGGAAAAGTTGATGACATATACACGGTGGGCGACTGCCGTGAACCGTTACTGATTGCCGATGCTATCGGTACCGGAGCGAGAACCGCCTGGGACATCTGATAAAGGCAAAAGAGGTGAAAATGAAAGGAGGTACACGTATGTTCGACGCTGCGAAATACTTCGTAAGGAATCCGGCTTTCGAGGTAACTCCGCCTTTCGTTGTCGAAGGCCGACAGCCGGCAATGACACTCCTGAGTAACAGCCTGGTACCCGGCAGTAACATGTACATCGAAACCGGCTGGATATTCGGCATGCCTGACCCGAATCCTCATATCTACGAACACGTTCACGATTACGATGAGATAGTCATTCACCTCGGCACCGACCCGAAAAACCAGGAAGACCTCGGGGCTGAAATCGAGTTCATGGTGGACGGACAGCCACTGATTATTAACCGGAC
>CAYXEG010000109.1:0-10371 GCA_964463875.1 uncultured Dehalococcoidales bacterium
GCGGGGCATTTACAACTTTGCCCAAAATGTGGCTTATATTAGCACAGGTGTTCTGAATTTGTCAAATATTCTTGTCACAAAAAGGGTTTCACGATTATCTCTTTTACCTCACCCCTTTAATTCCCCTCTCCGTTGACAGGGAGGGGAAACTTGATTGTCGGGTGTTCGATGAGATTGCTTTTCTGAGAAGGTGGGTGCGGTTCATGGGTTTGTTTATGGGTTTTTTCGCAGGATTTTCGCCAGATTCGTGGATTTATTATTGGCCATGAGATATTTTACCCCTCACTTACATCTCTCCCGCAAGGGGAGAGAAAAGGACTGAACAGGTCATCACTTCCATTTTCGTCCAGAGATAAAAGAATGGGGTACAGACCACCGTTCTGTTGGAAAAGGGTAAGTCGGACGTGTTTGACAGGTCGGACTGGTCTGACGATTCGGACAATGATACGTTCCGATTGAAATTCGGAATATAGAATTCTTCTCCAGTATGAAAGAGGAGAGTATGGCTGTCATTCAAGGAGGATATAAGGTTGTTCGAAGCTGGAGTTATGAGCTGGGTTTCAGCTTCGAGGTAACTGTTTTATGTATCAGGTAAAGGTACGGCATGCCGAGGTTTGTTTCGATTAACGAATTGACAATCAGGGGTACGACGCCGGTGGGTCTGATACCGCTGATGAGGAGGATGAACTCCCAACTGAACTGGACGCCGATACCTATTGCGAGGAGTCGGAGGAGGTTGACCTTGCCTGCCGAATTCGCCCGAAGGTTCCGGATTAACAGGTACAGGTAGCCGGCGACAAGAATGACGGACATTATTCCGTGATAGCCGCCGGTACCACGATGAATAGAGACTACAGGGAAATCAGTCCCGAAATTTTGACTTACCTGGGCGACGACAAGCCAGTCGAGTATGGGAATCAGGCTCCATTCGACGGTTTTTCCGTCCCGGTCAAGCAGGAGCCATATCCACACCATATTGGTGAACCCGTAACTCATACTGAGTCAGAGTGTGAGTGTCGGTGTGAGTAATGAGTACCTGGTAATTAGTAATTAGAAGAGACGAAGAAGAGGATGAGTAGTCAGAGGAAAGAGAGTCGGACGGATCGGACAGGTCTGACTGGTCGGACGAGTCTGACAATGACACATTCCGAATAAAGAACGATAATCCGTTCGTGAAACGTGTCCTCGAAGAAAAGAAGCTCATGCTGAAAGGCGAAAATGATTTCAATCGATACGTTGCTTAATGAAGGAAGCATTCACCGTTTCAAGGTGACACCTACACCGTAGAAACAAAACTAGCGGCGAAACAGTCTGCTCCTGTACCGGAAACCGGAGAGAAAAATCCCGGATAAGCATGGTACAAAAGTCTGCTTGCAGGCAGCATGGAACTTTTCTCAAACTCCTGTTGTCGTCCCGACTTTACCCGCTGTGTCATCCTTGTCCGAAATGAGGAAACTGTTACCTCTCATGGCGAGCCTGTCGAACCATAACGGCGAAAGGAAAACCGGTTCTCAGTATCGTCTGTGATTATATTAACGCGGTGAAAAAATTCAATCGGTTTTATCCACTGTTTTCCGGAATCCTAGCGGACTTCTTTTCGGCTCCGGCGGGAGCATTAACTGGCGAATGGCTTCGAATACCTTCTGAAACTGAGCGTCATATTTTTCCTCAAGTGTTTTCAGCTTTCGAGCCAGTTCTTCATGGGAAGCAAGCATCTTGCGTAACCTGATAAACGCTCGTATTATCTCGATATTAACCTGAACGGCTCTCGGGCTTCGCAAAACACTCGAAAGCATGGCAACCCCATGCTCGGTAAAGGCATAAGGCGGAGAACGGCGACCTCCCCAGCTACTTGACATCACAGATTGTGATTTCAAGATGGTGAATTCTACGTTGGTTAGCCTTTAGATTATGTTTTTCTCTTTACAGACGAATGATACCCGGTTATTTTTACAAATAAGCCCCTTTTGGCTGCGGTAGTTCCCGGTACTCGTCTCTGTTTTCAATGATGCCTCTGATAAGCCGTATCAGCGCCCGCAATTTCGTGGCGTTTTCATTCTCATTCATTATCTTGTCCTCCCATCGTACTACTTTCACTTTCCGGTCGCAGGTTACCATGAAGTAGTACCCCTGGCTGGGATCCACCATACTGACGGTTCCTGATTCAGGTAAAGGAACAGCGAATTCGTCCGGGTAACAGAAGAAATCGATTTCCAGCATTTTCCGGTATATACGGTCCATATCTTCATCGGTTACGTTGAAGTCGATGTTAACAGGCGGGTCCGATACCATGTCCTTCGTGAAAGTCCCGTTAAAGGTGTTCAGTTCATTTTTGCTGATGCTGCCGTAGCCGTAACGGAACAGCAGATTGAAATCGGCCGGCCGGGATTTCGGAAGTGTCTCAGCCCATTCGCATTCGGTCATCGCGATTTCGGATTCAGCATTATCGCACCCGAGTCCGCTCAGGAAGCCGGCTGACAGCACTAATAAAAAACCTGTATGAATCAATGTTCGCATAATCATTCTTATACAACACTTGTCGACTGTTGTCAAATAGTTCGGTAGCAAACGAATCGGCTTTAGCCAGACAAAAGAAAAGGATTGGAGTATCACTCCAACCCTTTTCTGCGGTTTCAGTTTAGTTACGCTGGCTGTTTCAGTACCCCATCTGTTTCTTCAAAGCCCGGTCGACCCAGGAATATTTCGTCCACATCAGGACGTTATTATTACCCGGGCTGGATTCACCGTGGTAGCCTTTCAACCACGGCCACCAGAAGGTAGTCGGTCGTTGAAGCGGGCTGGGGATGACCCAGGCCTGTTCGAGGACATAGGGTAATACCTCTTCCCGGTGTATCCTGTTAACCGCTGCTTCATCACCGACATACCAGGCATCGAGCATTTTATCCCTCAGTTCCCGGGCATGCGCATCATCGACTCCGCTGGCGTTATCGGCACCCGGTCCGTTATAGTTCAGCATCCTGATATACGTTCCGACGCTGGCATTGATGATGAATATCATCTCTTCATGAGTCCGGCTCCTTTTCAGGCTCATTAAAGCGCCTATCTCCATGGTTTCTATTTCCAATTCGACTCCGATTTGCTGCCACATGTACTGCAGTACCGAGAGGTAGTCTGCCGAGTCCTGGTGGCACAGGACTTTGGTTTTAAAGCCGTTCGGATAGCCGGCTTCACTGAGCAGTTCTTTCGCTCTCTCCGGATTATATGTATAGAGTTCCCGGACTGCTGCCGGACACTCTTCGAGAGGAAGATACGCATCGAGGTATTCCGGAACAGGCGTTACCGGGAAACTGAGGACCACCGCTTCTCCACCGTAGAGGTCTTCATTGAGGGTATCAAAATCGGTGGCCATCATCAGAGCGTGCCTGACCCGAACGTCCTTGAAAGGCAACTCCGGTTTATCGATTCTCATATAGAGCATGTTGCCTGATTCAGGTATGGTAGAGGTGTATTTCAGTTCGGGGTGCATGTTTTTTATAATGTTCGCATCATCATACCCAAGCCCGCCCAGTTGATCGAGTCCGCCGGTTCGAAGAGCCGCCAACCGGGTGGATGCATCAGGGACTATCAACATTGTTATCCCATCCAGATAAGGGAGCTGATTTCCTTTTCCAGGCCCAACCGGGTCCGTCTGCCAGTAGTTGTCGTTTCTCCTGAATGAAAGGTTACTCGAAGGCACATAGTCAGTCAAAATGAACGGACCTGAACCGACACTGTTCTTCCAGTCCCTCATATCACCGTATTGTTCCGTTACTTCGGGGGGCATGATACTGGCAAAATCCGGGAAATAAGACAGAACCCAGACGAATTCTTCTCTCGGACAGCGGACATCGACCGTCCAGTCATCCGGGGCGGTAATCTGGACCGTTGCAGCCATTCCCGGTGCCATCTGTTTGATATAGGCAGTATCTTCCGTTACATACCGTTTCAATGTCCAGACGACATCCTGAGCGTTCAACTCTCTTCCGCCAACCATCCGACTGGCTTCGCTTGCCGGGTCAAGGGCGTAGCGAACCCCTTTTCTGATGTTAAAGATAATATGACCGGGTTCGACGATTTCCCAGCTTTCGGCTATCGCCCCGGTTTTCGGGCCGAGAAGAATGTTCCCCATGATTGCCCAGGTATATTCTCCTGTCCCGGCCGGGCCTCTTGCCCAGTCTCCCTGAGTTAGTTCATCATGAGTCAACTTCAACGTTGTCGCCTGGAAATGGATGGTAAACGTTTCGTCGAATCCCATCGGGTCACTGTTGGTTGTTACCGTTACCCGGCCTCCGTATTCCGGCGTATCTTTCGGGGTGGTTGAAACGGGTGTTTCCTGTGTCGTCGTTGTTGTCGTTGTTGTCTCTGTTATTTTGACCGTATCATCTCCGGTCGTTTCCTGTGTTTCTTCAGTTACCTCTTGAGTGCCGCAAGAAACAATCAGGAGTGCCAATGTCATGCAGATACAGGATAGTATCCCAATACTCTTTTTTTTCATTTTCATCATTGCTCCTGCATTATTCTCCGGGACAAACCGGGAGAGCTCATAGTACCCGATGTACCACCTCCTTTCGTTGATTTGTATAAGACAAGCATTACCACATCGAACCTGCTCGAAAAGTGATGAGAGGATATTCAGTGATATCCTTGAAAAACAAAAATGTCAGCAGGTAAAGGCTCTGGCCTCTTACTGATAGCCGAACGTAATCATTTGCCCTCCGTGCATGGAAGGTCCGGGACGGAAGAGTGTCCTTGAATGTACCTAGAGTCTACCTTCAAAATAAAAGAAAGTCAACATTCATGGGTAAAGTATGCGGAAAAAATAAAGAATATGACACAAATATTAACCGTTCCGAATCAAAACGGATTTTTAAGAATGGGATAACAGGTCTCTGGAGGAGATTTTTAAGCTACCTTACTTAAATCCCCGACCGTAAAGGTCGAGGGAAATTTATAAGGAATTTACACGCAGATATCCGGAGAACAGAGCAGCGTATTTAAAGATATTTCTTCAGATGGTTGCCGATGAACCCGACGATGTCCTCTTTATCGTACGGCCAGGCGTAGGTTACCTCGATGCGGGGATTGCGTTCTCTGAATTCAGCGAGCTTCTCCGGAATCTCTTTCTCGGCGTGCTCGCCGCCACCGGTCAGCATGGTGGTGGCGATGATGATTTTCCTGGCGCCGTTATCGACGGCTGTCTGTAATGCTTCGTCAAGGGCAGGGGCGCAGAATTCGTTGTAGCCGACGATTACCTTGCAGCCGGCTTTTTCACTGAGCCGGGCGGCCAGTTCCTGCGAGGTGGCGTTGAAAGGGTCGTTTTTTTCGGTACGGGGCCATCGCCTCATTTTCTCATGGAGTACGTTGAAGTGTTGCTGAATCTCGGCGTTGACCGTCTGCCCCATGCTTTCGACCATCGAGTAGAGCCGGAAAAACTCAGCAAGGTCCTTCTTCGGGTAATCATGCGGTGGCATGCCGTGCGTTGCCAGAATAATAACGGTTTGCATGGAGGATATTGTAGCGTAAAGCCGGTGGCAAAATCCAGTAGCAAAATCAGTGGTTTTGTTCGGTTTCTCCATTCATCCTTCGACCAGCTCAGGATGAACGGAAAAGTGCCAGCTCAGGATGGACGAAGAAGGACAGAATCGGGTTAAGAAAGTAAAAGGCAAGGTAAAAAAAGGCTTCCGCACAGGGCGGAAGCCTTTTTTTACCATTCGACAAGGATTACAGTTCGACGAATTTTGCTGAATACACATCCGGGACTTCGAGTATCTTCCGGCGGACATTATCCGGTACCGTCTCATCGAGAGAGAGAACCATGAGGGCTTCGCCGCGGGGTTTAAGACGGCCGACGTGCATGGCGCTGATATCGATATTGGCGTCGCCGGTGACCCTGCCGACCTGGCCTAGCAGGCCGGGACGGTCGAGGTGGTCGCAGAACAGGAAGTTGCCTTCGGCGGGGTAGATATCGAGCCAGTAGTTGTTCACCCGGGCGATATGGGCTTCACCGCGGACGGCCGTCGTAGAGACAGTTACCGAGCCATTACTCGTAACCGCTTCGACGGTAATCAGGCTGGAATAGTGCTCGGAGGTAGGGTCGCTCTGTTCGGTGACTTTCAGTCCCCGGCGGTCGGCAATCAGGTTGGCGTTGACGAGGTTGACCCGGTCGTCGCTTATCCGGTCGAGCAGGCCGCCGAGAGCCGCTGCCTTAAGGACGTTGGTGCTGTAATTCGTTATTTCGCCTTCGTAGGCGATGTTGACGACATTCATCGGCCCTTCGGCAAGCTGAGCAGCCAGTTTCCCGGCAATCGAGGCCGCCCTGATGAAGGGAGACATCACGGAAAGGTTCTCCGCGGAAACGAACGGGGCATTGACGGCGTACATGGCCGCCCGTCCGTGGAAGATATCGATAATCTGGTTGACAACATCGGCGGCAACGAGCGTCTGAGCCTCAGCCGTCGAAGCCCCGAGGTGGGGAGTGGTGATGATATTGTCCATACAGGCGAAGATGTTGTCTTTCAGCGGTTCGTTTCGGAAAACGTCGATAGCCGCTCCGGCAACCCGCTTTTCCTGTACTGCCTTGAGAAGGGCATCTTCGTTAATCAGGCCGCCGCGGGCGGCGTTGATGATACGGACGGTCGGTTTGACGAGCGCCAGTTCCTTCTCGCCGATTAGCCCTTCGGGCGATTTTAACTGGGGGATGTGAATAGTGATGAAATCCGACCTCTTGAGCAGCGTCGGCAGGTCGACCAGTTCGACGTTCAGCGCCCGGGCTTTTTCCTGCGAAATATAGGGGTCGTAGCCGATGACTTTCATGTCGAGTCCTCGGGCGTAGCGCGAAACGACCGAGCCGATATTACCCAGGCCGATGATACCGAGCGTCTTGTTTTTCACTTCGACGCCGACGAAACTGCTTCTCTTCCAGGCGCCACCTTTGAGAGAAGCGCAGGCTTGAGGAATGTGCCGGGCGAGGGCAAGCATCAGGGCGACGGTATGTTCGGCGGCAGCGGTGGTGTTGGAGGTGGGGGCGTTGACGACGATGATGCCCCGGGCAGTGGCGGCATCGGTATCGATGTTGTCGACCCCGACACCCGCCCGTCCGACGACCTGGAGATTTTTTCCGGCTTCGAGGACGTCCGCCGAGACATCCGTCTGGCTTCTGACCACCAGGGCATCGTAATTGCCGATTATTTTTACAAGTTCTTCATGGGAAAGGTCCAGCCGGATATCGACCTCGGCGTGCTGGCGGAGCAAATCAAGCCCGCCGGCATCGAGCGATTCCGTGACGAGGACCTTTTTTCTGGTAACGTTATCTTCTGTATTTTCGTTTGTCATCATTCTGTTCTTTCGTTGTTATTTCGCCGAAAAACCGGCCCGGGGGAGGGTCGCTTTCAGAGCGCTGAGGACATCATCGATATCTTTTTCGCTGACGAGGCCGAGGTGGCCGATACGGAATATTTTACCGTCCAGCTTCTGCTGTCCGCCGCCCAGGACGATGCCGTACTCGTCTTTCATGATTTTTCTCAGCTTGCCGGAATCCAGTCCGTTCAAGCAGTTGACGGCCGTGACGGTATTGGAAGCGACTTTTTCATCGGGGAAAAGCGAAAGGCCGAGCGCTTTAGCGCCTTGCCGGGTTTTTTCTCCGATGCGGACGTGCCGGGCGAAGATGTTCGCCATGCCTTCCTTCAGCATCATTTTCAAAGCGACATCGAGGGCGAAAATCAGCGAGACAGCCGGCGTCCAGGGTGTCTGGCCTTTCTCCAGCGATTTTTTGGCGCGGGAGAAATCCCAGTAGACCCGAGGCATCTTCGCTTCGGCATATGCTTTCCAGGCTTCTTCGCTGACGCTGACGAAGGTCAGCCCCGGCGGAATCATCCAGCCTTTCTGCGAGCCGGTGATGACGACATCCAGTTTCCACTTGTCGACCGGTATATCGAGCGAGCCGAGGCTGCTGATACAGTCGACGATGAGCAGCTTGCCGGCGCCTTTGACGACTTCGGCAATTGATTTCAAATCGCAGGTAACGCCGGTCGAGGTTTCATTATGGGTTACCAGCACCGTTTTTATGGACGGGTTGTCCTTGAGCGCCTGCTTAATCACCTCCGGGTCAGGGGCGGTTCCCCATTCGAACTTGAGGGACGTGACATCGGCGCCGAAGGCAGAGGAGATGGTGGCGAAGCGTTCTCCGAAAACGCCGCTGGAAACGGAAAGGACTTTATCTCCGGGTGACATCATGTTAACTGCGGCGGCCTCAAGGCCGCCCGTACCCGAACCGGTGAGAATAAACACGTCGTTCTCAGTCTGGTAAAACCTCTTCAGGTTTTCGGTTGCCCTGTTCATGGTTTCGACGAATTCAGGTCCGCGATGGTTAATCATCTGCATGGCCATCGCTTTCAGAACTTCGTCAGGGCAGGGGGTTGGTCCGGGGATACGTAGTTGCTCCATTTGTCACCTTCTTTTTTATTTTGGTTTACCCGATAATGAGTATATCCGAAAACTATCTATTATCCAAGCAATAAAAAGCTGAAAAATCATCAGTGAGAAAGTAAGTAGAAACGACAGGGTTAACAGGAACCGGTGGAAGGCGGCGAACCGGGCTGGAAGTCCAGGCAACTCCGGCTGAATTCGATATCAGCGGCAATCTGCTTTTTCAGGTCTTCGGTATTGGCGAATTTTTTCTCGTGGCGTATCAGGTCGATGATGTCGAGTTTTACTTCTTTGCCATAGAGGTCGCCCTGAAAATCGATGATGAAGGTCTCGACCGTTGGTTCCTTGTCGCCGAAGGTAGGACGCTTGCCGATATTGGTAACGGATTTAAACAGCTTACCATCGATATGTGCCCAGGTGGCGTAAACGCCGTTGGGGAGGAGGGTCTGGACGGCATCGACGGCGATATTGGCGGTAGGATAGCCGAGAGTTCGGCCGCGGCGGTCGCCGCTGACGACCGGGCCGGAAAGGCTGAACGAGCGCCCGAGGTACTCGAAGACCTTCCGAAAATTACCTTCCTTGAGGAATTTCCGAATCCGGGTAGAGCTGACGGTTTCTCCGTGAAAATCGAGGGGGTCGACGACATCGACGCTGAATCCCATTTCTACTCCCATTTCCCGGAGTGCCGGAATGGTGCCCTGCCGGTCTTTACCGAGGGAGAAATCGATACCCACAACCAGGCCGCGCATCCTGAGGAGGTTGTATAACAGGGTGACGAAGTCACGGGCGGAGGTATCCGCAAGAGCGCGGTCGAAGGTAAGGGGGATGACGTAGTCGACCTTTTCGGCTTTCAGGAGTTCGACCTTTTCCTCGCAACTGGTGAGGTAGGGGAGCATCACTTCCGGAGCGAGGATTTCGAAGGGGTGCTTGCGGAAGGTGATAACGCCGCTGGCGAGGTTTTTCGAAGCGGCAATCTCCCTGAGACGAGAAATGAGGTATTTGTGGCCGATGTGGACGCCGTCGAAGACGCCGATAGTGAGAAGGGTTTCTCTATCGGGCGCAACCGCGACAAGCTCTGCTTCGACGAGCGACATGGTTCCTTAAAACGGGTGGATTTACCAGCAGCCGGTAATCCCGGGAAAAAATAAGTACGCAAACCTGAGGATTTACGCTGTCTGGAATAAGGTAATAGTAGCACAGAGGTACATGAGGGTCAAATTGGTGAAAAAACGACCGGGAAGCGGGGGAAGGGAATCCCGCCTCCCGGCGGGGTAATTACCAGGCTTCGAGGGGAGTCTGGAGGAGTGCCGATTCGTTATCGAAATAGTGGCTGAAAACGGTACCGGGAGTTGTGTCTTTCAGGATGTTCATTTTCACCGTCTGGTAGTGCCCCAGGTAGAGCGGGAGCATGGTTCCGTGCTCATCGAAGGCCATAACCGTATCGTCCGGGCACCGTATCACCGTTTTTATCATCAGTCTCTCCTTGAAAGTTATCGTCTGTAATCAGAATACGGTGTAAAGGATAACGAAGGCATAAACAAAGGGAGGGATTCCGTAAAGATTACACGAAGGGAGGGGGCGGTTATCGTGGAAGAAGTGAATGTGGCACACTTATCGAAAAACGCGTTTTGTGCGATAGAGCTTTTTTTCAAAAAAACACGGAATCGATATAAGGTGACTTTCATGAGATATTATATTATAAAGTAAAACACTGGCGTTACGACAATCCGTTATCCATTGAATCATCCTTTACGGTGGATGTTTTATTGCATATAATAGGGATGATGCAGTCAACCGGATGCTACCGAGAGCGACGTTAACAGAAGATTGAGGTAGGCGTTTTCTAATGCCAAATTAACGCCAAAACCAGACATAACACAGACAACTAAATAGAAAATAGCTTTGAAAGCCAGCGTAGCTCAGTGGTAGAGCAACGGTTTCGTAAAC
>CAYXEG010000110.1:0-10335 GCA_964463875.1 uncultured Dehalococcoidales bacterium
GTTAACCGAACCGAAGTTGATACCGGTGAAGTCGACCTCGATACCGCAAACAGCGGTGTAGTAGAAGACGTTGCCATAAGGGAGAGACACGTTATTATTAGTGTCGATGGCATAATTCAGTACGCGGTATATTCCTGCCGGTTGTTCGTAGTCAATTTCAGCCTGGCCTTTCCATAAGTCAGCCGTACCTTTTTCGAGTTGATACATGACCTCTGCGAGCGTATATACTCCGAAGGTAACCAGATTTGCATCGTAGGCAGTCTGTACCAGGGCTATTTCCGCAGCAGAATGTCCGAGTTTTATGAAGGGAACTTCATACTTGAAGTACTGCCTGTTTGAAAAACCACCCGTAACACTGGGTCCGTAGGGTTCGGGAGAACCAACGGGATGGTAAATATCAGCAAAGACCTGAGCAACGTTGCCTCCGTCTTCTTCATCGGTAACGACAATATAATGTTCAATGGTCTTGGTAGCACCGGCGACCAGCGGAGGAAGGATTTCAAATCTGGAATAAAGGTGGAATGGATCACCATCTTCAAGTGTTGGTTCAACAGCCGCAGGCTGCTGTTCCCACATAGCTTTTATAACAGGTTGTGTTCCGCCACCTGAAGAAACGGCTACAGAAGTAGTCCCGGTAACTGCAAGTGCGGCAGCAGGGCTGATAAGCGCTAACACCATAAGAAAAATGAACAGAACCAGTAAACACTTTTTCATATTACCTCTTTCTTCTACCAGGACCACTCAGGATTGGTAGATATTCAAATTTTGTTGTACAGCGTTCCTTTTCAACGAATTACTATTCACTATCGGGATGCTCTTTGAGTAACTCAGATGCTCTGTGTTTTTTAATTTGCTTTATATAAAAAAAACCAGTACCCGACAGGAGCAGAACAATTACGGCAATTATCACCGGTATCCAGGATATTGATTTTGATTTTTCTGTCTCGTCTGTTACGGAAGTACTATCAACGACATCATTTCCCTCGGATGCTGTCATCTGACTGTTTTCAGTCGATAACGATACTTCTTTACTTGAAGTCAGTTTGCCGTCATAGGCTATGTAACCTTTTATGACATATGTACCATTTTTCTCTAACTTATAGTAGGCGGTTATTGAACTATCAAAGCTTGAAGGTACCAGTATTTCATCGCTTTCAACCGTATCGGATAAAACATCATTGATATATATTTCGGCGATTAATTTCGCAAAAACGTCAACTTGACCGGTATTGGTAAACAATCCCTGTATTTTTATCAGCGAGTTCAATACCGGCTGGCCATCATAGGTTATGGCATTCAGTTCACCCTGTTTCGTGAGAGTTCCCGGCGGTAATAAGACAAAGGGTAGTGTTGCTTCTTTCAATAACTCTCCTTTGAGATAAACTTTAACGGATACGAGGTATTCACCGTTCGTGAGGTTTTTCGTAGCCGCTTCAAGAAAAATACTGTCCTGTTTCTCAATTCCAACCGTATGGTTATCAGAGCTCAGCTTAATCACTGCGTCGTGTGGTTTGTCCTTCGCGGCTATCAGGCACTCTATTCCGGGGCTGACGATGACATTCCCGGTGTTTTTAAAAATTACTTCTACCCTGAAAGGCAGTCCTGCTTCTGTATCTCTGGTTCTGATATCGATAACCGAACCCGAGATTATTTCATCGCCGGCTACCGCGATGGTAACCAGCGTTTTTGCCTGGAGCACGGCTGATACTTCTGAATCTGACGTATCGCCCTCAGGGATTGTCTCTGCCAGGATAGTTGCTCCATAGCTGCCGTTTGCTACTTCACCGGGAACGTTGATTGTGACGAGAACCACGGCTTTATCGCCGCCTTGTATTGTTAAGGTATCAACAACTTTTTCTGTATCCGGTGAACGAAAACTTATCCAGCTCTCGATATCTCCTTCACACGTTAATTTGTAACCGGTTTCTTCCTTGCTCGGATTAAAAACCGTGATGGTTCTCTTATATTCACTGCCACGTACCGCGTCAACGATATCGATATTAGTCGGCCCCATAGCGATTCCCAGCGCTGAAACCGGTACCGGGTTGAGTATACAAATCATACATACAGCTAATAGAATTGAGTGAATAATTTTTTTCATTTCTCATTTCATCGTCTAGTTTATTTGTCGGGGGAGACATAAGGTGCTGTCTCTTATGTCTCCCCGACCTTGCTACAGTGTGTCAAAAGTACTTGGGAATCAGACTAATAGTCGTCATGGGAAGAGATACCCACGACCTTGGCAGGGTCGTAAGTGAAGGGTCTTATAATACAACCGAGGGTGACAGTGCCGGTATGGGTTCCGGTACCTTTAATGACCTTGATGGAGAGGTCAAGTTCATCCTTGCAGGAAAGAGCCAGAGCGTTCACAAGTTGAGTTTCAACACCAGGAAGGATGCCGCCGATATAGTAGGCGTTATCGCTGCCCATCCTGGCGTCGAAGTTAACGTTCCAGTTATTGTCTACGTCTTTACCGAAGCCCATGTCGGTAAATTTCACGTTGACGCTCGTCCAGATATTACCGATATTGCGAACCGTGGCTTTGTTGATACCGGCTACTTTATCCCAGACGGTATCGCCGGCAACCATCTTTTCAACCTTGAGGTTAACCGAACCGAAGTTGATACCGGTGAAGTCGACCTCGATACCGCAAACCGCGATATAGGTAAACTGGTTGTAGACAGGAACAGAGAAGAGGTTATTGGTATCGACAGCATAAACGTAAACATCGTAATTCCCGGCCGGCTGCTCGTAGTCGATTTCAGCCTGGCCTTTCCAGAGGTCAGCTGTGCCTTTATCAAGTTCGTACAGGACATCATCGAGATCATAGGCAGAGTTAAAGGTAATGAGGCCTGCATCGTAAGCAGCCTGTACCAGGGCTATTTCTGCGGAAGTATGGCCGAGTTTCGTGAAGGGGACTTCATACTTGAAGTACGGCGCATTCGAGATACCGCCCGTCACGCTGGGGCCGTATGGTTCGGGAGAACCGACCGGATGGTAAACATCAGCGAAAGCCTGAGCGACATTGCCGCCATCTTCCTCATCGGTTACCACGGTGTAGTACTCAATCATCTTTTTCGCGCCCGCGACCAGCGGAGGAAGAATCTGGAACCCGGGAACCAGGTGAGTGGTGTCACCGTCTTCCAGGTCTGCACAAACAGCCACAGGCTGCTGTTCCCACTTGCATTTAACAATCGGCGCTGACCCGGTACCGGAAGCAATGGTTACTTCAGTAGACCCGGTAATCGCCAGCGCAGCAGCCGGGCTGATGAGCGCTAACGCCAGAAGCACCGTCATCGTAAACAGTAAAATTTTCTTCATTGATAAAACTCCTAGTTTCTTTGTTTTATTACGTTGAGTAACATTGAAAACCAGACATTCAGACTCGCCTATCCTGTAGTTAAAATCAACCAAATATTAAAAGATTTGATTAAAGGATATGGTCTGACGGTCTATTCAACCAATCATTCGATATGAATCACCTCCTTTCATCCCAAGTGATGATTCGTTACCATGAAGGTAAAGGGGGTATAAACCGGTTAGACACATCTTTACGGATCGGTAATGCTCTCGATGTTTTTGTAAGGTAATATTTGGTAATGTGTCTCCAATCCGACATAAACACAATATAAAATCAGTAAATTGCCCTGTACATTCTCCTAAGGAGTTACATCACATATAAAAAAACAGGGGAACACAATACTTTAGAAGGTTCTTATAAAAGGCAATTTTTCACACCTGATGTAGGATATAAGACTGATTGGCAGGATAGTGAATAAGTAAAATAAGTGGAATATACAGACGAATTAACAGTGAGGGATATACTATTTTTTGTTAAAACCCCGGATTAACCATAAGGCTATACAAGAGTGTTGGTTCAGGCTTACTTGTGGGTAAATATTTGACGCAGTATTCCTCTTAAGCGGGCTCTTAATTCTCTCTTTCCCGCTACTTCCGGTAAAAAACCAATCGCGTTTAACCGGCTTACCTTTTTCCAGTTCTCCATCCTGTCATTCATAATAAACACCACAGGAACAAGCCAGTTATCGTTAACTAACTCATAAACACTATCCATTTGATATGCACAACAATCCAGTATCGCAAGAGTGATTTCTTTAGGTTCGATGAAATCTATCTGTTCAGCGAATCCATCAGGTATACTGGTAACATCGATATTTTCCTCATGCAGTGTCTCGATTATTTTGTGCGTAACAAACGAACGTCCAAAAACCAATATCCTCATTAAATCTGCCTTTCTATCGCTATCGACGATAGCAAGACGATTATATGAGACGTAATTGAATAGAGAAACTGGTAAAAAGGACTGTTTTAGCGCCTGAAAGAAGTATTTTGATGCAAGCGACTTCACCGTTTCAGAGTAAATTTTCCTGGTTGATATACCAGTCGTGCATCATGAAGTAACGTTATATCTTAACGGTAAGGTCATATAACGCGTTTACCGGCGAGCATGGTGCAAGCGGCATGTTTGAGCTGTATCATCCGGCGGTTTTTGCTGATTATTATCGGTTGACCGGCTTGTTTGCCGGGTCATCATACCATTTGAAATATTCCTCCGCTCCACGCCTTCCTGATTCTTCCAGAGCTTTTTTCTTTTCATCGGATAAGTTGAAGTCGGTAGTCGATACTCCAATCGTATCGATATAGATGGTTCTTTGCCAGTCATCTCCATGAAGATGCGTGTTGCTCTGACTGTCGAGTATGGTTTTAATCAAGGCCTGAATGTATTCGAAAAAATTATCGATTTTGTTTACCTGCGGTTCGTTATACCGGAAACCGGCCACCTCTTCCTTCGAATCAAGTCGGAAACCAAGGGTTTCTTTGTTAAACACGTATGGGCTGCTCCCAGGATGTTCTTCCAGGAAAGCAGCATTCTGTTTTTCGTAATATTCTGTCTGGTGTTTCTCGCTTTCCACATATTTTTCCCGATCGAATAATTTGACCGGGAAGTTATCAAGCAGTCCTCCGTCAACATACACATCATTCCTGGGATTGCGGATGGCGGTATAAAATATGGGTAAGGACATAGATATTCTAATGGCGTCCGCAAGGCGCATATCCGGGGTATGTTCAACCGAAAATATCTCGCTGAAGTGCGTACTCAGGTTTGTCCCGTAAACATAAAGGTCAGGTTTCTTTTCTTCTCTCAGTTTTCTGAAGGTGGTATTGGTATTCCCGGTTTTTTCTCTGATGAGTTTACTGACCCATTCTCTGAAGAATTCTCCCTTGTGCCAGCCATAACGGGTTAAAACCCGCCATATGTTAGGTAGTAACCAACTTGCGTCCAGCAGGTTTGAAAAGTTCAGCTGCCACAGGATTTCCCTTTGTTCGCTGTTATTGAAACCCAGAGCGAAGAGTAAGGCATTAATTGCCCCCACCGAGGTACCGCCTACTCTTTTTATGTTCGGGAGGATGCCTTTTTCCTCCATGACCTGCATAGCACCCATGTATGCAATTCCCTTGACTCCACCACCTTCAAACACCAGATTCCTGAAATTGTATGTCATTTCTCCCTCCTTTATTTATTGGCAATAAACCAATTTTTTAGTATAGAGAGTATAGAGAAGAAAGCAAGTAAGATATCAAGCAAAGACGGTTAATTTACGAGTGAAACTGAGCAGGAGGCTGATTGGGGTTCCTGACAGAAAGCCCTGATAGAAATACTCTCCGCCATGGTCCGGACCAGCAGATTACTTCGTACAATACCGAACTGGTAACCATTTGTGTTCTCTTCATTCGTTGACAGAGAAAGATTGAAGGTGATTTCTCTTGTCAGCAAAATACCTTTGTATTATAGACCATTTCAATGATTAAGCAATAACCCCTTCGTTCACCAGTGTTTCGTATTCATCTTCAGGGATGCCAAGGATTTCCTGGAAAACATATTTATTATGCTCACCGAACAAGGGAGCAGCTTTCAACTCGTAATCGTATTTCGACATGAGGAAATGAGGCCCAACCTGAGTACGGTACTTCCCGATACCGGGATATTCAAGCTCTTTAAAAAATTCCCGAAACTTTAACTGAGGGTCTTTATCCATGACATCTTCACCGGTGGCGACAACACCGGCAGCTACGCCGGCTTCCTGCATCAGGTTCATCACGTCTTCGGCGGTGTGATTAGAGGTCCATTGATTAACCATCCGGTCAAGCTCTTCTTCATTTTCCTTTCTGGCAGAAAGGGTTTTGAATTTGGGACTTTCCGCAAGTTCGGGATTACCGATTACCCGGCAGAAACTCCGCCATTCATCGTCAGTGAAGACCGCTATTGCACACCAGCGATCTTTTCCAAGGCATTGATAAGCATTATGCGGAGCAGCATAGGAGCACGCATTCCCTTCTCTGATAGCTGTGCGCCCGTTTGCTACGTAGTCGAGCACCAGAGGAGACATGTATTGCACGCCGTTTTCGAACTGGGACATATCCAGGTAAAGGCCTTTCCCGGTGCGGCGGCGGTATTCGAGGGCTGCCATGAGTGTGATAATGTTAAACCGCGGAGCGATGAAATCAGTGTAAGCGGCTATCCAGGCTGGTTCTCTATCGGGCCAACCAAAAATATTACTGAAGCCGGCAAGGGCTGTCAGTTTATGTCCTGAGCCAGGATGCTTCGAATGCGGCCCGGTCTGTCCCTGCATCGACGTGCTGAGCATGATAATGTCAGGCTTAATTTCTTTCAGCACATCATAACCGAGTCCCATTCTCGCTATAGTTCCCCCGGCGAAATTTTCCGTGACGATATCTGCTTTCAAGACGAGCTGTTTTACCAGCTCAATTCCTCTCGGGTCACGGGTGTTGAGAGTAATACTCAGCTTGGATGAACAATACTGATCAGTGCTGCCGGAAAGAGGCGCTCCCCGTTTCCAGCCGGCCCGTTTGCTTGATTCAACGATAATCACTTCAGCCCCAAGGTCCGAAAGGTGCTTGGTCGTCAGAGGCCCGGTCAAATGCCAGGTGAAATCTATTACCCTGATACCTTCCAGTAATTTTTTCATTGCTGTTTCCTCTTTATCACTCATTTAAATTACGCCGGCTTGTTTAAGCATAATCAGTCTTTCTTGAGAAAAACCCAGTTCATTTTCATATATTGCACTGTTATGTTCTCCGATAAGAGGCGCCCGGTGCGAAATGTGAGGGCGGGCTTCCGATGTCATAGCAAACGGACCCGGGTAGGTCAGGGCTGTACCCAGTTCCGGATGCTCAATCTTCTGCCAGAAATTCCTCGCTTCAAGCTGCCTGTTACCGGTCAGGTCAGCCGGGGTATTGACCGGGTAAAGGAGGACTCTTCGTTCTACCGCGCCTTCCAGAAGTTCAGCTTTGGTATGTGCCATGAAGAAACGGCCGGTCGGTTCTTCTATCCGGTCCATTTCTTCCTGTGAAATCTTCATGAAATCAGTTTTTTCCCAGTCGAAGTTCCTGAGGAATTCGCTGGTGTATCCCTCGCTTTCCATCCACTTAACCAACGGCAGGCTGGGAGATAAAACCGAATTCCCGCCATGGGACCAGGAGACATACCCGTCTTTACACGGCCAGATTTGGGTAGTGCGGTGATTCGACATCATTAGAGATTCGCCGCCCCTTTCCTGGATAACGTGCCGCGTATCCCATATCCCGGTAATGTGCTCAAGGCACTGGACAACCGATTCCTGGATAGAGACATCTATCTGCTGCCCTTCCCCGGTAATCCACCGCTGAAAGAGAGAGGTTAACGCTCCCTGAGCTCCGTCGGCACCGGCATGAAGATAAGCCTGTGAGTGATGGCTGAAATGTAAAGGAGGCCGATCAACATCACCCCAGGGCGCCATATTGCCCCCGATTGCCCAGGCGACGATGTCAGCCGTTTTCCAGTCTCTGTAAGGGCCTGTCTGCCCGAAGGGGGTGATGGATACCATGATTATTTCCTTCTTTATCTGTTCCAGGTCTTTATAGCCCAATCCAAGGTTGTCAAGGTATCCCGGTGAAAACGATTCAATGACAAAGTCGGCTGTTTTCGCCAGTTGTTTGAAAATCTCCCGGCCTTCGACAGTTTCGATGTCGAGGGTGATTCCTTTTTTGCTTGAATTCAGGGCAAACCAGAAAAGGCTCTTTTCCGGATGAGGTTCATCGTGAAAGAATGGTCCCCGGTTACGCATGTCATCGCCGCCGGGTTTTTCAATTTTGACCACCTCTGCCCCCAGGTCGCCGAGTATCTTACCGCAGAAGGCTCCCTTTTCATCCGTCAGGTCAAGGACACGATACGGACCGAGCATACTCTGGTTATCGTTGTTCATCAAGAAAAACTCCTTTCCGTCAACTCCAAAAAACACTCCGACCGGCTCCGGTAATCAGGGTTTGATAAGCACTTTCATGCCTTTCCCGGCCAGTAAATCATGGTAAGCCTCGTTTATCTCCTCCATCGGCCTGATGGAGATGAGTGGTTCAAGGTCAAGTTCAGACAGCAGGTTACGTGATCTCGGGAAACAGTAGGGAGAAATGACAACTCCTTTAATGGTAATTTCTTTCCCATTCATGCAGAAAGAAGGGACTCCGATTTCACTACCGAAAGGATAAACCGCTACCAGGACGACGATTCCGCACCTGTCAGCAAGTTCAAGAGCCTGCCTGGCAACAGCCGGTTTTCCGCTGGCATCGAAGACGCGGTCAAAGCCCCTACCCTCGGTAAGCTTGAATGCTGCGTCCTGCAAATTTTCATTAACCGGATTGACCACGACTGTTGCCCCAAGCTGTTTTGCCAGCTTTCTCCGTTCATCTACCGGTTCGGACAGTAAAACTTTGGCTGCGCCGGACCTCAAGGCTACTTCCAGTATCAACGTGCCAATTGGCCCACCTCCCAGGATAGCCACAGTACAGCCCGGTTTCAGTTCCGCCTGGTCAACGGCATGGACCGCCACCGATAACGGTTCAAGTAATGCCCCGACTTCCAGGCCGACATCATCCGGCAATTTGTATACGGCATTGGCATGGTACAGTGCGTATTCGGCATATGAACCCGTTGACGGAATCACCCTTTCGCAGAAATGCTCCATCATATTCCGGCAGTAGTAGCACGTGCCGCAGGGAGTACGGAAATTCATTGCTACCCTGTGCCCCGGGGTGATTCCCTTGACGTTACTTCCCACGGCAACCACGGTCCCTGATGCCTCATGGCCGCCGATTCGCGGGCCTCTGTTTTTCATTTCCGGAGGGGTTTTCATTTCTGGAGTGCTGATTTTGTATGCAGGATCGATGCTGTGGAGTTCGCTTCCACAGATACCACAGTAAGCGACTTTTACTTTCACCCAGTCGGGTTCCGGGGCCGGAGGTTCCGGAACTTCTTCTACCAGTAAGCTTCCGTCATTCTGTACTATCGCTGCTTTCAATATTTTTACCTCCCTCCTGATTTTCCTTCAAATATCGCCGAACTGTCCTCTTTTCGGTATTTCTCCTAATGGTAGTCAGTTTTCTTGTGTTTTTCAAATCGGCAAGAAAACGGGAGAAAAAGCTGATTAATTGCGTGAAAACTGCTAGAATAGTGACTCACCACTGACACTGAACAAAAAAGGAGGTATACAAGATGCACAAGGACTGGAGTTTCGGACACGTTTGCCTGGTAGTAAAAGATATGGAAAAAGCCATCAAGCACTTCGAAGCACTCGGAGTCGGCCCCTTCCCGCCTTTAATCGGCGGACCGGAAGGGATGCCCATAACAGAACAGACAGTTCGGGGAGAGCCATCTGATTACGACATGGATTTGCGGATATGCCGAGGGGGTATGGGCGGTCTGGATATCGAGTTGATTCAGCCGTTAAAAGGCTGGTCTATCTATAATGAGTTCCTGGAGGAAAAGGGAGAAGGCGTTCACCACGTCTGTTATAACGTCGAAGACCTCGACAAAGAAACAGCCGAGATGAAAAAGGCCGGTTTCACTATCATCCAGACCGGTGGTATCGAAGGAATCAGGTGGGCGTACTTTGATACGGACAAAGTCGGCGGGATGATTACCGAGCTTGGAGGTAGGCGTAAATAAAATCTGCTTCCACGTCTCCGAAAAACTCATAACCGGATTATACGTGACAACACAAAAAACACAGGACTCACAATGCTTGTTTGTTTTCCTGTGTGAAGATATCCCCGTTGGTTAACGAAATGCTTAATATTTTCGTGTAATTCCAGTAGTATAGTTCAAACTGTGAGCTTTACCTGATAACCTGTGAATTGAATAACCTTCGTCAAAGGGTCAGTTGAAACGTTAATTCGAAAAGTGAAGTGATACTTGTTGTGTGGAATGGTGGACTGTCATTGATGATAGGTAAAACTCCCACCGATTCAGTCGCAGGGTTG
>CAYXEG010000111.1:0-5555 GCA_964463875.1 uncultured Dehalococcoidales bacterium
CCGTAGAGCTTACTGTTCTGCATCGCTTCGGGCATACAGCCGAAGAAGTTGCCGTTATCAAACGGGCTGCCGAAGCGGCCGGTGCCCGCGTTGCCGAGAGCAGCCACTGGGCTGACGGCGGCGATGGTGCGCTCGAACTCGCCGATGCTGTCAAAGATGCTTGTGACGATGAACAGGAATTCAAGTTCCTTTATCCGAACGAGATGAAACTGAGAGACCGTGTCAACCTTATCGCAACCCAGGTATACGGCGCGGATGGTGTCGACTGGAGCGCGGATGCGGAAGCGAAAGCCAAGAAATTCGAAGCTGATAAGAAGTACGACGAATACGCAACCATGATGGTCAAGACTCACCTGAGTCTGACTCATGAGCCGTCGCTGAAGGGTGTTCCCAGGGGATGGAGACTTCCCATCAGGGACATCCTCATCTACTCGGGCGCCAAGTTCCTTTGCCCGATGGCCGGTTCTATTTCGCTACTCCCCGGAACCAGCTCAGACCCGGCTTACCGAAGAATCGATATCGATACCAAGACCGGTAAAGTACAGGGTTTGTTCTAGAAAAGAAAATGCAGGAAAGGTGTGCCGACCAAAACCGGCACACCTTCCTGAAGCTTACCTATCGTCACTACCTGCCAGCCTGTTACCTTGAACAGCGTCATCATGAATGTTAACTCTACTTTCCTGATAGAGAAGGACAGGCGGCAAAGGTAGCGGGCGGGTTCGAATAACAGCGTTATATTGGCGGACATTGTCAACTGAAGAAGAGACGTTCGGGCGTGCCTGGAAAGGCACGCCCGGTACTACCAGTTACCTGACATTCCGGAACTATGATAAAATGTCCGCATAAGGTAATGGTAAAAGCAGATAAGTTACCTGACAAGGAAAATCCTTACATACTTAGAAAGTAGAGGTGAATGATGGTTCAAGAGTTACCTGTAGTTTGGCTGGCAGCATCCTCATGCACAGGCTGCAGTGTTTCTTTGCTGAACTCGGCCAGTCCTACCGTTAAAAACCTGCTGATAGACGAAGTCGTTCCCGGAACGCACATTAACCTTCGTTTTCATCAGACACTGATGGCAGGCAGCGGAGATAGTGCCGTACAGGCACTGGAAGACACGGCAAAGGAAAAGAAAGGCGGCTACGTCCTGGTTGTCGACGGGGCAATTCCGTCCGGGGCAACTGCCGGATACTGCGTCATGGGAGAAAGAGACGGAAAGCCGGTCACCATGGAGCAGCGGCTTGAAGAGCTGGCACGGGACGCGATGGCGATACTGGCCGTCGGTACCTGTTCTTCGTTCGGAGGCATACCGGCTTCCGGTTCGAATCCGAGCAATGCCCGGCCGGTCCGGCAGGTTCTGGAAGAAAAGGGAATCAATAAACCGCTCATCAATATTCCCGGTTGTCCCCCCCATCCCGATTGGATAGTCAACACGATTGCAAGTATTTTACTGAACGGTCTGCCGAAAGCGGAAGATTTGGATGACAATCTCAGGCCGCTGGCGTTCTACGGCAAACTGATACATGAAAACTGTCCTCGAAGAGCCTATTTCGACGAAGGTAAATTCGCGAAAAAACCGGGCGACGAAGGGTGTTTATACGAACTGGGCTGTAAAGGCCCGATAACCTACGCGGACTGTCCGCTGCGACGATGGAATAACGGTACTAACTGGGTCATTGGCGCCGGTTCACCGTGTCTTGGCTGCACCCAGCCGGAATTCCCCAATCTGCCGATGTACGAGAAACTGGTAGACGTGGAATTGCCGGTGATAGGCTCATGCTGGACCTGCGAAGAGGAGGTTAAATAGTGGCTAACAAGATAGTTATCGACCCGATTACCAGAATCGAAGGCCATTTAAAGATAGAAACGGAAGTCGAAAACGGTGTCGTCACCGATGCCAGGAGTACCGGCAATCTGTTCCGGGGAATCGAAACGATTCTTTTCGGCAGGGACCCGCGAGATGCCCAGGTAATCACGCAGAGAATCTGCGGTGTTTGTCCCCAGGCTCACGGGATGGCAGCGGCACTGAACCTGGACAGCGCGTTCGGGATTGCCGGAAAAATCACGGATAACGCCCGGATAATCAGAAACCTTATCCAGGGCGCGCACATGGTACAGGACCACATCCTTCATTTCTATCACCTGGCGGCGCTCGATTACGTGGATGTAACCGATGTCGCGAAATACGAAGGAACCGACCCGGAACTCAATTCGCTGAAGACATTCGTCGGTCGCGGCGAGTTGGGGCCGTTCGTGCCCCGCTACGAAGGCGACTATCGTCTTTCGCCCGAAATGAACCAGGCTGCCTGCGCCCATTACGTCGAGGCCCTGGGGGTTCGCCGGACCGGACATGAGATGGTCAGCATCTTCAGCGGAAAGATTCCTCACAGTGTCGGCATCGTTCCCGGCGGCATAACCTGTACTCCGACCGTCGATATGATAACGAGTTTCCTCTGGAAGTTGCGGAAGATTCAGGATTTCATCAATACGGTGTATTTACCGGATGTTTTTGCGATTGCGGGTGCTTATGCGGATTACTTCGAAATCGGCGCCGGCCCGAAAAATTTCCTTTCGTACGGGCAGTTCGACATGGAAAGCGGACAGCCTGATGTGACGAAGCGAAAACGGTTATTCAGCAACGGTATTACCTCAGCGGACTTAATCTACGGCGCCCTCGATGTCGATAAGGTTGCCGAAGAGGTAACCAGTTCCTGGTATGAAAATTACGAGGGAGCCAGACAGCCGTTACAGGGCGAAACCAAACCCGACCTGGAGAAAAAGGGAGCCTATTCATGGGTGAAATCTCCGAGGTATGACGGCAAGGTTTACGAAGTCGGACCCCTGGCGAAGCTGCTGGTGAATTATGCGGCCGGCAACCCTGACGTCAAGGGGCTGGTCGACGCATCACTCAAGAAACTGAATGCCCCGGCATCGGCGCTGTTCTCGGTAATGGGCAGGCATCTGTCCCGCGCTCTCGACGCGAAAATCGTTGCCGATAACCTCGAAAAGTGGGTTCTCCAGGTAAAACCGGGCGAACCGACCTATACCGAATACGAAATTCCCGAGGAATCCAGGGGATTCGGCCTGACCGATGCGGCGCGCGGCGCTCTCGGACACTGGATAGAAATCAGGGACCACAAGATATTTAATTATCAGTGTGTCGTACCGACGACCTGGAATGCCTCGCCGAAAGACGCGAAAGGCAATCCCGGCCCAATCGAACAGGCAATAATCGGCACTGCCATAAAAGACAGGGGAAATCCTTACGAAATCGTAAGAATCGTCCGGTCGTTCGACCCCTGCCTGGCTTGCGCAATTCACTAACGGGCATAACCGAAAGGGAAAATAAACGAATTTACTGGACTGTTAAGGAGGAAAGATGATTCTTTCAAAGCAGAAACCATTGGAAGAAATACTGGAGTTTCTGAAAATCGAACACAGTATCTTCCTACTTGGTTGTAACGGCTGTGCTCAGGCATCCGGGACCGGAGGGCCGGAGCAGGTAAAAGAAATGAAAGTCAAGCTGGAAGAGGCTGGCAAAAAGGTAACCGGCGGTACAGTCATAGATTTTCTCTGTGATAAAGCACTAATCCGGTCGCGCCTCAGCACCAGAATAAAACAGATACAGGAAGCGGATGCGGTGCTGGTACTGACCTGCGGGGTCGGCGTCCAGGCGGTCGCTAATTCACTCAATAAAATCTGCTATCCCGCCTGTGACACGATGAGTCTCGGCGGTATCAGAGGCGAATGGACGGGCAGCGAGCGCTGCCTGGAATGCGGCGAGTGCATGCTTGCCTACACCGGCGGTGTCTGCCCGATGACGGCATGCTCGAAAGGGCTGCTGAACGGACAATGCGGCGGCGCCTCCAAGGGGAAGTGCGAAGTTTATCCAGAGAAGGACTGCGGCTGGGAACTTATCTACAACAAGCTCAAGGAAGTTAACCGGCTGGATATTCTCGATAAGATAGTCGGGCCGAAGAACTATAACAAGATGGTACCCGAAGCCAAGACACTGCTGACATCCCGCTTCGTGCTGGAGAAGACCGACCCGAAGCCGAAGGAGGAGGTTAAACAATGACGTTACGTTCAGCTATAGAAAACAAGGAATTTGTGATAACCTGCGAAATCGGGCCGGTCAAGGGCACGAATATCGAGGAAATCGAAGAATCCGCCGACATTCTGCACGGCAAGGTAACGGCTGCCAATATAACCGACCAGCAGAGTTCGGCGATGAGGCTCGGTTCACTCGTTACCAGCCACCTGGTCAAGGAGAGAGGGGTTGACCCTATTTACCAGGTTACCTGCCGCGACCGGAACCGAATCGCCCTGCAATCCGACCTGTTGAGCGCGGCGGTACTGGGTATTGAAAATGTTCTGGCGCTTACCGGCGACCTGCCGTCGCTGGGAGACCATCCCCAGGCAGCCAAGGTATTCGATCTGGATTCAGTCGGGTTGCTTGGAGCAATCGCAACGCTGAACAGCGGTTACGACATGGCCGGCAACGAACTCAACGGTAAAACGAATTTGTTCCCGGGGGCGGTGGTCAATCCGGGCGCCGATACGGAAGCAGCGCTCGACATGCAAATCCGGAAGATGAACAAGAAAATCAGGGCCGGCGCCAAATTCATCCAGACCCAGGCCATTTACGATGTCGAATTATTCGACAAGTTCATGAAGAGGGTTGGAGATGTCGGGGTACCGATTCTGGCCGGCGTCATCCCGTTGAAGTCGGTCGGCATGGCCCGCTACATGAACAAGAGCGTCGCCGGTGTGTTTGTACCCGAGCCGCTGATTCAGCGCATGAAGAACGCTGAAGATAAAACGGCGATGGGTATCGAGATAGCGGCCGAACTGATAAAAGGATTGAAAGATATCTGTCAGGGCGTGCATATCATGGCTATCGGCTGGGAAAAGAAAGTTCCCCAGATTATCGAAGCCTCGGGGCTTAAAAAATAACCTTACAACGATGACTGACAACGCGGGATTGAGGCCGGTCAACGCCTTGTCCCGCGTTTTCTTTTCAGGGAATATCGAACTTGATGGACATATCGGCGATTATTCTGACCGGCGGTAAAAACCTGCGGATGGGGAGAAACAAGGCTCTCGAACTCATCGCGGGTAAAAGCCTGCTGCAGCGGGTGTACGATCGGGTACGCCCGATTTCCCGTGAAGTAATAGTGGTTACCTCCAGCCAGTTTCCGGAGGTTCCTGTTAACGGGAACATCAGAGTCGTGACGGATGTTTACCCCGACAAAGGCCCGCTCGGGGGGATTTTTTCCGGAGTAACCGCTTCAGTTACGGAAAAAAACCTGGTGGTCGGTTGCGATATGCCGTTTCTCAATAGCGGGTTGCTGGGTTACATGGCGGAACTTTCGGCGGACTATGACGCGGTGGTTCCCGAACTCGATGACGGCATGAGGGAGCCTCTTCACGCGGTGTACTCAAAACATACCATGGAAACAGCCAAAGACCATCTTGAGCGCGGGATACTCAGCATTCACCCGTTTCTCGCCAGGATAAAGGTGCGTTTCATCGGGAAAGACGAAATACTCAGTGAT
>CAYXEG010000111.1:5565-10093 GCA_964463875.1 uncultured Dehalococcoidales bacterium
GAAATACTGAAGTTCGACCCGGCGCTGCTAACGTTTTTTGACATCAATTACCCGGCGGACCTCGAAAAAGCCTCGCTGATTGCCAGGGCTACGGACGAAGCAACCTAACCGTTACGCCGGTAGGCGGTATATGCGACCGCCCTCGCCAGCGCCTGAACCGCCCTCTCGGGAATTGTGAAGGAAGGAACCCCTTTCTTCGTCATTTTTTCCAGGTCTTTCTGCCGTTTTGCAGGAAAACAGGGGGCCAGCAGCACCGGTTTCCTGACACGGTCCCGGAGAGCGACCATCTCTCTCACATACTCGGGGCCGAAAACCGCGTAATCGAGAATAATCAGGGAATCAGTTTCCTGAAGAATAATCTCAGCGCAATCGACAAGAATTTTAACCCGGTTCTCCATGGGCGGCCAGACGAGATCGACGGGGTTTTTCGGCATAGAGAAGGGGGGGATAAGCCCGTGGAGTCTTTTGAACAATTCCTGCTGTCTCGCCTCCGAAAGAGTCGGAATTGCCAGGCCGAATTCGTTCGCCGAATCTGCAACGGCGACACCGCCGCCACCTGATTCGGCAAGGACACCAATCCTGTTTCCCTGAGGAAGGAAAGGGCAGGTCAGAACGGCCATCAGGTCGACAAGTTCTTCGATACTGCCGACAACCGAAACGCCGCACTGCTTCATGGCGGCATTGAAGACGGCATTGTTGCCGGCCAGCGAGCCGGTATGGGAAGCGACTGCCCGGGTACCAATCGGGCTTCGGCCGCCTTTCCAGACAATAATTGGTTTCGATTTCGAAATTTCTTTTGCCAGTTCCATGAACTTACGGCCGTGTTTCAGGCCTTCGATATAGAAAGCAATCACTTTCGTTTTTTCATCGCTGCCAAGGTACTCGAGGAAGTCTTCGAGGGTGATATCGCTCTGGTTGCCGATGCTGATAGCCTTATTGAAGCGGATACCCCGCTGGCGACCCAGTTCGAGGACGTTGTAGGGAACCCAGCCGCTTTGACCGATGAAAGCGACCGGGCCTGAAGGGTCATCGGGATAATAGTCCTCAACGACGGTTTTTATACGGGCGGAAGGGGAGTAAATGCCCATGCAGTTGGGGCCGATGATGCGGGGGACACCGTTTTCAGCAGCGGCGAGGACTTTTCGTTCCAGTTCCCGGCCTTCTTCTCCCAGTTCCGAGAAACCGGCGCTGTGAACGACGGCAAAGGCGACGCCTTTTTTATGGCAGTCGGCGATAACGCCCGGAACGACGGACGAAGGGACGGCGATATAAGCAAGGTCGACCTTGCCGGGGACATCGAGGATACCGGGGTAACTTTTCAGTCCCATGACGTTATTCTGTTTCGGATTGACGGGGTAGAGTTTACCTTTGTACCCGTCATTTTTGAAGGCATAGAGAAAACGGCCGCCTCCCTTGAACTTGTCTTTCGAGGCGCCGATAACCGCCAGGGATGATGGTTTGAAGAGCTTGTTAAAGTCCGGTAACGTTTTCAAGATGTCCTTTCCTCCGTATCAGTATCATTATAAGGCATTTACCGTGGCCGGATGAAGCGTACCTGAAACGGTTATTCCGGACAGTGTTTTTACTGAAATTATTAAAGTTAACATAATAAAAACACCAATTACCTCTTTTCTCGAAGGTAATGGTATAATTCGGTATAAAATACCGAAATTTTTCCGGGATACCGCGAATTAAGAGAGGTATCCGAATGAATCAGTCCGTCCGTCCGGGCGTTTTTTAAGAGGACGGGCATATAAGGAGAAAACAATGGGAGACGCATTTCGAGAAGCGTACGGGATAGTTCAGTGCAAGGAATGTCCCTGGTATAAATCCTGCGTGGTACCGATGAGGTTCACCACCGAGGATTTACGCCGGCAGATGGAGAATACGCCGGGAATGAAGCCGGCTTCGCCGGGCGACCTGGGGATGGAGAATCTTCTTTCGAGCATGGCTTCGGCAGCCCAGAACTCGCTGGTGGAGGGGTGCCCGATATTCATCGAGCGGTTACGTTCGAATCCGAAGCTTGCCCAGAAAATCAAGCAGATGATGCAGAACTGGACGAACGAAGAGCAGGGGTAATGTTGAGTCTTTGGCTCGCGAAAAACGATGAATCCTGCAAAAACCACCCGATGTTAAGAAAATAATTACCCTGACGGAGCAGTATGACAGAAGAGATTGACGCCAGGAAAAAACAACTCGACGATTTAACGGCGCGGCGGAACATAATTGAGGCGATGGGCGGAGCTGCCCGAATCAATGCTCAAAAAGCAAAGGGGAAGATGACTGCCCGCGAGAGAATTGACGCCCTGCTCGATAAGGGAACTTTTTACGAGTCGGGAGCATTCGCGACGAGCCGGGGAGAGGTAAAGGATGTAGCGGCTGACGGGGTGATAACCGGGTTCGGGAAAATCGACGGCAGGAACGTTTACATCTACGCCCAGGATTTCACCAGCAGCGGGGGAACATTAGGGGAGATACACGCCCAGAAGATAGCCGACCTGCTCGATTCGGCGCTGAGGAGCGGCTGCCCGGTCATCGGGCTGAACGATTCGGGCGGGGCGAGGATACAGGACGGGGTGGACGCGCTGGCGGGATTCGGCAAGATATTTTATCGGAATACGAAAGCGTCCGGAGTGATTCCCCAGATTTGCGCTATATTAGGGCCGAACGCCGGAGGAGCGGTCTATTCGCCGGCATTGATGGATTTCATCTTCATGGTGAAGGGAATCAGCTATGCCTACATCACCGGGCCGAGGGTGGTGAAATCGGTGATGGGGCAGGAAATAACCGACGATGAACTCGGCGGGGCTGTGGCCGCCCAGAGAAAAGCGGGAGTAGCGGCAAGGAGCGAGGAAAGCGAAGCCGAATGTTTCCGGAACATCAGGGAACTGCTCAGTTATCTGCCGCTGAATAACCGGGAGAAGCCGCCGAGGGCGGACTGGGGGGATACCCCGGACAGGCGGGACGAAAAGCTGTTCGACATCGTTCCGGCAGCGCCGAACCGTCCTTATGATATGCATAAAATAATCGAGAGCATTTTCGACCGGCGGGAAGGCGGGAAGAATTACTTCGAGCTGTTCCCGCAGTTCGCGACGAATGTCATCACCTGTTTTTCCCGGTTGAACGGCTGTTCGGTGGGTATCATTGCCAACAATCCCATCTCGAAAGCGGGAGCGCTCGATATCGACGCAAGCGACAAGGCGTCACGGTTCGTCCGGTTTTGCGACGCCTTCAATATTCCGCTGGTGACGCTGGTGGATGTGCCCGGCTACCTGCCCGGCACCGGGCAGGAGTGGGGAGGCATCATCCGGCATGGCGCCAAGCTGCTGTACGCCTACTCGGAAGCGACGGTACCGAAACTGACGGTGACGATACGGAAGGCCATCGGGGGTTCGTTCATCGGGATGTGCTCGAAGGAACTCGGGGCCGATTTCGTGTACGCATGGCCGAGTACCGAACTGGCGGTGATGGGGCCGGAGGCGGCGGCGCCGATTATTTACCGGCGGGAACTCGAAGCTGCTGATGACCCGGAAAAAGTGCTTCAGCGAATAATCAAAGAGTATAGAGAAAAAGACGCATTGCCGTACCGGGGAGCGGAGCATCTGCACATCGACGATGTCATTGACCCGGCAACGACCCGGCAACGGCTGATTGAAAGCCTCGAAATGCTTTTGAACAAGGAAGAAGAGAGGCCGGTTAAGAAGCACGGTATCATGCCGGCGTAGAGAATAAAAATAAAGGAGTGAGAAATTTTTCTCACTCCTTTATCGATTTTTTATAGATATTCCAATCCATCGAGTCTTCTTCTCCCAGAGCTTTCATGCCGTCTCTGATATCCTGCTCTTCTTCGATGCGTTCATAGATAAGTTTACGTAATATATAGACTATGAAACAGAGTAATTTTCTACCCGTTTCGTTTCTCATGTCTACTATAGCTACACCTCTATTGTAACCAGTTCTTCGTCATCAGTTTCGACAGGGGTATTTATCATATCTTTTACCCCGATTATTAATGATTCAATTAGTTCATCTCTGGTTTTTTCCTGGGCATTGACGCCCGAAATATCAACAAGCCATCCAATCCACCAATCGCCACTTTTCTTTATTATTGCTCTGTATTCCATAATTATTACCCTGACAGATTCATAATATATCATAGAAAAAATAATATACAGAAAACAATACACACATTAGCAAATGCCGGATTTTTCCCGGTTATGGTAGAATTGGGTTTGTAAGGAAACAGGATTTTGATATACGTTTTATGCGGGCCGGATGATTTTTCGATTGCGCAGGCGCTCGACAAGATAAAGAGCGAGATGGGCGGCGAGGCGATGGCGATGGGGACAACTGTTCTCGAGGGGCAGAACCTTTCTTTCGACGAACTGAAGGTCACCTGCGAAACGATGCCTTTCATGACCGATAAGCGACTTGTGATTGTCAACGGCCTTATCGGACGGTTCGAGACGCAGAAGAAAACCCGGCGGGCGGCAAGCACCACGAAAAAAACCCGGAAAAGCCCGAAACA
>CAYXEG010000112.1:0-10047 GCA_964463875.1 uncultured Dehalococcoidales bacterium
TGAAGATCGAGGGTTCAAATCCCTCCACTCACCCCACTTAGAATACCGTAACCGCCTCACTACATAAACCGGAACAACTCATCTGATTCGGTTTTATAACTGCTTTTTTTGATATAGCTGCCATTATGTAAAAACCTGAAAAAATCCGGCAGGAGGTTTTTCGTGGCTGACAATCAGGCGAGCGCGTCAAAATTCTTAAAAGAGGTTGAGGAAGGCCCTTATTACAAAACCGGTTCACCGCCGGAAAATAAGATTGCTGATGCAAATACTTCCGGTCAAAGACTGATTTTAACCGGTCGGGTCATTGATGAAAATGGTAATCCTGTAGTCGATGCCTGGCTCGATTTCTGGCAGGCTGACGGTAATGGTATGTATGATAATGCCGGGTATAGATTGCGCGGACATCAGTATACCAGCGAAAACGGGGAATTCCGGGTTGAAACCGTCATGCCCGGACGTTATGGCAGAAGGGCGCCTCATATCCATGTTAAAGTAAAAGCCGGGAGTTCACGAGTCTTCACCACTCAACTCTTTTTTACCAATAATAAGAGCAATTCCTCTGACCCCCTTTTCGAACCAGCCAACGAAATGAAAGTCACCGAAACGCCTGAAGGAAAACAGGCCCGATTCGATATCGTAATCAGGATGGAGTGAAACAAATAAAGAGAATGGTATGGATTGGTTTATGGATTCGGGTATACGGATTCTTGTCGTCTTTGGTGTCGCAAACATTGTCTAACTTGTACTGAAAGCGGTTAATTTTCCGATGATTTGGCGTGAATATTGCTACTCTCCTTGGCGGTAACGGTGTCGGCGGACTGGCTATAGCCTTCGCTGCCCAAAACCTTGTCAGAGATTTCATCACTGGATTTTTCAGTATCCTGGAAGACCGGTAACGGGTTGATGAAGTCGTCAATATTGCCGGCGTAACTGGTTCGGTCGAGGAAATCGGCCTTCACCGGACGGTGCTGCGGGAGACTTCGGCCGCGGTACACTCGGTTCCGAATGGAAATGTCAACGTGTCGACGAACATGACGAAGAAGTTTTCACGTATCATTCTGAATGTTTCGGTCGGGTATGGAGAAGATTTAGGTAAGGTAATGAATACCGTCAACGTTGTCTGCAAAGAAATGGCTGAAGACAAGCAATTTAGAGATATGTTTATTACCAGGCCATCGGCCGTACGGGTTAATAGTCTGGGCGATTCGGGTATCGATATCTTGAAAACGGGAGATGTCATCCCCGGGCAGCAATGGGCACCGAACGTTGAACTGCGCCTCAGGATAAAGAACGCCTTCGATGACACCGATATTGAGATTCCCTGGCCTCACACTAAAGTGTACTTCGGTAATTCGCTCGAATCGGTTTCGAAAAACTAAGCGGTAAATTTCGCGAACTCGGGGGAGTGAATTTTGTCACTCCCCTTTTTTCTACCGGACAGCCTCAATATTCTCCTCATATGCTATACTATAAGTGTATAAAACGAATGCGCCCATAGCTCAGTGGATAGAGCACTGGTCTTCGGAACCAGGTGTCGTGGGTTCGAATCCCTCTGGGCGCGCCATCGAATCATCCGCTTTCATTAACCATGACGAAAGAAACAAAATGCGAATCGACTCTCATCAGTGTCCGGGGGATTGTGCAGGGTGTGGGTTTCCGGCCTTTCATTTACCAGCTCGCCAATAAGCACAACCTTTCCGGTTGGGTCTGCAATACTTCCGAAGGCGTTATCATCGATGTCGAAGGTCCCTCTGCTTCTCTTGACGATTTTATCGCAGACATACCGTTATGTAAACCCCCTCGCGCTGTTATAGAAACCTTCTCTCACTCGCGAAAACAACCTGACAATTATGTCGATTTCACCATCCGGGAAAGCCTCCCTGAACCTGGAAAATACCAGCTCATCTCCCCTGATATTGCGACCTGCCCCGAATGTATAAAAGAAATATTTGACCCTTCGAACCGGAGATATCGTTACCCTTTCACCAACTGCACCAACTGCGGTCCCCGTTTTACCATCATCGAGGATATCCCCTACGATCGCCCGTTGACGACCATGCAGGCCTTTACCATGTGCCCGGAATGTCGGCGCGAGTATGATAACCCGGAAGACCGCCGGTTTCATGCTCAGCCGAACGCCTGTCCGGTATGCGGTCCTTCGCTGCAACTTCTCAATGCTGATGGCAAACCGGTGACAACCGACGATGTGATACGAACCGGCAGCGAGTTACTGAAAGACGATAAAATCCTGGCGATTAAAGGGCTTGGCGGCTTTCTCCTCGCTTGTGACGCTACCTCGGAATCTACTGTCAACCTGCTTCGCTCAAGGAAACACCGTCCGGCGAAACCCTTCGCAGTCATGGTTTCGTCCGTCGAAGAAGCGAAGCGGCATTGCCGGATATCCAGTGAAGAAGAACAACTCCTCCTCTCACCCGCTGCGCCGATTGTCCTGGCCGGCTGGAAAAGGGATTCGACAATCTGTCCCGCTATCGCCCCGAATAACAATTTCCTGGGAATCATGCTGCCTTATACGCCACTTCACCACCTGCTGCTTGCCGAAACTGGTCTTCCCCTGGTAATGACGAGCGGTAACCTGTCCGAAGAACCAATCGCCAAAGACAACGATGAAGCCGTGACAAGGCTTTCCGGTATTGCCGATTACTTTATTGTTCATAACCGGGATATCTATGCCCGCTATGACGACAGTGTCATGGTCGTACAGGATAAACAACCGCAAATGATACGGCGGGCGCGGGGCTATGCACCCTATCCTGTAAAATTAAGTTCGCCGATTCCCTCGGTGCTGGCCTGCGGCGCCGAGCTGAAAAACACCTTCTGCCTTACCCGGGATAACTATGCGTTTGTCAGCCAGCATATCGGCGACATGGAAAACCTTGAAACACTTGAGCATTTCGAGACGACCATCTCATTCTATAAAAAGCTGTTCCGTATCGAGCCGGAGATACTGGCTTATGATATGCACCCGGATTATCTGCCGACGAAGTATGCCCTCGATGTACTCGCAGCCAATCCTCACCTCAATGCGGTTCCCGTTCAGCACCACCATGCTCATATCGCCAGTTGCCTGGC
Organism: uncultured Dehalococcoidales bacterium; assembly: GCA_964463875.1. Lineage (GTDB taxonomy): Bacteria > Chloroflexota > Dehalococcoidia > Dehalococcoidales > UBA2162 > MGML01. Next base: position 3,091 of record CAYXEG010000112.1, read on the forward strand.
GGATAACGGCCTCGCCGGCCCTGTTATCGGTGTTTCGTTCGACGGCACCGGCTACGGAACCGACGGTAAAATCTGGGGCGGCGAATTCATGGTGGCTGACTTTCACGGGTTCCGCCGCCTGGCACACCTTCAGTACCTGCCCCTCCCCGGCGGTGAAGCGGCTATCCGCAAACCGTACCGGATTGCCGCCGGTTACCTGTACGCCCTTTTCGGTAAGTCCGTCCTGGAAAATAAAATTTCCCGGTTTCTCTCCATTTCATCCGAAGAGCTTTCTGTCATCGAAAGCCAGATTGATAAGAATATCAACACCCCCCTCAATTCAAGCTGCGGCCGACTTTTCGATTGCGTTTCCGCCCTGCTCGGGGTACGGAGAGAAGTCGATTACGAAGCCCAGGCAGCCATAGAACTGGAAATGATTGCCGACCGGGCGCCTCTGGAGACGAAGAACTATCCCTTTACCATCGAGAGGTCTGGAGAAACCGACGTCCTTAACCTTGAAGAAACATTCACCGGCATCCTGGAAGATTTACAGCAGGGCGTCGAAAAAGCTACAATAGCTGCGAAGTTCCATAACACGGTAGCTTCGATGATATTCGTGTTATGTAATATGATTTCAAGCGCCACCGGTATTCGCGATGTTGCCCTGAGTGGCGGCGTATTCCAGAACCGGTTGCTTTTAAACCAGGCGGTCAGCCGCCTGAAATTCGCTGGATTCAACGTCTTCACCCACCGGCAGGTACCGACCAATGACGGAGGAATATCCCTGGGACAGGCGGTTATCGCCGGCTATTCCCGGTAAAAGAGAGGTAGAAATATGTGTCTGGCAATTCCCGCCCTGGTAAAATCAGTCGATGGAACGACCGCTGAGGTCGAAGTCGGAGGCATCAGCCGTAATGTCAGCGTCCAGTTGACTCCCGAGGTGAAAGCCGGTGACTACGTACTCCTTCATACCGGTTACGCTATCAGCATCATCGATGCCGAAGAAGCCGAGGAAACCCTCAAGCTCCTTATCGAACTTGCCGAAGCCCAGGAATCGTAACGCGCAACGATGAAATATATCGACGAATTTCGCCGCCCTGAACTGGTAAAAAAGCTGCTGGACAGAATTCACTCCCGTTCGAAAAAACCGATACGCCTCATGGAATTCTGCGGAGGCCATACCGTCAGTATCTTCAAATACGGCATCCGCCAGCTTCTTCCCGGCAATATCGAAATGCTTTCCGGGCCGGGCTGCCCGGTATGCGTCACCTCGAATTCCGACCTTGACAAAGCTATCGCCCTGGCGAAATTGCCGGATGTCATCATCACCAGCTTCGGCGATATGATTCGGGTTCCCGGCAGCTACTCGAGCCTGCAAGTTGCTAAAGCGGAAGGCGCTGACGTTCGGGTCGTCTATTCCATGATTGACGCCATCGCCATCGCAAAGGACAATCCGGACAAAACCGTGATTTTTATCGGCATCGGCTTCGAAACCACTACTCCGACGGTGGCCGCTGGTATTCTCCAGGCAGAACAGGAAAATCTCCGGAATTTCTTCGTTCTTTCCCTCGGTAAAACAACCCCTCCTATAATGAAGGCAATTCTCGAGCTTGGTGAAGTTCGGCTGGACGGCATCGTCTGTCCTGGCCATGTCAGTGCTGTTACCGGCGCCGAACCCTATCGCTTTCTGGCGGAAGATTATCACATCGCCTGCTCTATCTCCGGCTTCGAGCCGGTCGATATCTTACTCTGTATTTCCATGCTCGTTGAGCAAATTGAAAATGAGGACTATAAAGTCGAAATAGCCTACACCCGGGGGGTTAAGCCCCAGGGCAATCCCCACGCCGTGACAATGATGAACAGGGTTTTCGAAAGTACCGCCGCTGACTGGCGGGGTATTGGCATCGTTCCGGACAGCGGACTGAAACTGAGGGCTGGCTACGAACGATTCGACGCCCTGCTCAACTTTCCCGTTAATCCCGGGCCTCCTCGTGAGCATAAAGGATGTATCTGCGGGAATATCCTCCGGGGTATCAATACACCGCTCGATTGTAAGCTGTTCCGCACTGTTTGCACCCCCGAACACCCGGTCGGTCCCTGCATGGTATCCTCGGAAGGAAGCTGTTCGACCTATTACCTCTACGGAGAAACTGATGGATAACAGGATACTCCTCGCCCACGGCAGCGGCGGCAAGCTGAGTCATGACCTTATTGCCAGGTATATCGTGCCCTCGATTACCAATCCGACTCTCGATAGAATGGATGATTCAGCCGTTCTGGATGTGGTTACAGGACGCATCGCTTTTACGACTGACAGTTATGTCATCAACCCCGTCTTCTTCCCCGGAGGCAATATCGGGAAACTGGCCGTTTGCGGCACGGTGAATGATATTGCAACCAGTGGTGCTGTGCCGAAATATCTCAGCCTTTCCTTCATCATCGAGGAAGGCCTTGCTGTAGTCGAGTTCGAAACAATCGTTAAATCAGTCGCTGAAACCGCCGCAGAAGCCGGCGTCAGTATTGTCACCGGCGATACCAAAGTCGTCAATCGCGGCGATGCCGATAAAATTTTCATCAACACCTCCGGTATCGGGCTGGTACCGGAAGGTATCAATATATCAGGTTCGCTCGCTAAACCCGGTGACGTCGTCATCGTCAGCGGTACGCTCGGCGACCACGGAATAGCCGTCATGTGCCAGCGGGAAGGATTGAACTTTTCGACATCGCTGGAAAGCGATTGTGCCCCGCTCAACGGACTTGTCGCCGATATTCTCGGCGTGTCTCGGAGTATCGACTGCCTCCGCGACCCCACCCGCGGCGGACTGGCAACAACCCTCAACGAGATAGCCGGCCAGTCGAAAGTCGGAATCGAACTCATCGAGAACTCTATCCCTGTTCGCGAAGAGGTTCGTAGCGCCTGTGAACTTCTTGGTCTCGACCCTCTTTTTGTCGCCAACGAAGGTAAGCTCATTGTCATCGTCGGTGAAACGGATTCGGAAGCGGTTCTTGCTGCGATGAAACGAAACAGGTATGGCGTAAATGCCGCTATCATCGGAAAAGTGACGAAAGAGCACCCGGGTAAGGTGGTTATAAAAACTCCCTACGGTTCTTCACGAATGCTCGATATGCTCAGCGGCGAACTCTTGCCCCGCATTTGCTGAGATACCTTGTCAGGATAAGTTACGAAGTTGAAACAACCTTACGGTCGGTATAGTATATCACTGCTAAGTTCACCTGCTCTGCGCCCCTGGTATTTTACCGGCGAAAGCCGGTATCCAGATATAATGAGGGTGTTTCATTATTGGAAAATGAAGGACTAATTCTATCCCTCTTCCAGATAAGTGAAGTTTTAATCAGGAAATTTACGGGAATGGTCGCGTATTCCGTATCTGCGTTTTCATTAGTTGCTATTACTGCCCGACCCTGTCATAATTTAAGAACTGCAAAAGCCGGAAGACGGGAGGTTGGAATAGGAGAATGATTGTAAAAATAGAATGTCCGAGTTGTAAAACCGAAGGCAGCATGTCTCTGGCCGATGTCAGGTATTCGGGCCCCTACAAGTGCTGGAAGTGCAAGGAGCTCTTTGCCATCGAGATTCAGGACGACCGCCTGATTTCCTGCGAACCGCTCAACCAGGAGGAGTTCAACAAGATTCTCGAACAGCAGCAGCAGGAGCAGGAGGGCGAAAAGAAGTACCGGGAAGAAATGCAGCGGAAGAAAGATATTGAAGACCTGAAGAATAAGTTCAGACGATAATCGATTGAAAATAAAAGAGGGGATACCAGTCAGGTATCCCCTTTCTATTTCCACGTGGTGTTGTCTTATCGGGGGGGAGGTCCACCTGCAGCCGGAACGCCGTAAATGAAATTCTGGCCGCTGATGTGGTCCGAAGCGCTCGAAACCAGCAACAGTACCGATTCCGCCAGGTCTTCAGGCTCGGCAAACATGCTGATGGACCGCTGCTGCTGTTGAGCATCCTGTCCTTTCAGCATGTATTTACGGATACGTTCGCTGTTCGTGCCGCTCGGGGTAATCGTGTTTGCACAGATGCCATATTGTGCCATTTCGATGGCAATATTCCGCATCATGGCGATAACGCCCGCTTTCGCAGCCGCGTAATCTGTCCCGCCGGGCATACCGGTAACAGCAGCTATCGAAGCGAAACTGACGATTTTTCCGTATCGCCGTTCAATCATGTACGGAAGAACCGCATGCGTGCAGTTTCGCGGGCCGTTCAGGTTTATGTCAAGCATGTGATCCCACATCTTTTTATCCTGCTCGAGGAATGGTTGTAATCCGTCCCGGATACCGGCGCCCATCGAACCTCCGGCGATGTTGCACAGGATATCGATTTTTCCGTATTTATCGACCGTTTCTTTCGCCATCCGGATACAGTCTTCTACTTTCGTCATATCCATGTGGATGGTCGAAACCTCGCTGCCTTTGGTTCTCAGTTCTTTCGCGAGTTCATCGACGCTTTCTTTAACCCAGTCGGCCAGCATCAGCGTAGCGCCTTCGCTCGCCAGTAGTTTTGCCGAAGCTCTGCCGATGCCACTGCCTCCGCCGACAATAATCGCAACCCGACCTTCTAGTTTCATCCATCTTCCTCCTGTTCAATAAATGTAGTGTCTGTATTGTCCAATAAAAAAACAAGAAAACTTATCCTTGACTATACTCTTATCTCACTGATTTGTCTATTTTTCAATATGGAAAAAACGATGAAAAAAGTACTGCCACCCCGTTCAGAGTGGCAGTACTGATTAACGTTTTACGCCATCTTTTTAGAAGGACATTACCGGAACTTCACCTTTTATAATGAGTTTCGGTTCTGTGATTTTCTGGACGTCTTCCGGTGTCCATCCCGGAGCGACTTCATCGAGTACCATGCCTTTGGGAGTGATAGAGATAACCGCGGCATCGGTAATAACCTTATCGACACAGCCGGGAGCCGTCAGCTCAAAGGAGCATTTCTTTACCAGCTTATAGACGTTGCCTTTGGCAACATGCGTCATGACAACGACAAGTTTCGCCGCCCCGAACGCAAGGTCCATGGCGCCACCGACACTGCCCGGTTCTCTGCCGGGGATAAGCCAGTTCGCCAGGTCGCCCTGCTCCGATACCTGAAGGCCGCCGAGGACGCACATATCGATGTGCTTTCCCCGTATCATTTCGAACGACACCGAATGCTCGAAGAAGCACATGCCGGGTAAACGGGTGACCATCTGCCCGGAAGCATTCACCAGGTGGAAATCCTGCTCTTCTTCAGTCTGAGCGGCGCGCCCGAATCCCATCAGGCCGTTTTCAGCGTGGAAGACGACTTCTTTTCCCTCGGGGATGAAGTTCGACGCCAGAGTGGGAATACCGAATCCAAGATTCACTACCTGTCCGTCTTCGAATTCTTTGGCTACGCGAAGCGCCATCGTTTGTTCATCAAGAAATTCCGGCATCTTATATCCCCTCCTCAGGATTTTTTCTCACCACGACAATATCGACGAAGATTCCAGGCGTCGCGACACATTCCGGATCGATTTCACCAAGTTCTACCAGGTAATCGACTTCGGCAATGGTTATGGTGGAAGCACCGGCCATCGTTCCGTTAAAGTTGCGCGATGACCCCTGATAGGTCAGGTTACCTCTTCTGTCTGCTTTATGAGCCCTGATAAGGGAAAAATCGCCTTTCAGTGCTGTTTCCATGCAGCAGGCTACGCCGTTGAAGTATCTGATTTCTTTGCCTTTTCCAAGAAGCGTTCCGGGTCCGGTCGGCGTATAAAAAGCCGGGATACCGGCTCTCGCTGCCCTGATTCTCTCTGCCATGGTTCCCTGAGGGTTCATCTCCAGTTCCAGTTCGCCGGCGAGACGCTGCTCGTGCAGAGGAGAAGGGAATCCCGGCATCATGTGGCCGGGGAATGCTGTGATTACTTTCTTAACCTGATGGTTCTGTATCAGTAATCCGCCGTTATCGTAGTTGGGCGGAGTCTTTATCTTGGGTCTCGGCATGTTGGGCGGCATTTCCTGCCGGCCGTTTCCCGGGGTATTCATGCAGATAGTCAGGTTTTTTGGGCCTTTTTTATAGACTGCGCGTATCAGGTTGCTCGGAGTGCCGTTTGCGGGTCCGAATCCGCCGATGAGGAGAACAGCGCCATCGAAAATGCCTGCCACGGCCTCATCGTAACTGTCGACAACTTTATTTATCACACTACCTCCTTAGTCATTCAAAATGGATTTTTACAACTCATTAATTAACATATTCATTGGGCAAAGTCAAATTTGCCAGGGTGCTTTTACACTGGGTATAATGCCTGCAACCAATCGAAATACTGAGAATGGTAACAAATTAGTTGAAAGGATATAAGCATGAAGACCAACACGGAAAACTGGATGCTCATGCAGGTGGGAGTTGTCGTTAAAGATGTGGAGAAAACCATGAAGCGACTCGAAATGCTCGGTATCGGTCCGTTCAACGAGCTGAAACTTCCCCCCGATAGAGTCGAATATTTTCGCGGCAAGCAGATGGATGCTGAATTCGATATCAGGAACACGCAACTCGGTAATGTTCAGCTCGAATTGATTCAACCCCTTAAAGGTGCTTCTCCCCATAAGGAGTTTCTCGATATGAAAGGCGAAGGTATTCAGCACGTTATGTACCTCGTCGATAACCTGAGCGAAACCGTGAAAAACCTGACTGCGAATGGTGTCGAGATTCTCCTTGACGCCCGGTCTCCCGAAGGTAAGGGTATCGTCTACGTCGACCTCGGCGCCGGTAACATCGTCTTCGAACTGGGAGAGAAGCGGAAGCCATAACCTCCGGTAAAGCTCAGAGAAAAAAAGAGAATTCATTTTTTAACAGGTCTTGCTTGCCCGGAAAAAGTATTGTATACTTGACTGTAATCATCTGTAGTTGATGTTCACCAGTCGTTCAGGGGAGTCCGAATGCGAATTCGGCCCTAACTGGAAAGCAAGCCGGTGCAAATCCGGCGC
>CAYXEG010000113.1:0-10032 GCA_964463875.1 uncultured Dehalococcoidales bacterium
CCTTGTCCCATTTACCGGTCGGTATCTGCTTGAAACCCCGGTAGCTGCTGGGTTTTCCGGCTTTCATCAGACCGGCATATGTTGAACTGCCGGCTTCTTTCATGGCTTGTCTCATCTGCTCGACCGCTAACTGGAGCGCCCCGCCTCCGATAAATGTCATCCGGCTGCCGGCCGCCGGCCCCATGGCGACCGTATTGTTCGTATCGCGGGTTGCCAGTTTTATCCGCTCCATCGGGATTTCAAGAACGTGGGCGGCTATCTGGGTGAGCATGGAATCGTTCCCCTCGCCGGGGTCGGCAATTGCCCCGTAAATTGTTACCGTATCGTCTTCTTTTATCTCGACGGTAACGTCACCGGTATATCCGGGACTGCCGATGCCGAAGGCGTGAACTCCCAAACCGACACCACGTTTCACTTTATCGTTCTTTTGATTGAATTCTTTACCAGATATCTTAGCCCTTTCCCAGTGCGGTTTCATTATGTCGCAGAGACTCTCGAATTCCCATTGGATGGCTTTTGCTCCCGTAGAGCGCTCTTCGCCGGGTTTCAGGGAATTGTGTTTACGGAACTCAAGCGGGTCCATGCCCACTTTCTCAGCCAGCATGTCGATAATCGCTTCGAGGGCGAAATTGGACTGCGGCGGTCCGGCTCCGCGGGCAGCAGCCCCTGAACCATCGTTGGAGTAATACAGTTTACAGCTTGCCCGGACGTTCGGGAACCGGTAAGCGCTGGAGAGCATGTGCAGGGTGCGGTCTATCGTTATTCCCCCCATCAGGAAGTAAGCGCCTTTATTGATATACATATCAGCCAGAAGACCGGTGAATTTCCCCTGTTTATCCGCCCCGATTTTATACTTCATATCGTAAGCATGGCGCTTCGGTGAGAGGAAGAACGATTCTTCGAGGCTGGGAACATAACGGACCGGTCTTTTGAAATACAGGCACGCAACAGCCGCCAGGGCTTCGGTGACGATTGCCGATTTCTGACCGAACTGACCTCCCGAATAAGCCTCGATATATCTGACCCTGTCCGTGTTCAACGTTTCTTTGATTTGCGCAGCATGGGCATGGATATTAATACTGCGACCGATTACCACAACTTCAGCCCCGTCTCCTTCTCCATCGAGGTATGCGATGGATACTTCCGGCTCGAGCGGCGCCTGGTGATTGGTCTGCGTTGAGAAATCCGCTTCAACGACATATTCTGATTCTGCTAGCGCTTTTTCCGCGTCGCCGTATATCTGATTCGTTGTCGAGATAAAGTTGGGCGACCATTCATGCAACTGAGGAGCGTCTTCAGCTAATGCTTCGTTTACGGTCATCATCGGCGTCAGCTCTTCGAGTTCAATCCTGACTGCGGCAGCGGCGGCTCGCGCCTGTTCCCGTGTTTCGGCCGCGACCAGGGCAACCGGGTCGCCGTATGATTTCACCATGTCTTCCATGAGTACCGGTTTATCCGTCACTACTTCACGAAGACGATTTGTTCCGGGGATGTTTTCATGGGTAAGAATACCGACGACACCGGGCATTGTCCGGGCTTTTGAAATATCGATTGATTTTATCCTGGCATAATTGGCATACGCATGAGCACAGGCTATCTCGACGGCATTTTTGAAATAGTAATCACCGGAAAATTTCGCTACCCCGCAAGCTTTGCTGAGAGCAGATGGCCTTGGGTGAGAAACACCGATTGCCTTATCGGGGAGTAAAGCGCGTACTTTTTCGGGTGTCGTCTCTCCGCGAAGGAATTTCGCAGAAAGCTGCACGGCGTCGATTATTTTCCTGTACCCGGTGCAGCGACAGAGATTTCGGGAAAGGGCTTTCTTTATTTCAGCGACGGATGGGTCAGGGTTCGAATCAAGCAGGGCTTTTGTTGCCATTATCATACCTGGTGTACAGAACCCGCATTGAATAGCTCCCGTCAGAGCGAACGCTTCCTGAATCAGATGCGGGTTTTCGGGAGTTCCAAGTCCTTCGACGGTGATAACATCGGCGCCTTCGAGGTCGGTAACTTTACCCAGGCAGGAGCGCACCGCTTTGCCGTTTACGATAACCGTGCAGGCTCCGCACTGGCCTTTACGGTCACATGACTGCTTGGTCCCCGTGAGGTGTAAACCCTCTCTTAAAAGGTCGATAAGTACGGTATCCGGCCTGACTTCGACCGTTCGTTTTTCACCGTTAATCGTCAGGGTGACTTTTGGCATGTATTCCTCCATAAACATCATAGCTATCAGGCAAACCGAATGCCTGCAACAGAATGGATTATTTTCTCGAACTCAAGGTTTTCAGATAATAGACCTTCTTTTTTAGTGTCAGCCATCGATTGTCTACTTATTGATTTTTATCACAGGGATGACCGGCAGGTCTATGTACGAAGCATATCCGGCCCGATGATATATCGTCTGGTGAGCCGGAATCCCTTCGGCGTCTTCTCCAATGGTATTTCCCGTATTCATATTCCGGTCAAAGGTAGGGAAATTGCTGCTCGTGATATCGATACGCATCTTGTGGCCGGTTCTGAATACCTGGCTGGTATATCCGAGATGGATGAAAAATTCGGTTGCTTCACCCGGCTTAAGAGGTTCCGATGTTGAAAATGAATTTCGGTATTGAGCGCGGACGATACCATCAGCAATGTTATACGCCCGGCCGTCCGGGTAAACATCTACCAGTTTGGCAGTAAAATCGGTATCCACGCATGAAGAGGAGGCAAAAAGATGCAATTCCAGGGACCCGGTTATTTCGGTATCGGTAAAAAACTCGGGAGATGTATAACATAAAACATCATCGCGTCGTTCAACATATATCTGGTCCACCGGCCCATAGACAAAACCATTCTCTGCCAGGCCTCCCCGTCCGCCGGCAGTAAGTACCGGGTTACGGGGGTCATAGATAAAGGTATCAGCAGGTTCGTCATGAGGTTCATCACGGGTTAGGGTTCCATCACCGGAGCAGGAATTGGCGCGGCCCCGGCTATGGAGGAAAAATCTCTGCCATTCGGTACCGGGCAGCGGCCAGGCGGAGGAATCGTTCCAGGTGTTTTTTCCCATGGTGAAGTACCGCACAACCGGCAGGGCTATATCTTTTCCTTTCAGGTATTTGTCAAAAAATGAAAGAATATAGTCGGACGCTCCTGAACCGGCTTCGTCGGCGAAGGGGCCGAAATCAATGTGACCGAGAACCCGTTGCGGTTTACAGTGACACCAGGGACCGGCCAGAAGGTGCTGATGCCGGCGGGTAAATTCGTCTCCTCCATTGACCGTCATTCCGGTAAACGAACGAAATGAGTTCCGGCTGAAAGGGTCATACCAGTTCGTGTAAACCAGACCGGGCACTTTTACCGAACCGAAGGGATACGGTTCAGCAGTTCCGAATCCTGAACCTGAAGCTCCCATTTTCAAGCAGGTTTCCCAGAGCTCATGTATCCCGGGTATACTGAATTGCGGTACTTCCTTCAGCGGCAAATAATCATACGCCAGTGACGGGTTATTTTGTACCTGGTTCAGCATCCGGCGGGTTTCGGCAGTATCGACACCCCGGACATCCATTTTGTCGAGCACATCGCCGGCCAGTACCAGCAACAGACTTACGGCAATATTCAGATTGACGGGGGCATCACCTGTTTCCGGTCCGACATCGCCGGGTGCTCCGGCAAGGCCAGGAGCAATGGCTTTCAGGTGTGGCGGATTTTCCCGGGCGGTCCGCCACTGGACGGTACCGAGGGCGGATTCCCCGACCATTCCGACATTGCCGTCACACCAGGGTTGGGCTGTTATCCATTCGATGGTATCGTAGCAGTCCGCTCCTTCGATACGCTGAGGAGAACTCAGGTCATAGGTTCCCTGTGAACCGAACCTGCCTCTGACATACGCCACAACCACGGCATATCCTGCCTGAATGGCCGGAATCAGTTTGAAATACCCGGAGCCGGAAGTAATGTCGCTTTTATAGGGAGTACGCATCAATACTACCGGATGTTTTCCTCCATCGTCCGGGCGGTACACCTCGGACGCCATGAGCGTACCGTCCCTCATTTCCATGAAGACGTTTGTATCGATTCGTATGGAATAACTCATTGACGTGTCCGCTGCTTCCTTTTATGTCGTTCGGTTACCGGGAGCGTTAATGGTATACACCGAACTCCCGGACCGATTCAATTATGGCACGAAGACTGGCAGGATTGCATTTATCCGGACCGGAACCAAGCGAGAGAACATAGCCCCCGCCGTCACCGCAGACTTCGATTAGTTTCCGGCAGTATTCTTTTATCTCATTCGGCGTATATGTGTAAAGCTGAGTGGCGGTAACGTTTCCGGTGATACAGACGGCTTTCCCCAGTATCTTCTTTGCCTTGAACACGTCCGTTTTTTCCATGTTCCAGACAACCGAACTACGAGGAAGGTCGCTGATAATTTCCATGCGGGCTTCATCGTATTCACCGTCGATGACCATCCAGGGAACACACCCTTCTTCTACCAGCCCCAGCAAAAGTTTCCGAAAGGTCGGCCAGTAAAATTTTTCGAATTGCTTGACCGACATGAAGCTGATATCGCCTTTGTGCATCGGTATCAGGACTATCGGGCTGCGTGCCATATCCGTCATTCGGACCGATGATTGTACCGACCTTTCGACGATGGCTTCCAGCGTATCGAGCAGCTTTTGCGGTTGCCGGTACATGTCCATCGTCACCCCCCGGGTACCCCGAAGCGAATCAGCAATGATGTCATACGGCGCCTGGGCCATACCGCCGACAAAGGGCGGGAAGCCGGCTTCGAGCGATATGCGGGCGCATTCTCTCATGACCGCCTGGTATTTCGCGTTTTCATCGCTGGCTTCCTGAACAGCCTTGAAGAGTTTTCGGAATGCGGGGTCCTGGCACATCATCATAAGCTGCTGGGGAAGTCCCTGGTAAGATGATAATGGGGGCAGGTGACTCAGCGGTTCGAACGCTCCCCAGGTACGGGGCGTGAAGAACCGGGCGCCGAAATCGAAGGGGTTGTTCACGAAGAGGTCATACTCGTCAGCTTTCATGTAATCCGTTTCAACGAAATTCTGGAGACTGGCGTTATCCGGCAGTCCCCCTCCCGGCCACTTCATCGATTTGTAATCGAGCAGTTCGTAGACCCGGGCGGGAAAAAAACCGGGGGTATCGTTCGAATCCTGGTCGTAGTCTTCGAGCCATTTTTCCCAGGCAGGTATTATTTTCGAGTAATCGTAAATGACATCTTTCAGAGTGAAACCGGCATTGTAGGCAATTATCGAACCACTGGTCAGGTGAACGGGAACACGGTCCGGAATCTCCATCTTGATTGCTTTTATCATGCGGGCGGCGCGTTCTTTGTATTTTTTCTCCGCTTCCGGACTGCTGAAGGATATTCCTTCGGCGGCGAGCCATTTTTTAAGACGCTCTTCCCGTTTTTCCTGCCAGGTTATTTCAGACCATTCTTTCTCACTCATCACTTGTCACTCTCCTGTTTCCAGAAATCGATGGTATCTCAGTCCAGGTCCAGTAACCAGGCCGGATTTGTTTTCACCATGAGTTCTATCTCCTCCGGAGTAATGCCGTGGTGGAGCATGGTCGCGATGAACAGGCGCATTCCTTCGACCGGTGTCGGGTTCTGCGGCTGTCCGAGGTCGGTGCTGAGAATACAGTGCTCGGCGCCGATTGCCTTGATTATTCGTGCCCGCTCCGCCGGGTCATGGCAGAACTCATTCGGCAGTATGCCGATAATCGTGAATTCCATGAAGGCACCGGCCTTTGCCAATTGCTGCATTTCTTCCAGCGTGAGAACTTCTTCCATGAATTCTTTATCGGTCGGATGGGTAACCACGATTTTCCTGATTCCGATTTTTCGCGCCTCTTTTTCCAGAGCGAAAATTTCCCTCGGGGAAATATGTCCGGTTGCCAGCACCATGTCTTTATCTTTGACTATCGAAAGAATCGGCAGCAGTTCAGGCACCAGATTCCCTGATTTGTCGATAATCGAGAATCCTTCGCCTCTCATCGGAAATCCCTGTTTCCTCATCATATTGATAGAGTTCGATGAAGAGAATGTGGGCATCCATACCACTTTCGCGCCGAGCATGACGGCATTATCGACAGCGTGAATGTTGATGCCGCCGATTTCATAATCGAGACAAATACTACCGAATATTGTTATATCCGGAAACATGCTGTCTACCTGTGCCGCCATTGCTGCGGAAAAATTATGGCTCTTATAAACGAGCGCTTTCATCCCGGCCTGCTGCGCCTGTCCGGCGGCTTCCATGACATCGACGCGGCTCATGCCTCCGGAAATGCCGGGGTGTAGGTGCATATCTATCGAGCCGGTAACGAATTTGTCCACATTTACAAAGCTCATTTTAATCCTCTGCACAGCAACCGGAAACAATATATGCGATTCATGTTCATTTCCGGTTGCTGTAATGATTCAGATTATTCTCTTTACAAGCTATTTTCTCGCCCGTATCCCTTTGGCATAGTTTACCCTGCCAACCCAGAATTCTTCATCATCTTCCCGGGGAGTTATCCCGATAGCTTTGATTCCGGCTCTCATGGCCTGCATAGCTTGGGCAGGCAATCTGCCGCCCGGCTGCCTGAATAATCCACCGTTGCCGCCGCAGAGCCAGTCCATATACTTGATACCGGTATAGCCGCCACCGCTCTGGTACAGGCCGACCTTCATGGCTTTCATGTGAACGGGCGACAGTTCCCAATAGAGGTCCATCGCTTCGTCGAATTTCCCGTTTCTGAACAGGTTAAACAGCTTCACGATGCGGGTTTCCGTGGTAGTTTCCGAATCATAGATAACATACTTGCCGGGACCGGCCCACTGCTGTCCGTACTTTGGGATAGTAATCGGCCACTCTTCCGGTTCACCCGACTGCTGTAAAATCTGGTCGCCGACCAGGTGGTGAATCTGAGCCATCTTGCCGAAACCGTCGGCAATGTATATCTTTGCCGCGACGACATTCGGAATTTCGGCGATTCGGGCGAAAAGGTGCGGATTGAAATCGCTCGGATGGAATTGTCCGAAGCCGAATAGCGGCTTAGGCCACATATCGATACACAGATTGACCGAGTCACATATCTTCTTTGTTATCCGGTAGATATCTTCTTCGTTTCTCGCATAGAAATTCCCGGGATACCCGAAAAGCACGTGGGTACCGCCGACTTTTTCGAAATGTTGCAGTAAGGCAATATCCTGTTCGACATCGTCTATGCCGGTCGTCACCGATACCAGCATTTTCCCTTTTGCTTCGTCACAGACGATTTCCATGAACCTTTTTCGTTCTTCGAACGACATCACAGCAATCATCGTTTCGCAGAGGACGCTGAACATCCCTTTGCGGATATTGTGCTGAACATCCCACCTGATACCCTCTTCGTCCAGTTCCGATAAATCCGGCGTAAAAGAAGGGGCGATGGTACCGTCCAGTCCGTGGTAGTTCTTTCGCGCCCATGCCTTTGCTTCCGATTTGGTAAATTCCAGAGCCATTGTAATCTCCTTATGTAAAACAATCGTTGTTTAGTACCGTTTCAGTCGTGCGCCTTTTTCATAGTTGACTCTGCCGACGAAAAATTCCTCTTCATTCTCGCGGAGCGGCACGCCTAACCCTCTGAGTCGCGCTCTGACACCGTCTTTCTGGTAATCATAGATTCTTTGTCCCATCGGCTGCCGAACCATGCCGCCGTTGCCCCCGAGCAGCCATTGAGCGTACTTATCAGGAAGGGTATTGACGATGCCCGTGTTGAAATAGGAATCCGCGCTCCCGCCAATTGAAACCCCGGCCGGGACGGCGCTCATGAAGTCCCAGTACATCGCCATCGCTTCATCGACTTTTCTCTCGACGAACAGGTTGAACATATTGACCATCTTCGGATTGTCAGGGGTTTGGGAGACATCGTACGGGCCGGCTCCTGCCCACTGCTGACCGTATTGAAGAATCGATATCGGCCAGTTGACCTGCACCGGGTCATTAACCAGTATCCGGTCTCCGACAATCCGGAACGAATCGACCATGAAGCCGATTGGTCCGCCGCCGCAGAGTTTCATACCTACGACGTTGGGAATATCAGCGATTTTATCAAGGACGGTAAACGGGAAATAACTCGGGTGCATATGTTTGATATGAAGTCTTCCGGCATAGAAATTGACCGGTAAATTGGTGGCATCGCACATCATCTTGTACTGCCGATACAATTCATCTTCGGAATGAGGGTAAAACTGAACCGGATGGCCGATTAAGGCAAAGGTACCGCCCACTTTCTCGAAGTGCGCCAGCATTTCGAGGTCTTCCTCAACCGTATTCTGGAGGATGGTCATCGATACATGAACCCTGCCTTTAGCTTCGTCGCAGACGATTTTCACAAACTGTTTGCGCTCTTCGAAGGTCATGGCGCTGGCTTCGACGGCGCATAGAATACAACTCAGTTTGTTGGCAATCAGATAGTTGACGTCCCACCTGATGCCTTCCTCATCCAGTCCTGAAAGGTCGGGAGTATAGGATGCGTGAATAACCCCCTCGAGTCCTTTCAGATTCTTCTTGGCCCATTGTTTCGCTTCTGCTTTGGTGAATTCTAAAGCCATTTTAAACTCCTTTTATCTGAAAACAATTTGTTTCGTTTTCCCGGGGTAATGAGGGGAGAACTTACCTCCACCTGTCCGCTGAGACATTTGCCATGCAGCGGAAATCCCCCGCCATCCAGAAAGCGTCCGTTCCTCCGCCGATAACCAGTAACTCGACCGGTGCGTTGCCCGAGAGCAACGGGTAATCCGTTTTCCCTTCCGGCGGAAGCTTCAGCCAGGTTGCATACGGCTCAACTCCTGCTTTTGCTGCTTCCAGATGAGCCGGCATGGCTGCCCAGTACGTCCAGGCGGACATGCGGGCATGCTCCTTTATCCACTGTCCGATTTGCTCTTTGCTTCCGAACCCTTCGGCGTATAAATCGTTCGCGGTAATCGGGCTTACCAGGAACATTGCTTGCGTACCGGGATTCAGGTTAAGGGTGTGATGGGTTCCGGCTCCGCTCGTTTCGAAGCTGACCAGTTGGTTCGCCATAATCTCGTGATGCGGATGAGGCTTGTAAGCGGCGTAGTTCAGGAGACTCCATCCGCCCAGAATACTGACGACGCTTTCTTCTTTCTTAAAACCCTTCTGGACATGCAGGGGATTCCATCCGTCCGGAAGAGCCTCTTCATTCTCTGTGCAGCAGAGGTTATTGTAGTTGGTGTTGTTACCTAAGTCACCGAGGTAGGATTCACCGAGTATCGAACCACCGAGGTTCTTGGAGATAAACGTCCAGGCTCTTCCAATAACGGCATTCGCCTGGTTGAACGGCCCAAGGGCGCTCAGTCCGGAATTCATGTGTATCTCTTCAGCTATCGGTCCGTTGACAACGACCATCCTGCACATGGAAGTCGCAGAACTGAAAAGAGAGGTAACCCCGGTCGAGGCGATTGCCAGAATTACGGGCAGGTGCTCTTTCTTCGCTCCTGCCATGACGGCATTGACGGCAACCTGTTCGACGGTATATTCCCAGGCTTCATGCGGAGGAGATGGCTGCATGACAACCGGCATCGGTTCCGTTTCTTTTCCTCTTGTGCCGGAACCAAGCTGCTGCAGCGAGCGTTCCCAGACTTCGTTCGGGGGTACAGGCTGCATTCTCCCGATTATTTCGTCGGGTCTATGGCTCGTTCCCCTGAGCATTTCCGCGACTCGTTTCTCTGTAGGGAGAACAATCGGGAGGCCGTCAGTCCAGCCGTTTTCAAGGAAAAGCCGTTCAAGGTTTTCCGGGGTATCCGGTTCGAGTAATCTCAGCCTCGGCCTTTCGATGACTCCCGTCTTTGTTTCGTCTTCCGTTACCGGTCTCGTCAATGCGTCGATTATCCCTGAAATCACCGGTCTGCCGTTAATCGGGTCGTTTCCCTCCAGGTAGTTCCGGTGAACCTCGATTGACCTGTTGGCGAACGGATGGGGAACGAAGGTGAACCTCAACCCCGGTATACCTTTTTTCCAGGCAAACTTCCTT
>CAYXEG010000114.1:0-8948 GCA_964463875.1 uncultured Dehalococcoidales bacterium
GGCCGAGGAGGATTCGGATGGTGGTGGTTTTACCGGCGCCGTTGGGACCGAGGAAGCCGAAGATATCGCCGGCGGCAACGTCGAAGGTTACCTTATTCAGCACCTGACGGGTGCCGAGTTTTTTCGAAACGTTATCGATATGGATAGCGGTCGTCATATTCTGCCTCGCTGCCGTTTACTTTTTTCCTTTTTTGTCCGGGTTATCGGCGATGGAGGACTGTACCATCTGGAACAGGTTAGCCGAAGCTTTCATCATTTTCTGGAGGTATTCGACGGTAACGATGGCGATACCCTGCTCAAGGTCTCCCAGCACCAGCAGTTTATCGCCGGTTTTAATGTTGAAATCTTTCCTGGCTTCTGCCGGGATGACAATCTGTCCCCGCTCGCTGACGGTAATCGAACCGTAAAATTTCCTGTTTTCGAGTTGTTTAAATTCCCCTTCCGCCATTTTCCCTCACACCTGCTTTACACAATTTACACAATTATTCTTACATACAAAGCGAAATTTGTAAAGACCTGTCCTAACCATTTTCACTATTCCTCGTTATACTAGGCAAAGGAGTTACGTACCATGTTTACTGGAAAACAAGGCGGGATTGCCGCCATGCTGGCTCTGGTTATTACCTTTTCGATGATATTCACCGGTTGTTCGAAATCGGCTGTTCCGGAAGAGAAAGTTACGGCTGACGGAGAGGAAGGGTTCGCAATTTACCTGACGAAGGAGGATGTTCCGCCCTCGCAGATGGAGATGCTGAGTCACGTGGAGCTTGCCGAAAAGCCGGAGATAGCACTCGACGATATCGTTTCCTACGATGCCGGTACCCATGAAATCGTCCTTACCGAAGAAGCCTTTGCCCGGATTGCCGGACTGGCCGTTCCCACGACCGGGAAATCGTTCCTCGTTTGCCTCGACGGTGCGCCGGTGTACTGGGGGGCGTTCTGGACGCCGGTGTCTTCGCAGTCGTTCGACGGCATTACCATCTGGATGCCGATGGGAAGCACCGAGCCGGTTATTCAATTAAAACCGGGGTATCCCGAACCGGAATTCTCAAGCGGCAGAGACGAGAGAAACAATACCGCCATCATGCAATCGCTGAAAGATGCGGGAAAACTAATCAACGAACTTCCGACAACCTTTATCGATGAACTACTCAAATCGTTCAAGGGCTGGGAGCTGTACTCCTGGCAGGAGGATGGAGAATGGCAGTTCCGACTCATCACCGGCACGAACCGGAACAAGACGCCGGAAGAAATACTTGCCGAGGCGAGTACCACGGACGGACTGATGAGTATCAGGGTTGCCGGGGTCGAGCGGCTGCTTTCGGTGCTGGCGAAACTGCCGGAGGGTGAAGAGGTTATCTGGCTGGAGGGACATGTTCTGACGGCAGAACCGGAATCCGGTACCAAGATTACTCTGGCTGACGACCATACTGTCAGCCTGGTCAGGAACTACGCGGAGAAACGAGGGTTGAAACTAGCGGTGGCAAGAAGATAAGGATTTATGTAAATCCCTCTACCCCCTCCGATACATCGCGAGTCTGAGACTTTACAAAAGGGGGATTTTGTTTTTTCGGCAGTCAAGGATAGTTGATTAGCAGATAACACACCAACGCCATCATTGATTCTACCGTGCCCGGCACGCGCGAACAGTAGAAGACGAAAGCCAGACTAAAGTATGATGCCGATGAAGATGAGGAGCATGCCGATAATGGTGGACAGGCAGGGAAATTTCATTTTGTCCCAGTTTGCCTTGCAGTAGTTAATCCGGTACATACCGCTCAGGAACGCCCATTTCCCGTTGACGGGGTCGTTTTTCAGGGCAACGATACCTATCCAGATATAGCCGCAGAGGAACATGGTCGCCCCGATTGTCAACAGATACATCCCCATACTGCCGTTTTCCCTGTTTTCGACAGTGTATCATACCGGCGACGAAATATACATGGAATACCATCTTGTCTTTTTCAGGTGATGCGTATAAGATTATGAGCATATTAGTAATGATACGGAGAAGGAGGGGCTGTTGGCTTACCGAATAACCGAAGACTGTGTCCGGTGCGGTGCCTGTTTCGACGAGTGCCCGTCCGGAGCGATTTCCAAAGGTAAAACGCAGTATATCATCGACCCCGAAAAATGCACCGAATGCGGAAGCTGCGCGATGATTTACTGCCCGACGGGAGCGATAGTGAGTCTCGATAGTTGATTTTTTAACTTAGTATAGAAAATTGGTAGTTTGAGAACTTTTACAACATCCGCATGACCCCCTCACCTTAATCCTCTCCCGCGAGGGGAGAGGGAAACGAAGGTATTGAGTAGTTAGTAGTTAGTAATTGGGAAGACGAGGTAGAGAGAGTGTGGGTGTGGGTAATGAGTAGTGAGAGAAATATAAAAAGGCAAACGGAGATTCTTATTTACGGAGAAGGCATATGAAACCAGAGGTTATCGACTGGCTGCTGGAGCCGGAGGACAGCGGAGTTCGCTATCTCACGTTGCGGGATATAACGGATGCCGGTGACAAGGACGTAGTTTCAGCCAGAGAAAAAGCCCACCGGGAAGGACCGATAGCGGCTATTCTCGACAAAATGCACCCGGAAGGTTACTGGGAAAAACCGGGCGGGGGTTACCTGCCGAAATATACCGCTTCCGTCTGGTCGCTGATACTGCTCGGGCAACTAGGGGCATCGGCCGGTTCCGACCCGAGAATCAGACAAGCCTGCACCTGTTATCTCGATAACGCGTTAACCCTGCACGGGCAGATATCGATGAACGGAACACCTTCGCAAACAATCGACTGTATCCACGGTAATATGCTGACGGCGTTCATGGACCTGGGCTACGAAGACGAGCGACTGGATAAAGCCTGGGAATGGATGGCGATGATGGTGACCGGCGAGGGAGTGGCTCCGATGGGGGACAAATCCACCCCGTTGCGCTGGTATTCGGGGAAAGTCGGCCCCAATTTTGCCTGCGGGGCAAACAACAAGCTGCCCTGCGCCTGGGGAGCGGCCAAGGTGATGATGGCGTTCGGCAGACTGCCGAAAGAGAGGCGGACGCCTCTGATAGAGAGGGCAATCAAGCAGGGCATCGATTTTCTCTTCAGTGTCGACCCTGCCACGGCCGCTTATCCCAGCGGCTACGCGGTAAAACCGAGCGGCAACTGGTGGAAATTCGGCTTTCCGGTTTTCTATATTACCGATATTCTCCAGATTGCCGAAGCGCTGGCGGGGCTGGGACTTGCCAAAGACAAACGACTGGCGAACACGCTCGACCTGATAGAAAGCAAGAAAGACGGGAGCGGGCGCTGGCCGCTGGAATATGACTACACCGGGAAGACATGGGTGGATTTCGGCCAGAAAAAACAACCGAACAAGCGGGTAACGCTCCGGGCTTTACGGGTACTGAAAGCGGCCGGACGGCTTTAATGAGGGGGGTGCAGCGAAGGTATAGCCCCCTGCCGGGCATGATTGACATTCATGTCTGGCAGACGATATCATAATGGATAAGAATTATGAGAATAATGGAGACTGAGACGAATCTTTTATGAAACATTGGAATAACCTTAAATCTCTCGCTGTCGCGCTGGTTATAACGCTTATTACTGCTTTCCCGGCCGTGCCGGCCGCAGCCGCCGGTGAAAACATCACCGTCGGTACCAGTCTGGGAATCATCGGCCAGTCAATCACCGTCAGCGGTTCAGGATTCAGCACCGGCAGCGGTACGCAGTCCTACGCGGTCGATATCCATTTCGGAAGAAATCCCGGTACCCAGGTAAATTATTCGACCGGACGTTATGTCACCCTTCTGACGCAATCGCTCAATACCAATGGTACATTCAGCACTACGGTTGCCATACCGAGCGTCCTGGACGGAGGTGTTTTCGAAACGGTAGCAAGCGGCATCTACTACATATTCGTTACCTACCGTATCCTGGGGTCATCGACTCCCAGAACGCCGACCGTGCTGGACATGGAAGCTTTCTCTGTCCTTGGAGGCGATCTCACCATCAGCCCGAGTTCCGGTTATGCGGGTACCGAAGCATTTCTTTCCGGCAGCGGCTTCAGCACCAATGAAGAGCTTATCATCAGGTACAACGAAACTGAAATTCTGACTGCAATCTCCGGTGGAACGGCCATGGTCAACGGCATGGCTGCCAACGTCAGAATCTACATCCCTTCGAGTACTGCCGGTATTCACGCTCTTACAATAACCGGGAAAACCTCCGGCCACCAGATAGGCAATATTTTCACGGTGCAACCGAATCTTATTTTCCGTCCGGTAACCGGGGTTGCAAGTAATACAATTTCGATGTACGGTACCGGTTTCGGGGGAAGCGCGCCGGTTGAAGTAGCGTTCAACAACGTCGTTTTGTATAACGGCGCCACCGACAGTATCGGCGCCTTTTCCACCGTCTTCCCGGCGAAAAAGTTTCCTAAAGGGACGTACACTGTCCGGGGCACCGACAGTCTCGGCAATACCGCCCAGGTTACCTACGATATATTCGACGCGAGCGTCACGCTCGAACCGGCATCGGGCAGCCCGGGATGGGAAGTGCTGGTAAAGGGCGAGGGATTCCAGCCGAATAAAAAGGTAACCATCAGCTTCGAAGGAATATCCGAGAGTACCAAAGTCGTCGCCAACGCCAACGCTGACGGCGCTTTCAACACCATATTTACCGTCCCGTGGCCGAATATGGGAAAGTATGATGTCGAGATTACCGACGGTACGAACTCGCAAACAGCCGAGTTCGAAGTAACAACGAGCGCGGCAATTGAACCCCGCACGAACGCTTCGATTCCCGGCAATGCGGGTGAGCCTGTCGCAATCGCCGGCAGTGGTTTTCTTGCCGGCAGAACCGTGACCGTCACCTTCAGCGGGACGACGGTTACCACCGATAAAGTCGAGGCAAACGGGACATTCAACATCCAGTTTAACGCACCTTCTGCCCCCGGTGGGCCGCACATTATCGAAGCAACCGATGGAACGAACACCATGAGATACGGTTTTTACATGGAGAACGAACCTCCGGATACACCGGTTATTGTCGAACCTGCTCCTTCGACCAAGGCAAGCGCGGAAACGCATTTCAGCTGGGGGGAAGTGGTCGACCCGAGCAGCGTTACTTTCACCCTGCAGGTTGCGACAAATCCCACTTTCGACAACAAGTATCTGGTACTGAATGAAACCGACCTGATGGTGCCGGAGTATACCGTAGCGAAAACAGCCCGGCTCAATGCCGCCACTCCCGAAGCCCCCTATTACTGGAGGGTGAAAGCAGTCGATATGGCGCAAAACGAAAGCCCCTGGTCGGAACCTGCTCCGTTCTATATCGGATTCGGATTCGGCCTTCCCCAGGGAGCCATCTACGCTATCATCGTCGGCGCAGCCCTGGCACTGGCGGCGTTCACCTTCTGGCTGGGCAGAAAAACCGCTTTTTACTAGGATTCAAGGTATGGAAATCCAAAAGGAGGCTTTTTCAAGCCTCCTTTTTTGTCAGCACTTTTTTACGAATGACCGTATCAGCAACTCGTATTGAGTATTCGAATCATCTTCGTTTCGGCTTTAACGGCTTCAAGGCTGTTGACCTTTTCGATTGCTGCCTGGACATCCGTTTCCCGGGCAAGGTAGGTAGTCATGACCACATGGACGTATTCCGTCCGGGCCGCTTCTTTCTGGATAACGGCTGCAATATTGATATTGTATTTCCAGAAAATATCCGTAATCTGAGCCAGGACGCCCGGCCGGTCGATGACGCTGAACCTGAGGTAGTAGCGGCGCTGGACGTCACCGGGAGCGCCGAGGGTATAGCCGTTGGCGGTCGAGGGTATCGGCAATGCCCGGCCGTTGGCGATATCAAGAAGGTCCTTGATGACGGTATCAGCCGTCGGATACCTGCCTGCCCCGGGATTCACCAGGCCGGAAACAACGCCGTACTCATCTTCGAATTCGGTGCCGTTATAGGCGCTTCGGAGCGAACCGAGCAGAGACACCTTGGGGACCAGCGCCGGATGAACCGCCACGTTGTAGACTTTATTGTTGTTCTCGATTACCCCGACCAGCTTGACCGCATAGCCAAGCTCATCAGCGTACATGATATCCTGGACATCGATACGGGTGATGCCTTCCACCGGAAACGCTCCGGCATACTTGTACGAGTTGGTAATGAGGCCGAGAAGAATCCGTATCTTGTTCTCCGTATCGTACCCTTCGATATCGTCGGTCGGGTCCGCCTCGGCAAAACCCGCTTTCTGGGCGCCTTTCAGCGCCTCATCGAAGCTTTTTCCTTCACCGGTCATCTTGGAGAGAATATAGTTCGTCGTCCCGTTCAGGATGGCATATATGCGCTTGTACTCTTTCGCTTCGGCGCCGACCAGTCCGAGTTCATGAATAAAGGAATGGGCGCCGACAAAGCTGGCGCGGATACCGATTTTTCTGCCCAGGCTTATGACCTGCTGAAAGATGGTCGCCCCCTCTTTCGCCAGCAGCTTTTTGTTGGCGGTAACCACATTCTTCCCGTTTTTCAACGCGGTAAGCTGAATGGTTTTCGCCGGTTCGATACCGCCGATGAGTTCGACGACGATATCCACTGCCGGGTTATCGGTAATATCATGGTAATTGCTCGTCAGCATTTCCGAAGGTAAAGTCAAGCCCCGGTCTGTGGTGAGGTCGAGGTCGCACACCTTGACCAGTTCGAGACCGGGAATTCCTTTCTTATACAGCAGTTCGACAACTCCGGCACCGATGGTGCCCCATCCGATGACTCCTACCTTCTTGAGCTCCGCCATGAAATGACTCCTTGTCGTTAATATTTTGTTACCACATCAAATATAATCTCAAGCGCAGCCCGGTGTCAATTCAGGTATCATTCAATTCTGAATAATGTAACTCTTCCTGTATCTTACGCCCTGCCCCGGGCGCTGCGGGGTACATACCCTTCGGCGGCTTCGACGAGGAGCGCCAGGCTCATCAGGAAATCATCATGGCCGTCCGAGGCATCGACAAAGAAATTCATCGTTTTATCCGAACGATACATAACCCGCGCCTGCTCCATTTCGAGCCAGAAATCGCGACAGTCTTCCGAACCGTCGGGCAGATACATTTTCAACCGGCCGGTATCGATTGCTGCCAGGAGGTTGAAACCGAGGCCGGACTTCGATGGCCCGGTGAAATGAAAAGGAGCGATACGGGAGCCAATCGACTGCCGGAGAAAGGAGGCTATCGGCTGGCCGATACCGGTCGAATCCACCGCCACCCGGCGGCAATTCCAGACACGCCTGATGATGTCTTCAAGCTGCTGGTAAAGCGTAGCATGTTTTCTGCCCGTCCACCGGTAGTGCTCGATGACCCGGATGACCGGCTGTTTACGGAGGATATCGCCTTCGGAGAAATCCAGTTCGCCGATGGTCACGACGGTCGAATCACGCCGGATTTCAGCGGATTTCAGTTTTTCCGAATCATCCTCTTCGGCTTCTCCGGCGAGGTCGATACCGGCGATGTAGAGTTTTTCTTCTTCGGGGTACTTTCTCCGCGGGTGTTTCCCCTGAAGTTGTGCCCGCCGGAGCGAAGAGAGGAATTTGCCGCCGCCGGCTACCGGTTGAAGGCAGTACTGCGTCAGGAAAAGCGGGTGGTTTTCACCGAGGCGTTCCCGCTCATTTTCCACATAGGCGCGGTAGCCGGGATTGTACTTGGCCACTTCCTGCCAGTCGTAACGGAAACATCGCTTCAGGCCATCCCTTTTTTCCAGTTCGTAGCCCGTCTGCTTCGTTTCTTCGAGCAGGGTCGAATCGTCCCAGGTGGTTCCGTACAGCACGGTTGTTACATTGGCAGTGCTGCCCATCGGACGAAAGTCTTTGGTATACTTTTCCTTACTGACATCCTGGGCTTCATCGATTTCCAGGAGAAGGTTAGCGGTATGGCCGACGACACTGGACGACTCGCCGGCGGAAAGGAACATCGCCCGTGCTTGATTTAGGCGAACGATATAACCCATCTCTGAAACCCAGTCCTTCTTTACGATGGAATTGTTCAGGCAGTCCTTCAGCCGGTTCATCGAAATGACAATCTGCGGCCGGAAGGTCGGAGCGCACTTTATCAGGTTAACCGGATAGTTCTGATAGACTATCATCAGCCAGGTTTCGAGCCGGGCAGAGAGTTCGTTCTTGCCTCCCTGCCGGGCGATTTCCACACAAAATGTCAATCCCTTCCCTTCCCAGATACTGGTGATAATAGCCTGAGCAACTTCGAACTGGTAAGGGCGAAGTATACCGAAAACCGGGTTTTTCTCCAGCTCCGTCGTCATTTCTTCAGTAAGGTAGCGATGCCGATACCCGCCGGCAGGGCAACTCCTTTCAGGATATTTGTGATAGTATCGGCAACTGTTTCCTTCCGGGCCGGTTCGACGTTATTCTTCGACATCACCATCCTGGTAAGCGTGTTCAGAGCCAGGGTAATCAGTCTGACATTCTCCGGGTTATTATCGACCAACGATTTAATCTTGACTCTCAGCAGGGCGATTTCATCATCGAAGCCGTCAATCAGCATCGCTCGCTCGTACTCCTGCTGTTCTTCCTCGGTAAGAACACTTGAATAATACCCGTGCTTCCGGGCGTTCTGGTTACCGATTCCTTTTCTGTTGGCAATCTGTTCGTTCTCCATTTTTTCACTCACTCCTTCGTTCGTAATCAATCCCTCTTTTTTCTATAATAGCACATTTGTTCTACTTTTAGACGAGGATTTTGTCACAATCCGAAAAAAAGGTTGATACGAACGGTTGCTATTCACCGCCGGGAGTTATAAAATTATCGGAACTGATATGAGTATCGGCAGAGAATTACACAACCTGCAGGAAATCGACCAGGAACTCGCTTCCTGCCGCCAGTCTCATGCCCGGATACTGGAGAGGCTCAAAGGCAACCCTGAGATAGCCGCCACCGTGGTCGGCCTTGATTCGG
>CAYXEG010000114.1:8958-9943 GCA_964463875.1 uncultured Dehalococcoidales bacterium
ATGGTCCGGCAGCAGCGTTCGCTGGAGCTTGAAATCGACGGTATCTCGAGTAAGATAAAGAAATTCGAGGAAGAACTTTACAGCGGGCGAACCTCCAATCCGAAAGAGCTTTCCGGGCTCCAGCAGGAGATAGACAACCTGAAATCCGGCCGGAGCGGCCTCGAAGACAGAGAACTTGAGCTGATGGAGGCCGCGGAAATATCGCAGCGTTCGGTTGCCGGCTTCGAAAGCCGCTTGAAGGTACTGAACACCGCCTGGTCTGATGAACTGAACCAACTTAACGAAGAAAAGAAAGAGACAGAAAAGAAGATAGCCGCCCGGCAATCGGACCGGGACGCGCTCGCATCGGCGTTCGAAAAAGATATTCTTGCCATGTACGAAGAACTGAAACGGCAGAAAGGCACGGCGGTAGCCGAGGTTGAACGGGGCATCTGCCGGGGTTGCCGGATTCAGCTTCCGGTGAATGAGCTTCAGCAGGTACGAAGCGGCAGTCTGACGCGCTGCGGCAGTTGCGGGCGGATTCTTTTCACAAGCCAGTAACCATATGAAAAAAGCTGTTATCTACACCGACGGCGGGGCCGACCCCAATCCCGGTCCCGGGGCCATAGGCGTTGTAATAAAAAATGAAGCCGGAGAGACGGTCGATACGATATCCAAGCCGGTCGGGGTCGTAACGAACAACCAGGCCGAATACATGGCGGTCATCGCCGCCCTTGAAAAAGCCTTGTCCGCGGGGGTCGAAGAAGTGGTCATGTTTGCCGACTCGCAGCTTATCGTTTACCAGTTGAACGGGCAGTACAAGGTAAGAAACCAGCAGCTTAAACCCTATTACGATAAAGTGCTGGTGTTGAAATCGAAATTCAGGAAGTTTTCGATTACCCACATTCCGAGAGAAATGAACTCGGAAGCCGATAAGCTGACTAACGGCACGGTAAAAAGGCGGGGCATCGGGTAGGCTTTAAAAAAATCGGATGCCGAATGCCGG
>CAYXEG010000115.1:0-9940 GCA_964463875.1 uncultured Dehalococcoidales bacterium
TCCAAGCAAACAAAAACAGCAACCCTGGCAGGTAGCCAGGTGTTGCTGTCATGTATCTATTTTCAGATTAAAATTAGCTCAATCCGTGGCTACGTGGATGCTATAGTTTTCTCCTGACATAAAAAGCACCGACGATGATGGCCAGAATAAATACTGTGAATATAATCAGCGGAACATACATGCCCATTTATTGTTCACCTCTTTTTTTACGTTCGAGTATCAGTCTTTTCCTGTAACCTGCGCCACCCCAATCTTAATGTTTAATGGTATAACAGAATATACGCCATGTCAAAGCTTTTTACAAAATTGTGTCAAGCATTTCTGAGATTTGAGCATTGAACAAAAACCAGCACAGGAGAGCTGCCAGGGCGATTATGGAAAGGAGGATTGACAGGTAGACCCAGCCCAGCTTGCTTTTCTGTCCCTGCGCTCCGTGCGATTGATTGCCGGCGTGTTTCTCGCCGCCCCAGCCTTTTCTCAGGAAATCGAGATATGGCTCTTTTCCCTGTTGAGCGGGGGGCGGAACATACCGCGGCGCCGGTTCTTCCCAGGTCCGGGGTGGCTGAGACGCCCATGCCTGCTCGGCATAAACCGGGGGTTGCCCCCTGTCTGTCCTCAGCTGTTCCCGATAGGGAGGAGGCGGCGGCTCATACATTGGCGGGGCAGGCTCCCGATAAACCGGAGGAGGCTCCTGCCGGATTGGTTGAACGTATTCCTGCCTGATTGGTTGCGTGTATTCCTGCCTGGCGGGTTGAGGATAATCTCTTCGCGGCGGGGGAGCTTCCTGTTTGACGGTGCGGTTAACCTGTTGTGCCGGCCTTTTCTCAACCGCTTTCGCCCCTGAATCTCCGTAACTGTACACCGGGGTGATAAAGGTCGTCTCGCAACCGTTGCACTTGAAGTAGTCGAAGGCCTTTTTATAGGTAAGGTCGAAAGAGCCGCAACTGGGACAGGTTGCCTCGCCCCGTGTTACCTGACGCTCCTCCGGAACCAAATCGGCCGACTGCCGGGAAACCGGCAGAACCGGGGGTTCTTCTTTTGGTTTATCTATTTCCTGGTAGTCTATCTCCTCGAGATTCCGGCTGCTGATTTTCCAGCCGGCAACAGGCCTTCCATAATTACAGTCGGGGCACAGTTTCAGCCTGACATCCTTATACCTGCCGCACCTGGGACATTTATCGATGAGCTGGAGATTCAGTTTCCTGGCGTGTTCACGACAGAAAGACATTCCTTCATCAACTTCTTCCATGCAGTCCCAGAAAGCACAAAGTCGCATTGTTACCGGGTATTTCTTCCTTCTAAATTTACTATATTGAGATTATATACGTTTACAATCAGCGAACGCAACACTTCCGGCTATCGGATAAAGCTCACAGACGTGTTATAAAAGCGAGAATTATGAAGAATACGGTTAAAAATGTTGACATAAAAATCATACTTGTCAGAAAAGAGGCAACTGATTCTCGTTAACCAGTTTCAGAAGCATACTCCGGGCGGATTTATCGAAAAACATATCCACTCCGATTATTTTCCCGCTACCGGTATCGTAGTAGGGTGTGGAATAGATATATGTTTTGAGCTTTTTCAATTTTCGCTCGACAATTACCGTATCCGTGTGAAGAGCTATCTTCCCGTCCATTTCACGCAGTTCAAGGCTCACGTTACGCTCACGCCTAATATTTTTACTGATTATACTCCAAAAGCCTGAGAAAAAGAAACCGCCGAAATGGATGTTTGTGGATTATTGACAATCAGGTTTTCATTTGCTATAGAATATATATAGTATAGATACTATACTATATACTAAATATACATAACATATCCGATGATACGCGCTCGAAATACAACGGGGAAGCTTTCAATAAATTAACATAATAATAAGGACCGGAAAACCGTTAGAAGGATAACCATTCATGAAACAGATGAACCGGAGCGTCCTCGATGACAACCGGATAGGGAAGCTGCTCTTCAAACTCTCGCTTCCTTCCTTCATGGGCATGTTCGTCATGACGCTCTACAACGTGATTGACACCATTTTTATCGGCCATTACGTGGGAACTCTCGGCATTGCCGGTTTATCCATCGTCATGCCGATTCAGATGCTCGGTATGGGCATGGGGCAGCTTACCGGCATGGGCGGCGCTTCGGTCATTTCGCGGCTCATTGGCGCCGGCAATGTCAAAAAAGCCGAACGGGCGCTTGGTAACGCCACCTTTCTCAACATCGCCTTATCGCTCATCATCACGGTGGCGGTGCTGATTAATGCCGATTTCTGGCTGCGGCTGGTCGGCGCCTCGGAGACGATACTGCCGTACGGGCGCGATTACCTTACCTTTACCATCATCGGCATGGTATTCCAGACCTTCAGCATGGCCAGTAACGGTCTGATTACCTCGGAAGGTAACGCCCGGGTTGCCATGGTGGGTATGATTATCGGCGCCCTCAGCAACATCGTTCTCGACGCGCTTTTCATCATTGTGTTCGATATGGGAATCAAGGGAGCGGCCATCGCCACCTCTATCGCTCATCTCATCTCGGCCGGCTATTTCTTATGGTACTGGCTGAGCGGCAAGGGCTATCTTCATATTGAATTACATAATCTTATACCGGATTTGAGAATAATCAAGGATATCATGGTTATTGGCGTGTCGGCGCTGGCGCGCACTTTCACCGGCAGCATCACCGCCATCTTCATTAACCGGGCGCTCGTCGCATATGGCGGAGATTACGCCATCGGCGCATTCGGCATTTTGAACCGAATCATGATGTTCGCTACCATGCCCGGTATGGTCATCGGCCACGGGCTTCAGCCGATTCTCGGGTTCAATTTTGGGGCAAAGCGCTTCAACCAGGCACTCAAGGGCATCCGGATAGCCATGACTTACGCCACCGGCTGGTGTATTATCTCGTTCCTGCTCCTGTACTTTATCCCCGGGCCGTTCATCCGGATATTTTCGAGCGATGCGGAGCTGATTGCGATGGCTTCGCTCGCCTCGCAGAACCTGTTCCTCTCGATGCCGATAATGGGCGTGGTGTTCACCGGGGCGATGGTCTTCATGGCGACCGGCAAGGCAACCCAGGCCTTCATTACCTCGATAACCCAGCGGGCGCTCTTCCTGGTGCCGCTCGTCTTCATCCTGCCGCCGTTCTGGGATATCGACGGCGTGTGGCTGTCATTCCCGATAAGCGATGCGCTCTCGTTCGTCCTGACAACCGCTTTGCTCACTCCGATTTTGTTGAAATTCCGAAGGCTCGGAAACCAGGAAGCCGTCCGTCAGCCGGCGCCTGAAGCCGAACTTCGCCGCCTGGAGGCCTGAGTATATAGCTGTCGGATATAAATCAGGCTTCCAACTCAAAAAGAAGGCCGATGAAGAAAACTCATCGGCTTCTTTTTTACAGAACAATTGCCGTGATATAGCAATTGAAAAATCTTTACTCGTTTATAACCATCTGTATATGAATTTCGTGATATAATTGCGGCTTGAAAGGAAGGAATCAATGTGAGTTGCTATCGATATAAATCTTTGTAAAGTGTTGTGGTACACGTTAGAGCCTTGATACATTAAAACTAGGAGTGATTAGAATGTCGCAATTTAAGATCGAAGATCGAAAAGATTGGCCATCTATTGAAGAACAAACAAAGATAGCTGATGAATTCCCGAAAGCATTTAAAAAAGTTTTATACCTTGTAGAAAACAGTGGCGAAATCAGCCAAAAACATATTACATATTTAATGTATATGAGTACTGAACAATTAAATAAATCAACCGATGAACTAAACAAGCTTACGAAAGTATTACTTGGATTAACAGGTTTACTATTTGTAGTCGGAGTATTCCAGGTAATTGAGATAATCCGAACATGGTTTGTTGGATGAGAAAACCTCTTATAAAAATTTTCTTAAATGTAAAGAGACGGATAAGAAACAAAAACATTATGTTTATAAAGTAGTCCCTATTGAATATTATGTAATCATTGTTTTACGATAAATATTACATAACATATATAGTGCGAACCATAATTTGAGCCTGTTGTGACTGAGAGAATGTTGACATAATAATTGATAAAAATCCGGTACAATAGAAAAAGCCCGCCAGCGGCGGGCTTCGTTTTCTTACCTTCGATTACCGTTACTCTTCTTTACCATTCGACCATTTTCTTTCATGAGCCGCGCCACCGTACTTCGGATCGCGCTTTTCGAGGAAAGACATCAGGCCTTCTTTCATATCGTCCCGGAACCCGGCCATCAGTACCTCGTCGGCAAATCTCTCGGCTCGCCCGACATTCTCGATACTCATCGACATGCTGTCATTGACCAGTTGCTTGATGAGGCTGATGGTTTTCACGGGACTGGTCGAAAGTTTCTCTGCGAAATCCCGCACCCGGTCGATGAATTCATCAGCCGGGTAAACATGATTTATCAGTCCCCATTCCATCGCCTGGTTGGCATCAATCATCTCGCCCATCATCAGCATTTCCTTGGCGCGGTGCATGCCAATCAGCCGGGGCAGCAGCCATTGGCTGTAGCCGGACGACACCAGGCCGCGGCGAACGAAGAATTCCCCGAAACGGGCATTTTCGGATGCTAATATTATGTCACATGCAAGGATGATGCTCATCCCGCCGCCGACTGCCACTCCGTTGACCGCGGCAATAACCGGTTTCTTCATGTTCCATAAGTCCATGTTGATGTCCCACGGCGAACCGGTCAGGCTGCTCTCGGACCTCTTCAAGCCCTCGAACTCGGCATTCATCCGCTCGGCCTGCTCACGGACATCGACTCCCGAACTGAAACTCCTGCCTTCTCCGGTGATAACGACAACTCTGACCTCTTTATCGCCGGCGGCATTCCTGACCGCCCGCTGAAACTCAACGTGCAGCAGCCGGCTCAAGGCATTGAGAACCTCCGGCCGGTTGAACTTAATCCATGCCACCCCGTTTTCAACATTGTAGAGTAATTCCTTGTACTCGTAGGTCATCCGATATCTTCCTTAACCGCGTTTTACAGCTCTCGACAAGAAGTCACTCAAGTCTAATGAAAATGAATTTGATTTGTCAATTTAATGAAACGTAACTCTTTTCATTTTCGGGCCGTCGCCACGTACTGGCTTTCCGACCAGTCTTCATAATCGAAATCCCTGAATCCTTCATTTGCCAGCAACCGCTCTATCCCGTCGCGCGAAATGCGCTCGTTCACCGGGGGGTGAGGGCTGTCCCACTCCGTCTTCCATTCGAGAATGACAGCCCTGCCTCCGGGTTTGAGTAACCGGTATACCTCTTTCAGAACCCCGACCGGCTCGACTTCGTGGAGAACAAGCACCATGAAACAAGCGTCGGCAATCCCGGCGTCCAGCCCGGTATCGGCGGCTTCTTTATTCAGTGTGATTAACCATGCAGGCGGTTCCTTGGCGGTAATCATGTCCAATACCTCTCGGTTGATGTCGACGGCGTAAACCTTCCCTTCAGGCCCCACTTCGAGGGACAGTGGCAGAGAAACAACACCGGCGCCGCAGCCGAGGTCGACACAGGTCATGCCCGGTTGTATTGCCGCTTTTCTCAGGATGAGTTCGTCAACTCGTAACCAGGCGCTTCGTTGGCCGCTGCCGAGAATCCTTGCCCGTTGCCCGGGGTCATGATACTGCTCCATGTTTGTTCCTTTCCGGTACCGTTTCTCCGTTGGATTATACCAGTTGTCGGAAAGTCCCGTAAAAAAGGAAAATTTCGGAAAAACAGAGGCTTGTTCCGGCAAATCTGGAACATTATACGAATAAAGGGGCAGAGAGGCCTGAAAATCGATTTGAGAGCGTCGCTTTCAGGGATGGGAATAAGGAGTCGTCATTCCGGATAAAAACACTGCGATTTTTTCCATCAGCGCGAGCAATCCCCATTTTTTCACCGCGGAAATCATCACCGCGTCGTCTTTTTCCGGCAGCGGGTGGTCCGATAAAAAGGCCAGTGCCTGTTCTTCCGTCCATTCCCTCGAATTGTCCAGCATTATGTCGATTTTATTGAGAACGGTTATCCGGGGCTTTTCCGATAACTCGAGGTTCTCCAGGATTCCCTCGACCGCTTGGCACTGGTCGGCGGCGTCCGGTGAGGAAAGGTCGACCACGTGGAGCAGCAGGTCAGCTTCGTCGAGTTCTTCGAGGGTTGCCCGGAACGCTGCTACAATCGTCGGCGGCAGTTTCCGGATAAATCCCACCGTGTCCGTCATGAGTATCGGGCTGGTATCCGGCAACGCCAGCCTTCGGGTAGTCGGGTCGAGGGTAACGAAGAGGTTATCCTCAGCTACGACGTCCGACTTGCTGAGTGTGTTCAGCAGGGTACTCTTACCGGCGTTGGTATAGCCGACCAGGGCTACGACGGGAATGCCACTCTGTTTCCTCTTCTGCCGGTGGATTTCCCGTTGCTTCCTGACCTGCTCTATCTGAGTTTTCAAGCGGCTAATCTTCCGCTGGATGATTCGCCGGTCGGTTTCAAGCTGGGATTCGCCGGGACCGCGAGTACCGATGCCGCCACCGAGCCGTTCGAGGTGGCTCCATTGACCGGCCAGCCTCGGCGAAAGATACTGGTGCTGGGCAAGCTCCACCTGGAGCTGCCCCTCGCGAGTCCTGGCTCGCCGGGCGAAAATATCGAGGATGAGCGCCACCCGGTCGAGCACTTTCACCTTTAAAGCGTTTTCGAGATTTCGCTGCTGCAAGGGAGACAGTTCGTCATCGAAAATAACGACGTTGTATTTATCGTTATCTTTCTGCTGAACAATTTCCTCAAGCTTGCCTTCTCCAACATAATAGTTCTTTGAAGGTACCGATAACCGCTGGAGTACCTTATTGACGACAATCGCTCCGGCGGACTCTGCAAGCCGCCCCAGTTCGTCAATTGAGTTTTGGGCGGCGTCCCGGCTCGTTGTTCTCCCGGCAACGCCCACCAGGAGCGCCCGTTCGTCAGCCTGTTTCGTTATCGTAATTTCCCGAGGCATTTACCTGTATCTCCCTGTCGGGCACTGCCCTGCTTGAATAAACATTATGTCAACTTCTTTTTGCCTTGAACCGGCTTTTCTGGTCTTTCCAGCCGGCCAGTCTCGAAAGCCCCTTTACCAGGCTGGCATCATTGATGGTCAGGGAAAGTCGGATGAACCCTTCGCCGTGTTTTCCATAACCATTGCCCGGCGTGACGACGACGCCGACCTGCTCCAGTAAATCGGTAGCAAATTCAGCCGAGGTGTATCCCTCCGGGACTTTCGCCCAGACGTACAGGCCGGCTTTCGGAGGTTTGGCTTCGATACCGATGTTGTTAAGCATCTCGATAACGAGGTCCCGCCTTCGCTGATAAACCTCGTTAATCTGCCTGACACTGTCCTGCGACCCCCGGATAGCCTCAATCGCCATGTACTGAATTGCCTGGGGAATGCCCGAATCCATGTTGGATTTGACGGTCTTCAGGGCTTTAACGATTTCCGGGTTACCGACCATCATCCCGATACGCCAGCCGGTCATATTGTAGGTCTTGGAGAAAGAGTGGAATTCAACGCCGTTATCCCGGCTGCCCGGTGCCTGGAGGTAGCTGGCTGGTTTATACCCGTCGTAGGCAATCTCCGTATACGGGGCGTCGTTGCAGACGACCAGGTCGTGCTTCTTACCGAATTCGGCGACTTTGGCGAAGAAATCAAGGCCTGCCACCGCCCCGGTCGGGTTGTTCGGGTAGTTAATCCAGAGAATCTTCGCCCGTTTCAGAATCTCGGCCGGTATCCTCTCCAGTTCCGGTAGAAAGCCGTTCTTCTCGGTGACAGGCAGATAGTACGGCTCGCCGCCGGCCAGGAGCGTTCCCACCGAATACACCGGATACCCGGGGTCAGGCACCAGGGCGACATCGCCCGGATTGAGGTAGCATATCGGCAGGTGGGCAATGCCTTCCTTAGCGCCGATGAGCGGCAGGACTTCGGTTGCCGGGTCGAGACGGACATCGAATCGTTTCTCATACCATTCGGCAATCGCTGCTCTCAGTTCAGGCAGGCCTTCGGACTCAGGGTAACGGTGGTTCGCCGGCTCGTCGACTTCCTTATGCAGTCGTTCGATGATATGAGCCGGGGTTGGTATATCGGGGTCGCCGATGCCGAAACTGACGACATCCTCGCCCTTCGCTTTCTTTTCAGCAATTTTCCGGCTTATCTCGACGAACAGGTACGGCGGTATATGTTCAACTCTTTTAGCTACTTTCATGTATGGCTCCCTCATTATTCCATTCTCCGGTAAAGACTGTTTCTGCCGGGCCACTCAGGAGTATCTCTCCCCGCCCGTCCCATTCGCAGAAAAGCTTTCCCCCGGGTAAGGTAACGCTCACGGTATCTCCGGTTAAACCGCGGCAACGGGCGATGGCGGCAATGGCGCAGGCACCGCTTCCGCAGGCCAGGGTCTCTCCTACTCCCCGTTCCCAGACACGGGCTTTCAGCCTGTTCGTATCTACCATGTTGACGACCTCGAAATTGATACCATTCGGGAATATTTCATTGTCGGTTATCTCCGGACCGGCTTCGGACAAGGGGAATTCCTCGACCGGGGTATCGAGAAAACATACCCCATGAGGGTTTCCCACCGAAACCAGGTTGACCCTCAGTTCCCGCCCGAACATTGGAATTGAGCAGGAATGAATAGCGAATCTGTCAAGGGTACTCTTGCCTTTTTGCACCGGGATATCGCCGGCTTCGAAGGCAGGTTTACCCATCGATACCTGTATTTCCGCGTTTCCTTCTGTACTTTTAACCAGCCGGGCCTTCCTGATTCCGGTTCGCGTGTCGACGCTTATTTGGCGGGCTTCTGCATTTTCCGGCCTCGTATCCAGAAAATATCTCACCATGCATCTCAGACCGTTACCGCAGATGTCCGATTCCGAACCATCGGCGTTGAAAATCCGCATTTTGAAATGAGCTTTGTCGGAAGGCAGCAGCAGGAGGAGACCGTCCGCGCCGATGCCGAAGTGACGGTGGCATATGACTCTTGCCAGCTCCGGCCAGCCTCTGTCATCGTCTTCAGTCTCGATAAGAACGAAATCGTTTCCGGCACCATGCATTTTTGTGAAATTCAAGCCTGGATTCTCCCTCCCCCATCCGGCGTTCACTGAAAGACCCGGGGTGTCGATCGGCGGTAAAATGAATAAGTCATATTAACATATCACTATTTCGCTTTCAATTCGATGGTATCTGAAATATAATGGAATTACTCTCCACATAATCTGCAGGGCTGCTTCACTGTGATGAATATTCCATCTGTTACTCAAAAACCTTACCAGCGTAATTATCGGTGGGTCGTCCTCGCCGGGGTCTGGCTCCTCTATGCCTCGTTCGGCCTCTGTATGAGGTCGGTACCGCCGGTGGTCACGCCGATTCTGGCCGACCTCAATATGACCTACGGTGAGATGGGCTTCGTCCTCGGAAGCTGGCAGCTTTTCTACATTCCTTTTTCCCTGGTTGCCGGGTTTGCCATCGACCGGTGGGGAATCCGGAAATCGCTCTTTGCCGGCGGTTTTCTTATGGCTCTCTCGGAAGGATTGCGCTTTTTCGTGACCGGCTATGCATCGTTATTGCCGGTGGTAGCGGTCTTCGGTATCGGCGGCCCCCTGGTCTCGATTGGCGCTCCTAAGGTTGGTTCATCCTGGTTCAGAGGCAGTGACCGGGCAAAAGCAGTCGGAATCTATACATCAGCTCCCTGGATTGGCGGGTTATTCTCTATCGCTGCCACCAACAGCGTCATCATGCCCCTGACGGGAGGAAGCTGGCGGCTGACATTGCTCATCTACGGTGGTATCACCCTTCTTTTCACCATCATCTGGGGGATATTCGCCCGGGACGCCGGTTCCGACGAAGAAACCACCGGCAGCCTCGGCCTGCTGGCTTCTTTTAAGTATCTTTTCAAGGTCAGAACCGTCCGTATCGTTCTCCTTGCCG
>CAYXEG010000116.1:0-9930 GCA_964463875.1 uncultured Dehalococcoidales bacterium
GACACCTCGGAAAAATTCTTGTTGCGCACGTCCGGCGCCTGCTCCCGGGAGGGGAGCTTCTTCAAACTCATATTCGCCATTATTTTGCACCTCCCATGAGATTGCAGGCATGGTGCTCCATGCTTTGCGATTCCTCGGCTTTGTACATGCGGCTTCGCATGATCGCCTCGTCCCAGTCCACCAGATGCCCGTCAAAATCCGGTCCGTCCACGCAGGCGAATTTCGTCTCGCCGCCGACCGAAACGCGGCAGCAACCGCACATGCCGGTTCCGTCAACCATTATCGGGTTGAGGCTGACTATCGTCTTGACTCCGAAAGGCTTGGTAGTCAGAGCGCTGAACTTCATCATGATGCTTGGCCCGATGGCAATAACCTGCCCGATACTCTTATCGGCTTCGAGAAGCTCCTTGAGCGGTTCGGTGACCATCCCCTTCCGGGCGTAAGAACCGTCATCGGTGGTAACGATAAGCTCATCGCTGACGCTTCGCAGTTCTTCTTCCCAGAAAACGAGGTCTTTCGTCCGGGCGCCCATGATGGAGATAACCTTGTTGCCCGCTTCCTTGAAGGCCCGGGCAATCGGCCGGATAACGGCAACCGCGAAACCGCCGGCGACACAAACCACGGTGCCGAGTTTTTCTATTTCGGTCGCGACACCAAGCGGCCCGACAAAATCCAGAACTGCTTCACCCTGCTGAAGATCGGCGAGCTTATGAGTGGTGGTACCGACTTCCATGAACACAACCGTCACGGTACCTTTTTCACGGTTCCAGTCGGCAACCGTAACCGGTATCCGCTCGCCTAACTCATCGACTCTTATCACTACGAACTGTCCGGCCTGAGCTTTCCGGGCAACTTCCGGTGCTTCAATCTCGAAAAGATGAATATTAGGAGTCAGGTCTTTCCGCACCACAATCTTGTACATGCTTTCTCCTTTCGTTAAGCCTGTTGTATACAATCCGTAGACCGCAGCTTTGCAGTTGGAGCCTTTCTTCCGGTACTAGTACTAAAGAACCAGCTACCTCGAGAACGAACCGACCGGTGTTTTGATATCAATTTATACTATCTTAACACCATTTGGAATTCATGCTAACATATGGTACTAGTACCCGTCAACAGGCTATTGCGTTTAATACGTAGTACTAACTACTGTTTTTCGGATGAATTTATTCCGATTTTCTGTCAAATGTAATCATTACTTGTGCAAATGGTATTTACGGCTGTTTCAGGTATACTGTAGAAAGATATTTCCGAATCAGCAGTTCGAATCATAAATACCAACCATAAGGGAGGAGCCTCGATGGGAACAAACCGAATCACACTGAACGGGAACGCAATCACCGCTGAAAGCGACGCATATGTCCTGGACGTCTGCAAGGAAAACGGAATCTACATTCCCGCCCTGTGCCATTACCAGGGACTTCAACCTCTGCCTGAAATACACCCGGACATGGCCTGCCGGTTATGCCTCGTGGAAATCGACGGTAAAATCCGGCTCTCCTGCGATACCCGAATCGCCGAAGGCATGACTATCCGTACCGATACCCCGGAGATTCGGAAACTCCGGAAATTCGCTCTGAAACAGCTTCTCAACCGGTTTCCCCCCGAAGAGAAAGAGACGGCAGGCCGTTCGGAAGACGGTACCTGCGAACTCCGGGAAGTCATCGACTTTATCGGGCTGGATTCACTACCCGAATACATCGAGAAGAAGCTGCCGGTCAGGGATGACAACCCCTTTTTCATCCGCGACAATAACCTCTGCGTCATGTGCGAACGGTGCATCCGTGTCTGCGATGAGGTCAGGCACGCGAAAGTCATCGAACCCGCCTTCCCCTGTCACCGGGCCTGCCCGGCGGGCATCGATATCCCCCGGTACATCCGCCTCATAGCCAGGGGCCGCCCGGAAGCTTCGCTGGGCGTTATCAGAGAGAAAGTACCCTTCCCCGGCTCACTGGGGAGGGTCTGCGTTCACCCCTGCGAAGCCGCCTGCCAAAGGGGGCTCGAAGTGGATAAACCGTTGAGCATCCGCATGTTGAAACGGTACGCTGCCGACCACGGCGGCGAGACGTGGAAAAAGATGGCGGTGCAGAAACCCGCCACCGGCAAAAAGGTCGCGGTGGTCGGTTCCGGCCCGGCCGGCATGACTGCCGCCTACTACCTGGCGCGACAAGGCCACAAGGTTACCGTGCTGGAAGCCCTGCCCGAAGCCGGGGGTATGATGCGGGTGGGCATTCCCGCCTACCGGCTGCCGAGGAATATCCTCGAACAGGAAATCAACGATATCACCGAAACCGGTGTTGAACTGAAACTGAATACGCGAGTGGAATCAATCGATTCCCTCTTCGACGAAGGCTACGACGCGGTCTTTCTCGGCGTCGGCGCTCACCAGGGAATCAAGCTGGGCATCGAAGGCGACGACCTGCCGGGCATCGCCGACGCCGCCGACTACCTGAGGAAAGCCAATCTCGGCCAGAAGCCGGACACCGGTGAAAGGGTCGGAGTCATCGGCGGCGGCAATGTCGCCATCGACGCCGCCCGGATGGCCCTCCGCCTGGGAGCGAAACAGGTTACCATTCTGTATCGGCGCACCCGGGACGAAATGCCGGCCAACCCGGAAGAAGTCGAGGCTGCCCTCGAAGAAGGAATCGTCATTCAGTTCCTCTCCGCGCCGACGAAGGTAATGAGAGAAGGAACCGTAATTCGCCTCGACTGCCAGCAGATGGAACTGGGTGAGCCGGACGCCAGCGGACGCCGCCGCCCGGTTGCGATTGAGGGCAGCAACTACATTGTCGAGATGGACACCCTGATTGCCGCCATCGGCCAGCGCCCGAGAGTGCCGGAAGGATTCGGCATCGAAACCGGGAAAGGCAACACCATC
The DNA here is from genome assembly GCA_964463875.1 of uncultured Dehalococcoidales bacterium. Lineage (GTDB taxonomy): Bacteria > Chloroflexota > Dehalococcoidia > Dehalococcoidales > UBA2162 > MGML01. The sequence continues at coordinate 2,876 of CAYXEG010000116.1, forward strand.
ACCGTCGGAGCGACCATGATGTCGAGCCGCCCGGGCGTATTCGCCGCCGGTGACTGCGTCCAGGGGCCGGCGACGGTGATTGAAGCCATCGCTAACGCCCGGAAGGCCGCCGAAGCAATCGATATCTACCTCGGCGGCAAGGGCGACATCTCCGAGCACCTCGTCACCGACGAAGAGGCCCTGCTCCTGCAGGATGCCGACCTCCCGGTGGAAAAACAGGCAACTTTCGGGTTCTTGCCCGCCGAAGAAAGAATACACTCGTTCGACGAGGTCGAACTCGGCATGCCGAAGGCGGTCGCCGAGGCCGAAGCCGGACGTTGTCTGAAATGTTATGTCATCTCACCTTCGGGTGAAAAGATACTCGATGAGGCAAACTGCCAGTTCTGCGCCGCCTGCGTTGACGCCTGCCCGACCGGGGCGCTCATTGAAAAGGCGCCGTACAGCCGGGTAACCCCCGAGAAAATCGTTACCACCACCTGCCCTTACTGCGGTGTCGGCTGCCAGCTTCATCTCCACGTCAAAGACGAGACTATCGTCAGGGTTACCGCCGACCCCGAAGGAATTCCTAACCGGGGGCAGGTCTGCGTGAAGGGCAAGTTCGGCCCGGCCTTCGTGCACAGTCCGAACCGCCTGACGAAACCGCTCATCCGTGTCGGCGAACGCGGCGAAGGGAAGTTCAGGGAAGCAAGCTGGGAAGAGGCGCTCGATATGGTCGCCGCCAACCTTAACCGGATAAAAAATACCACCGGACCCGACAGCCTGGGATTCCTCTCCTCTGCCCGGTGTACCAACGAGGAGAATTACCTGATGCAGAAACTGGCCAGGGCAGGAGCCGGGACAAACAACGTCGACCACTGCGCCCGTCTCTGACATGCCCCGACGGTGGCCGGTCTGGCCACCACTTTCGGCAGCGGCGCAATGACGAACTCAATCGGTGAGATTGAACATACGAAATGTATCTTCATCATCGGTTCGAATACCTCCGAAGCTCATCCGGTCATCAGCCTGCGGGTGATGGACGCGGTAAAGAAGCACGGGGCGAAGCTGATTGTCGCCGACCCCCGGAAAATCAGGATGACGGATTTCGCCGACCTCTGGCTGCGGCAGAACCCGGGCACGGACGTCGCCCTCGTCAACGGGTTGCTCAACATCATCATTTCGGAGGGCTGGACGGATAACGAATTCATCGAAAGCCGGACAATCGGCTTCGAGGAACTGAAAAAGGTCGTTCAGGACTACCCGCCGGATAAAGTCAGCGAAATTACCGGGGTACCGGTCGAGGACCTCCGCCGGGCGGCGTATCTCTACACGCACTCCGGCGGTTCGGTCATCATGTACTGCCTCGGCATCACCGAGCACACCTCCGGGACCAACAATGTCATGTCGCTGGCAAACCTGGCAATGGCCACCGGCAACGTCGGCAAGCCCAATACCGGAGTTGACCCGCTGCGCGGTCAGAACAACGTCCAGGGAGCCTGCGATATGGGAGCGCTGGTGAACGTATTTCCCGGCTACCAGAAGGTTGACGATGCCGCTTCCCGGCAAAAGTTCGAGAAAGCCTGGGGCGTACCGCTCTCACCGTCAATCGGCCTGACCATCATGGAGATGATGGATGCTGCCGCGAACGGGAAAATAAAGGGAATGTACATTTTCGGCGAAGACCCCATCATCACCGACGCCAATACCCACCACGTCGCCGAAGGCTTGAGCAGGCTCGATTTCCTGGCGGTCGAGGATATGTTCCTGACCGATACCGCCATGTACGCGGACGTGGTTCTGCCCGGGGCGAGTTTCGCCGAAACGGACGGCACCTATACCAATACGGAACGCCGGGTACAGCGAATCAGGAAGGCGCTCGAACCGATTGGCGGCTGCCTGCCCAACTGGCAGATAATCTCGGGAGTAGCCACCCGGATGGGGTACCCGATGCACTACGGCCATCCCTCGGAAATCATGGAGGAAGTCGCCTCGCTGACGCCGTCCTACGGCGGTATCAGTTATTCGAGAATCGAGAAAGGCGGGCTGCAATGGCCGTGCCGGGACGAGGACGATGACGGAACGGTCTGCCTCCACCAGGGAGCTTTCACCTGTGGTTTAGGCAGGTTCCAGCCTATCGCCTACCGGGAAGCAACCGAGGTGCCGGACGAAGACTACCCGTTCGTTTTCAATAACGGCCGGATTCTCTTCCACTACCACAACGGGACGATGACGCGAAACGCGAAATGGCTGAACGAGATACGACCGGAAGCCCAGCTCGATATCAACCCGGCGGATGCCGCCCGGCTGAAGATTGAGGAAGGGGACATGGTGGAAATTGTCTCGCGGCGGGGTAAGGTCGTCATGAAGGCGAGGATAACGGAGCTTTCGACGGAAGGCACGGTCTATTCCAACTTCCACTACCGCGAAGCGCCGATTAACCAGTTAACCATCGGCGACCTCGACCCGATATCCAAGACCCCGGGCTACAAGATGACCGCCGTTAAAATCAGGCCGGTCAAACAATAACCCGATACGCATAATTATGCAAAGAGGAGTAACGAACTCGTTACTCCTCTTTTTGGTAATGCTGACCGCGTTGTCATTCTGAGCGCAGCGAAGAATCTCATTGATTTTGCTGCAGGCCGTTCTCCCCATTACCAGCTACGCACACCTGCACTCACACCCGTCTACGGTTCCTCCCATTACCAGCTACGCATACCTGCACTCACACCCGTCTTCTCCCTCGCGTAGGGCGGGTGAAGTTGAAGCACGCAACCCGCCGGTTGCAATCCCCCCTGAGTTGCTGAGCCTCTTATCTCCATTCGTCCTGAGCCTGTCGAAGGATGAATGGTATCTAATCGCAGATGTATCTAAATCCCTTTTAATCTCCCTTTAAAAGGGAGAGGCTGCATCATCTGCCTCACTCCATTCTTCCGGAGAGGGATTTTTCGGACGGCCTCTGTCACGCCTTCCAAGTCATGGAGAGCAAAGACCCTCACATACATTGCCAAGGTGAGCCTAGATTGAAAAGTACAGGAAAACATTGGGGGAGAAGGTGCAAGGGGTATTGACAAGTAACAAAGATAGTAGTACTATATAGTATTACTATATAGCAATTAGGAGTTTAATATTATGGACAAAACACAATTAGCTTTGTGGAAAAAAGATTTAGAAACTCAATTAGCTGAAGTTGAGAAACAATTATCTGATATAGAAAAAAAGCGCACCATACTTAGAACACAACTGGGGGCTATCACTACACTGCTTTCTCCAACGGAAGAAAGTAGTGTAGTGATAAATCATGAAGTAGGAGACCCTGTAGCTGCATTTATTTCAGATTTGAGAGTGAATGGTTGGTCTATTAGAAAGCATGGAGGGAGAACCAATAATTATATAGCGAACCGAAGTGGTCAAAGTGTCGAACTTTGGATAAAATTCAGTAGGCTTAGTGAGGTCAGCGGACAATATTGGTTTGGTGTCAATCCAGCCCATCTTGAAAACCGGAATGGCGGTGTTATTTTACTACTCGGTAATCACCAGCAGTATATTTGTTTATCGTTTAGTAAATTACGTGAGATGCTCGAAGGCTCGAAGAATACGAAAACTGGACAAAAATTCCAGGTAAGACAGAACAGAGGTCGAACTGAACTCCAGCCTGCTGGAGTAGGTGGAAAATGGATAGATGTTACCTCATACTTGAATGGAGAAGGGCTAAAGCGAATTGGTATCAACTAAAGTAAAAGGAATAAAAAATGAAAGCAACTATTTATTGCCGGGTAAGCACCGATAATCAAGAGCGTGAAGGCACAAGTTATTATGCTGATTACTTAACGAATGCTCATAACTGGCAGTATTTAATAATGACAAATACTATTACGAAGTTAGTCGATTCGAGTTCTGAATCATATAAATTAGTCGAGGAGTGGAAGGACGCTTAAACCGACATTCTTAAATCGTAATTATATTTAAGATAAATTACTCAAATACTTTTCTAGCGCAGCTCGTGGTATTATTATCCTGGTTCCAATCCGAAGATGAGGAATCTCATTTCTTTGTATAGCCTTATATGCACTGGGGCGACTTATTTTTAACAGATCAGCAGTTTCTTCGACTGAGTACACAAGTTTTTTTGGTTCTTTTTTCAAGGTGCTTTCATATCTCAGTAACTCTTCCATGAAGATAGATATGAAAGCCTATGATAAAGCGCGGAATTGTCCTTCAAATTGATTTAATAGTTCCTCCTTGTTTACTCCTGTCATTTTCTCGATTTGATTTTTCATTAGTCGATCCTTTCAATCTGAATTATTCTCACATATTGACATATACTTTTTCATGCAAATATAATATACTACTATGCCAACCGAACCGGATAAAAACATACTTGATACCGAATCATACAAAGAAACAGTTCAACCAATGATTGATCTGGCATCATCGGTTTTACGTGAAGCGGTGAATTATGCATCTACTCTATACGAACGTTGCCGGGTGACTAAAAAAGCTGACAATGATGAGTCATATCCAGTGCTAGCTTTATTCTTGCATATCCTTCAACTGATGGACTCTATTGAAATATTGATTTCAAATTGTTGCATTGAGCCTGCAAACGTATTGATCCGAAGCGCCTTTGAAGCTTCGCTAGGTCTGGAGTATATTTGTGAGACTTCAACCTGGACAAGAGGACATGCATGGATACTGAAAAATATATTAGACAGTATTGAATGGGGCGAAAGACACACTAAATCGACAGTAATAGGTAAAGACTTTCATGAAGCCTTAGATAGGGAAGGATTAGGAGAGTTGCCAGAAATACCTGAAGATTTTGATGTAAATTTGAAACAAGCTTTGGAAAAACCAGAGTACGTTTCTCTATTTAAAGAATATCAAAGAATGCAAAAGGTATTAAGAAGGTCTCGAGTAGAGTGGTATTCATTGTATGATGGACCAAGAAACATCCGGGAATTAGCCGAACATTTAGGTCAACAATCAGTTTATGATTCGAGGTATCGATCATGGTCTCAGCAAGTTCATGCCGGCAGTGCGGATCACCTACTTTTACGATTTGAAGATGGACAGAGCGTGTTAGGTCCGATAAGAAATCCGTTAGATATCGCTCATGTTTCGGCATACGCTTTGGGATTGATTCTAATGGCTGATAAAACGATGATTAATAAATTCTTGTCGGGTGATATGAAGAAGTTCGGTCGATGGTATCGAGATGAGATATCGCAAAAACACCTGGCCTTGTTAGAAGACGAAATTGCACAATTGAAGTGGATTGAAAATATGCTAATGAATAAAGAAAACTAATTTATTTGGTTTAATGCCGTCTTTCAATAATGTAGGTGCTATACTATAAAGGAAACAATATGAGTAATCAATTATACGTTGTTCTCGATACATCAGTGCTATATCATGACTATAAACTCTCATCAGCCTCACTTAGGGGTTTGCTTGGATTGGCAATATTAGGAGGAGCAAAAGTGGCTCTACCAAAAGTTGCTTTTGATGAACTTGTTCATCAGCATGACGAAGCATATTTTAATATTAAAAAGAAACTCGAAGAAACGTTAGAGCAGTTTAAGCATGTTGCTACAGACACTATTGGTTTTACAGTTGATGCTCCAACTCAAGCATACACTGATTTTTTAAAACAAATGCTAGATGATAAATCGATAATGCTGTTAGATTATCCTTTTATAAATCATGAAGGAATGATAAAACGATATTTTGATTACAATAAACCTCTTGGAAAACACAGTGATAAACGAGAAAAGGATGACGCTGGGTATAAAGACACGCTCATATGGGAAAACGTTTTAGATTTATTGAGAACTGGTGTAGCGCAGGTTGTATTTGTAAGTCAGAACATATCTGATTTCATGGATGAGGAAACCAAAGAATTACATTCGGATTTAGTGAATGAGTTAACTCAGCATAGCTTTGAAATAGAATCTGTTAAGTACGCAGCGTCTCTAAAAGAAGGCTCAAAATTGGTGAGAGATCTATGTTCTCTCACTACTCCGGAATTCATCGAATCGATTGCAGAACAAATTACTAATAATGTTGATTTTGACAATCTTTTAACTCATATGAAAAATGATATTGAGGATTCGATAGGTTATGAAATTATGTTGGGAGATAGAGCGGACGAGCCTACCTTACTTTGGGATATCGAAAGAAGTGAAACACAAATAGAAACTACTGAGATCCTAGAAGAGAGCGGAGAGGTAGTAGTCTATGCAAATGCTAAGTTTGATAATGAAATAGAGTATTACATGTTTCTCGACGATTATTTCTGTATTGAGGATACATTAAATGATATTGGGTTCAGTTTGTATGGGACAATCGATAGTTCTAATAGAGCCTTAGTTGGTGGTGATCTTTCACTACTAGTTGAATTAAATTTTATTTATCATCCGACAACTCTTGCAACCACCGATTTTGAAGTGGTTGATGTTCAGCGAGTTGGTATTTAACCTATCGGAATGACCCTTCTTCGATTGTAAACTCATTTTGGATGTAGTTCCGATTTGTAGTCCATCTCATTGGATTTCATGTTATAACTATACGTTTGAATTAACTGTAATCCCGATGTTCGTCCAGTGGTAAACCGCCGTTGAAATACTTTAGGAGGACTGTAATGAACAGTCCTCCTTTTTTCATTTATCTCGTCAGACCTGTCCGACTCGTCAGAAAAATGTTTCGTGCAATAACGAAGCGGCTGGAAACAGTGTCCCTTTTTCGATTCGCAACAGATAAACGTCCGCTTACTGGTTCCCTTTTTTCAACGGGATGATAATCATACCTGCACCGTCATCCCAACAAAAGTTGGGATCCATTGAACATCTATAAATCTGAATCCATCGATTTTTGTTATCAATCTTCTTACTCGAATAAACCCGCGCGTCGTATCCATCCTCTCGATACAGCACTATCATTAAGTGACCGACAATCAATTTTCTCCTCTCTGTTAACGGAGAGGAGAAATTAAAAAAGGTGAGGTAAAACAAGAAAAATACTGACACTCAAATTTGACAAACTAAGAACTTATGTTCTATTATAGTACCACTTGT
>CAYXEG010000117.1:0-3452 GCA_964463875.1 uncultured Dehalococcoidales bacterium
TCCTTTCGGACACTACGCCCTGAACGTAGCGCGTCTGCCATTCCGCCACTTCGGCTTGATGAACATTTTAACTTTATCTTATCGGAGGTCGTTAGTCAACCGTTTTCAGCTATATTCACCCGTACATAAGCAACCTCTGATTGACCCGCCCCGCTAATAAATATAGAATGTAATCTGGATTCATGGAAGGGAGTTGTCTATTGCACGAAAAAACAGTTCTCGATAACGGTCTCAGCGTAGTTACTTCGACCCTGCCCCATACCTACTCCGTCGCCGTGAGCTTTTTTACCGGAATCGGTTCCCGTTATGAATCGCCCGAACAGGCCGGCATCTCCCATTTCATCGAACACCTCCTCTTCAAAGGCAATACCCGCCGGCCGACCTCTCGGGAGATATCATCGGCTATCGAGGGCGTCGGTGGTGCCCTGAACGGTGGTACCGATAAGGAAACCACCCTCTATTGGGCGCGTGTCGCCCGCCCTGATTTCAACCTTGCCCTGGAAGTACTATCCGATATGTTCCTGCATTCTCTTTTTCAGCCGGAAGAGATTGAGCGGGAACGGCACGTCATCATCGAGGAAATCGCCATGATTAAGGACGTGCCTTCCCAGCAGGTGCAGATGTTAATCGATGAAGCCCTCTGGCCGGGACATCCGCTGGGAAGAGATATCGCCGGAAGCAGGGAAACGGTCTCCGGTATCAGCCGGCAAATGATGCAGGATTTCATGAAAGCGAATTACCTGCCTCAAAACACGGTGATTTCCATTGCCGGCAACATCGGGCATGATGAAGCCGTCGAAGCGGTTCGGAACGCCACTCAGGGTTGGAAACCGGGTAAAGCCGAACCAACTTTCGAACCCTGGACAAACGGTCATAACCCCCGGGTAATCATTGAGCCGAAAGATACCGAACAAGCGCACCTTTGCCTGGCGATGCCGGGGATAGGCCTGACCCATCCGGACCGGTTCGGCCTGGATATTCTGAACGTGATTCTTGGCGAGGGTATGAGCAGCCGGCTCTTTACCGAGATTCGGGACAAGTTGGGGTTGACCTACAGCATTCACAGCTATATCGATTACCTCCAGGATACCGGAGCCATCACTGTCTCAGCCGGGGTCGAACCGGCAGATATTCCGGTGACCGTCGAAGCAATTCTGAAGGAACTTACCCTGATGAAAGAGCCTGTACCGGAAGAAGAATTCAACCGGGCGAAATCGCTGACGCGAGGCAGACTGCTGCTGCGCATGGAAGACTCCCGGAGCGTTGCCGGATGGATGGGCGGACAGGAAGTCCTGACCGGCACGATTCTAACCGTCGATGAGGTTGTCCGGAAAATCGAGGCCGTTACTATCGAACAGGTACAGTCGTTAGCCCGGCAGTTTTTCGTCGGTGAAAAGCTTCGCCTGGCGGTGGTCGGGCCGGTTAATGACTGCGCCTCGCTGGAAGAACTGCTGAAGCTTTAGTCGTTATTTTACGTTTATCATCAGGGAGAGATACCTGCGAAGGACAGGCGGTAAAGGTCTGTCAAGACCATTAGTTATTGCTGAAGTATCTGCATCGGGTGTAGATGCATTCATGATTTCGGGACATGTAACGGCATTTGATAGCGTGCTTTATCTCCAGTTCGATACCCATCCGTGTTTTCAGGAACTCTGTGGCGAGTTCAAGCGCCCTTGGTGCGCCGGTAAGGGGAGTGGCTCCGGTCAGGACGCTGACAGCGATACCGACGCCAATGCCGCTTCCGCAGACACCATGCGAACCACACCAACCGTCCGGCACCTGCGATGCTCTCGCGATTGCTTTCTCGACGGCCTTCGCTTCATGGCAGGCGTCACAGATATAGTGTCCGTCCGGACAGCAAATAAGTGACCGGTATTCTTTTCCGCAGCAGCAGCAGGTTACTTGTTTTTCATCGGTTCCATAGATAAGCGGTTTTCCGCAGACACCGCAGTTTTCTTGAGAAACAAGCGTCAATTCTTCGTTCATGATTACCTTTCGTTGTGCATATAATCACAGTATAGAGTGAACGCGGTAAACCGGTCAAAAAAAACAGCCGGAGATTGAAATCTCCGGCTGTCTGGTTACCTGTTTCAGTTCAGGCAGTGACGATTACATCATCCCGCCCATGTCACCCATTCCGCCACCGGGCATTGCAGGCGCCGGATTCTTCTCAGGTATATCTGTTACCAGAGCTTCGGTGATGAGAACCATGGCTGCGATACTGGCTGCGTTCTGGAGAGCTGACCGAACAACTTTAGTCGGGTCAATGATGCCTTTTTCTACCATGTTAACGAATTCATCTTCAGCGGCATCATAACCGATTCCCTTCGGGCTGTTCTTGACTTTATCGATGATTACCGAGCCGTCTTTACCGGCATTTTCAGCAATCCAGCGAATCGGCTCTTCAACGGCTTTTCTGACGGTGTTAACGCCGACGAGAACATCATCCTTGACATCGAGTTTATCAAGTACCGGCAGTGAATTCAGCAGGGCAGTACCACCACCGGGAAGAATACCTTCCTCGACGGCTGCACGGGTAGCTGAAAGGGCATCTTCAACACGATGTTTTCTTTCTTTCAGTTCGGTTTCGGTAGCGGCACCGACTTTAATGACGGCAACGCCGCCGACCAGTTTCGCCTGGCGTTCCTGAAGTTTTTCACGGTCGAAATCAGAGGTTGTTTCTTCAATCTGGGCTTTTATCTGTTTGATTCTGGCAGTGATAGAGGCTTCTTCACCCTTGCCTTCGACAACGGTGGTGTTGTCTTTGTCGGAGGTTACACGGCGAGCGCGGCCAAGGTCTTCGATATTGACCGAATCAAGCTTGCGACCGACATCTTCGGAAATAACCGTGCCGCCGGTCAGAATGGCCATATCTTCAAGCATTGCCTTGCGGCGATCGCCGAATCCGGGGGCTTTGACAGCGAGAATATTCATCGTACCGCGCAGTTTGTTGACAACCAGCGTGGCAAGAGCTTCGCCATCGATATCTTCGGCAACGATTAACAGGTTCTTCGAAACCTGAAGGATTTTCTCCAGTGCTGGTAGAAGGTCGGAAATCGCCGAGATTTTTTTATCGGTCAGAAGTATGTAAGGATCATCAAGTTCGGCAACCATTTTCTCGGTGTTGGTAACGAAGTAGGCGCTGATGTAGCCCCTGTCAAACTGCATACCTTCGACGAATTCGGTTTCGTACTCGAGTCCTTTAGATTCTTCGACGGTGATAACGCCGTCTTTACCGACTTTCTCCATAACTTCAGCAATAAGGTCACCGATTTTCTGGTCTTTGGCAACGATATTGGCTACCTGGGCAATCTGACTCTTGCCTTTTACTTCGGTCGATACTTTTTTAAGTTCATCGATAATTGCTGCGGTCGCGGCTTCAATACCTTTCTTCAACGCCAGGGGTTCAGCGCCTGCCGCAACATTCTTGAAACCATGGGTGATTATGGCAT
>CAYXEG010000117.1:3462-8038 GCA_964463875.1 uncultured Dehalococcoidales bacterium
CCGTCACCACAGGCATCATTGGTTTTACTGGCCGCTTCTTTGACCAGTTGAACTCCCATGTTCTCGAAAGGATCGGGAAGTTCGATTTCTTTCGCAATGGTAACCCCGTCATCGACAACCGAGGGGGCTCCCCACTTCTTGTCGAGAGCTACCGGGCGTCCTTTCGGGCCTAAGGTTACCTTAACTGCATCTGCAAGCGTGTCTACCCCTTTCTTGAGGGCGTGCCGCACATCTTCATTGAATACTATCTGTTTTGCCATTATTCGTCCTCCTTGATATCTGAATTATTACTTGATTTTCTTGGCGAGAACGTCGCTCTCGCGAAGGATGATGAGTTCCTGGTCATTGACCTTGACTTCGGTTCCTCCGTACTTGGAGTAGAGCACTATGTCACCTTGCTTGATGTCCATGGGAATGCGGGTTCCGTCATCAGATATTCTTCCCGGACCGACAGCCAGTACTTCCCCCTCCTGGGGTTTCTCTTTGGCTGTATCTGGCAGAACGATGCCTCCTTTTGTGATTTCCTCTCTTGCGATTGGTTTGACAACCATTCTGTCAGCTAAAGGTTCAAGTTTTACCGAATTAGCCGCCATTCTGTTCCTCCTTCCAGTTTTATAAAATTAAATTAACCCCGTATGGGGGTTTCATTTATTTTAGCACTCTAACCGTTAGATTGCTAACTATTATAATAATAACGCAGGGCGGCATGTGCCGCAACTCAAGATATATCCGTACAAAGTTAGTGAAAGGCAGGGATAACAAACAGTTACCGGTAATGGTCTCGATATCTGCTCAGAACTTATACTAGCTCGCTGTTACACCGAAAATCGTTTTCTATTGAAGGAAAAGTATTCGTTCCTATATAATAAACCGGTGATAATCGATTTTCATACACACATATTTCCTCCGAAAGTAAAGGAGTACCGCGAGCGCTACATCAAGGCCGACCCGTGCTTCGCCGAACTCTACTCGAATGAAAAAGCCCGTCTCATCACTGCCGAAGAACTCATCGAAAGCATGGATAATGAGGGGGTCGGCATGTCTGTCGTCCTCAATATCGGCTGGACGACCCACGAGTTGTGCGTCGAGACCAACACCTATATCCTGGAATCAATTCACCGGTACCCTGACCGTCTGATTGGTTTCTGTGCTGTTCAACCCTCTGCGCGCGACGATGCTTTCAAGGAAATAGAACGATGTGCGAAAAACGGCATGCGGGGCATTGGGGAAATCCGACCGGATGTACAGGGAATCGACTTGGACAGTTCGGGATTGATGGACGATTTCGTTGAGGTGATGATACACAACGATTTAGTTTTCCTGCCCCATACCTCGGAGCCGGTAGGGCACCGGTACAGCGGTAAAGGAAATGTCACTCCGGACACCCTGTACCCTTTCATTTTACGTTATCCTGAATTAAAAATCGTCGCCGCCCACTGGGGCGGAGGCCTGCCTTTCTATTATCTGATGCCCGAAGTAAAAAAAGCCATGACGAATGTCTATTTCGATACTGCCGCTTCGCCGTATCTCTATGAAAAAGAAATATACAACTATGTTATACGTCTCGCCGGTCCGGATAAGATTCTTTTCGGGACTGATTATCCGCTGCTCAGGCCGAAACGGCTACTGGATGAAATCGAGGCCCTCGAACTGACGACCGGTACGAAACAGATGATTCTTGGCGGAAACGCCGTCGAACTGCTCGGCTTGGGACAGCGTTGAGAATAACATGGAAAAAATCCGCTCGTTCGTAGCTATTACTCTGCCGGCTGACGTTCAGGATCACCTGCGGAAAATAGAAGCGCTTCTCAAATCCGGTACAGCCGTCCCGGCAAAGTGGGTGGAACCGGAAAACATTCACCTGACCCTGAAGTTCCTCGGAGATACCGATCCTGGGAAAATCGGTGATATTTTCGAAACAATCAGCCATGCAGCCGCCGGCATCTCCCCATTCGCTCTTGAGATAAAAGGGCTTGGTGTTTTTCCCGGTCCGCGAAATACCCGGATTGCCTGGGCGGGACTGGCAGGCGACCTTGGAAAACTTAACCTGCTTCAAAAGAATATCGAGGCCGGACTTGAAGGACTCGGTTTTCCTTCCGAAAAGCGGGGATTCAGCCCGCATGTCACACTGGCGAGAGTCCGGGACACCGCGACAGCCGAAGAAAGGGAACGGTTTGGCAGGCTGGTTACCGGAACATTTGTCAAACCTGTACCGTTTTTTATCGATTCCATCTGGTTGATAAAGAGCGAACTGACCCGGCATGGACCGACGTATACTCCAATCAATTCAGTTCTGCTCAAATAAGTTCTTGTAATCAGCTTTCGCTTGGTGTATACTAGTTCAAGCTCAAAAATACATAATATCAGGTTGGGAGGAGGACCTCGTGGAACAAGTTAGTTTTCCTAAATGTCAGAGATGCAAAACCGGAGACCTGGTACCCCTGTCCGATTTTGGCAGCCAAGGGGCCAATATCTACTACAAAGCATGGGTATGCACCAATCCTGATTGCGGCTACAACATTAAAATCAGGAACGGCGATGTCTACATCGACGAACCTATCATGAGTGGTTCGCTGCACGCCAGCCGCCCCCGTTGAGCAAATATTACATAACGTAGGACAACCGGAAGGGAAAAGTGCTTCCTCATGCAAACAAACTGAGGGAGTTTTTACTCAATCTTCTCTTTCCCCAACGATGTATCGGTTGCGGAAAAGAAGGCTTGTTCCTTTGTCCTTCCTGCACTTCCAGGCTGCCTCGTATCATGCCTCCCGTGTGTCCGATCTGCGGCAGACCCCAGGCAAGCGACGTTGTCTGCGCCTCGTGCGTCAATTGGCAGGCGGATATTGATAGTATCCGTTCTCCTTTTCGATTCGAAGGAACGGTGAAACAACTGGTCTACCAGCTCAAGTACCGGAATCTTAGGGCGGTTGCTCCTTCCCTGGCGGCATTGGTCGGCGATTACCTCCGCCACCACCCGGTTCCTGGTGAGGTACTGGTACCCGTGCCCATTCACCGGAAACGTCTCCGGGAAAGAGGCTACAACCAATCGTTTCTCCTGGCGAAAGAACTTGCAGTATTAACCGGTTTGCCCCTTAATGCCACATCATTGACGAAATTCCGGGCAGGTTCTCCCCAGGCGAAAACAACCAGTGTCGAAGAGCGGAGGACGAACGTCGCCGGGTCTTTTACCTGTGTTGATCGAAGCCTGGCGGAAAAGGATGTCATCCTTATCGATGATGTATCAACTTCCGGAGCTACGTTGAATGCCTGCGCAGCAGCTTTGAAGGCCGCCGGTGCGAGATCAGTCCGGGGGTTGACTTTTGCGAGGGAATTATGAAGCTCGTCGCGCACAACATCAGGTTGGCTGACCGGAAGATTTCCCTTCGCCCGATGACCGAAAAAGACTGGGATAATTTGTACGAATGGAACAATGACCCGGAAATACTGTATTTTGCTGATAGCGAAGATATCGATTCCATGTCCATGGAGCGCATTCAGGAAATGTATCGGTCTGTATCCCTGAATGCTTATTGTTTTATTATAGAATATAACGGTAAGCCGACAGGAGAGTGCTGGATTCAGAAGATGAACCTCCGGAGAATACTGGTAAAATTTCCGGGCCGGGACTGTCGGAGAATAGATATCGTTATCGGAAAAAAGGAACTCTGGAACCGGGGAATCGGCACCGGCTCCATCGGTCTGCTGACGAAATTCGGCTTCGAAGTTGAAAACGCCGACTTGATTTTCGGATGCGATATTGCTGAAGATAATCCGAGAAGCCTTCGGGCTTTTATGAAAAACGGCTATTCGGTTCTTGCGAAAAACCGGCAGCCGAAAGGCGAAAAAACTGACTACAGGTTTGACCTCGCTATAAATAAGGAAAATTATTTTTCACGACATTGAGCGGTTGATTACCGCGTGCTGCGGAGGATTAGATGAACTGGCAGGAACTCATAATGGATTTATTCGACCGGATTGCCGCCCGGATTGCCCAGGTACTCGACGGGCTGACTGACGAAGAACTAAACCTTCAACCGGCACCCGATGCCGGTTCGATTGGCTTTTTAACTTGGATGCTGACACGGTACCATGACAGGGACGTTTCCGAGATGATGGGCAAGCAGCAGCTCTGGGTAAGCGAATCATGGTTCGCGGTTTTCAGCATGAATCCGGACCCTCGGGAAACCGGCTACAATTATACCCAGGAACAGATGTCCCGGTTCAAGGCTCCGGACTCCGTCACCATCATGAAATATCACCACGATGTACTCGAACGAATGCGCGAGTACCTCGGCAGCAACCTTTCTGAGGTTATCCTTGAAGACGAATCCTACAGTCCTTCTTTCAACCGAAGTATCCCGGTTTATCGGAGGCTCAGCGGTTTGATAAATGACGGTTTTCAGTATGCCGGACAGGCAGCCTACGTCAGGGGCTTGCTCCATGGATACGACTGGCAGAAAAGACAGTAGAAAGAGGGAACAATGAAAGTTATCGGTCTGACCGGTGGAATAGGCAGCGGGAAAAGTACTGTCGCCGCTATTTTGGCTGAGATGGGAGCGAAGGTAATCGATGCCGA
>CAYXEG010000117.1:8099-9916 GCA_964463875.1 uncultured Dehalococcoidales bacterium
CACTTTTGGAAAGGATATCCTGTCTGATAACGGAGAAATCGACCGGAAGAAACTCAGGGCAAAAGTATTTAAAAATCCTCAGGCTCTTGAAACGCTGAACGCTATCATTCATCCCCGGGCTTACGATTTGGTGACATCACGGTTGAATGAATTCCGCCGGCAGGACGTGCCGGTCGTGGTTCTTGAAGTCATCCTGCTGGTAGAAGCCGGCTGGGACCACCTGGTCGATGAAATTTGGGCGACGGCCGTCTCCGAGGAGATCGTAATCGATCGCCTGAAAAAACAGCGGGGGTTGAGCCGGGAAGAAGTCCTTGCACGGATTCACTCGCAGACATCAAACGAAGAACGCATCAGTCATGCGGATGTGGTGATTTACAATGACGGCGGATATGATGACCTGGTAGCGGCGGTAAAATCGCACTGGAGTAAACCGTAAGAGCAAACAAACATATATAATAGCATATTTTCAGAAATAATGCTTGACAACTGCCATTCCCGATGGTACTATTACTCTGCGGGATTATGCCTTCAAAGAATATCGCTTTTCATTGTCTTATTATAGATCCACTATTAACCTCTTGATCTCATTGCGCCCATTTTTCGGACTCATTTTTCACGTGTCCGTTTTGTAATAAAGCCTAGTTGAAGGAGTTGGAATACGCATGGTATTTGTGCCGTCTAAAGATGCAGAGAGAAATTTACCCCAAACCTCAAGGAAATCCTACGCAAGCCTGCCTGAAATCCTCAATGTGCCTAATCTGATTCAGGTACAACTGGATTCTTTCAGATGGTTCCAGGAAGAAGGTCTCAAACAGTTACTGGAAGAGATTTCACCTATTAAAGATTTCACCGGCAACAGGCAGGAAATCAGCTTTATCGGTTATGAATTTCGTGATCCCCGAAACTCGGAACAGGAATGCAGCCAGCGCGACCTGACCTTTTCTGCGCCTCTCTATATTAAAACAAGGCTGTTGGTAAAAGGGACGGGCGAGATAAAAGAACAGGACCTGTTCTTCGGCGATATCCCCCTGATGACAACCAAAGGTACCTTTATCACCGGTGGCGCCGAAAGAGTCGTGGTAAGCCAGTTACTGCGTTCTCCGGGTGTCTATTTCGTGGCTGAAGAAGACCCGAACAGTGGTAACAAGCTCTGTCATGCCAAACTTGTTCCGGGACATGGCGCCTGGCTTGAATTCGAAACGAACAATCAGGGAGTCATTTCCGTCAAGATTAACGGTAAGAGAAAAATCCCGGCGACGACCCTCCTCCGGGCAATCGGATACAGCAGTGATGAAGAACTGCTGCAGTTGTTTGCCAAAGATGCTGCCCAACTGCAGTTTATCACGACTACCCTTGAGCGTGAACCGCTGGTGCATGATACCAATGAGGCGCTCCTCAGCATTTACCGGAAAATGAGGCCCGGCGACCCGCCTAACCTCGAGAATGCCAGAAGACTTATCGAGAATATGTTCTTTAACCCGATTCATTACGATTTGGGGCTGGTCGGAAGGTACAAGCTGAATAAGAGGCTTCGTATCGATACCCCGGAAAGTCAGCGTGCTCTGACCCGCGAAGACATGATTGAGATTATCCGGCGTGTCATGATGGTGAATATCGGCGCTGAGAAAGCTGATGATATCGACCATCTCGGCAATCGACGTGTCCGAACCGTCGGCGAACTTATTCAGAACCAGTTTCGCATCGGTCTGGTGAGGCTCGAGCGCGTTGCCAAGGAAAGAATGAGCACTATTCCCGCAGAATCGGCAACACCCAGCGCCCTCGTTAATATCAGGCCGGTTGTCGCTGCGATTCGTGAA
>CAYXEG010000118.1:0-9905 GCA_964463875.1 uncultured Dehalococcoidales bacterium
ATCATGAAAGCCCTGGCAGAGAAGTTCGGTGAAGACGAGGAAAAATGGGCTATGGCCGGGCTGCTCCACGATATCGACGTGGAGATGACCGAAGGCGATATGAACAGCCATGCCCTGGTCGGCTCCGACATGATTCGCGAGCTGGATTTCGATGAGGATATCGCCCGGGCGGTACTGGCGCATAATGAAACGCTCGGCTTCCCGAGGGAAACGATGATGGAGAAAGCGCTGTTCTGTGCCGACCCGCTCACCGGTCTGATTACCGCCGCAGCGCTGGTCAGGCCGGAAAAGAAGCTCGGCGTCGTCGAAGCGAAATCGGTCCGGAAACGCTTCAGGGAAAAAAGTTTCGCTGCCGGCGCCAGCCGGGAGGGGATAGCCGCCTGCAGCGAGTTGGGTATGGAGCTGGAAGAGTTCATCGAGCTTGGCCTGCGAGCCATGCAAGGTGCGGCGGAAGAGTTGGGTCTGTAACGAGTTTCTTTCATAGATTGACATACATGCTATAATGGGTAGGGTGGATAAGGAGAACATGGAGCAGACATTCACAGCTACGATTGAAAAACATGGTAAATGGTATATCGGGTGGGTCGATGCCGTTCCGGGTGCCTTCAGCCAGGGAAAAACCATCGAAGAAGTAGAGGAAAACCTCAAAGAAGCGATTCAACTTATCCTCGAATGCCATCGAGACACCGCGTAAAACCGGACTTTTTTTATATCATTCCCGCATTTATTGATAATCATCCTGTTTCAACTATTTATCCGTATTACTATCTTACTGTCCCATTTTTCATACAGTTTTTCACTTTTATCAGTTATTCTATTTCTGTATTTGTCTCTTCCACTTTCTTTGCCTTTTTTATTAAACGTCTGTGTGTATTTTCAAAGACTTATTACTGTTACTGTCTATTTTAGTGTTATTTTTTGTTATTTTTTAAGCGTATTCATAAGTTTTTACTTGATTATTCGATATTATTATTAGCGGTACAGCGGTTTATTGTAACTTGTGTTACTTTTTTTGCGTATTTTTAGGATTTTTCTAATCATTCAGACTTTCTAAATCTCATTCTTTTTACTATTCTATTACCATTTTACTGACTAAATATGTTATTCTCAGGTTTATTCCTGTGATTTTGACTGTACTGAGTAATTTTTTGTTATTTTACATAATGTATTTATTCTTCGTACATGCAGCTATTACCGTAGCGTAACTGTCTGCCGATAAAAAAACTGTTTGAGTGATAAATGATTCGTAATAACGCAACCTGCCGATACCGGTACCGATACGGTATGCCGGTTGCAGTGAGGATTATTTCAGACTATTGACGTATTACACTTCCGGTTTTTGCAGGGCTTTATCGAGCCGCTCGCCGGCCGATTTCAGGGTCGCTTCGGCGCCTTTTACGGCCGCTGCCGAGAAGTATTTCTGGAAGTCGAAAAATTTCCCGACCCCTTCGATGACCATATCGGGCACCTTGGAATCATGGAGGATGAAGTCGTACAGTTCCCTGCCGAGTTTTTCCCCGAGTTCATCCAGGGAAACCGCTTCGTTGAGCGTTTCGGCGGCTTTTTTCAGGCGGGCGTAATCGGCTTTCTGCTCTTGTATCGTCGCCGCCTGGCTTTCCCTGACCGATTCGAGTTTCGTTATCTGTTCCGCCTGCTTGTCCCGGATTGACTCCAGTTCTTTTATCTGTTCCGTGTGCCTGTCCCGTATCGATTCCAGTTCTTTAATCCGCTCGGACTGTTTCTCTTTGACGGTTTCGAGTTCCTTGATTTCGGATTCCAGGCCGCCGATTTGTCTCTTAAATTCAGCGACTTCACGGTCGTGCTTCTCGTTCACTTTCTCCAGAGTCGTCTCGTGCTTTTCCTGGAGTTTTTCATGCCTGGCTTCATGGCTCTCCCGCTGGGCTTCGAGGCGCGTTTCGAGGTCTTTCCTCTGGGTTTGCAGGTTCTGGTTCTCGTTCGTCAGCGAGGTCAGCCGAATCTCGTATTTTTCTTTCTGCCGTTCTGTATCCCGGGAAAGCTCGATAATTTTATTCCTCAGGCCGTCGATATCCGCCAGACTTTCCGCAAGGGCTTTCTGGTCGATTTTCGTCTCTTTAATATCATCACCCATGATATCGGTCAGCTTTTCCATGAACTTGTTCGAATCGCTTCGCAGTTCCCGGTATTCCTGGCCGAGAATACCGACGACCCTGCCCATAAGTTCGTCATACCGGTTGTTCGCCCGGTCCCGTTCGTCCTCCAGGGTGTTGATGTACTGACGTAAATCGCCGACCTTTCCGCCGTACTGCCGGTTCATCAGGGCGTAGACAGCGAAAGCGACTCGCCGGGCGACCGCCTCACCGTAGCCGCGGATATCGCTTTCCCGGGGGCCAAGCACTTTGTTGAGCAGCTTGTTTTCCTGTTTGATTTTTTCATCGTAATCCTTGAGTCCGGCGTTGACGACCGGGTCCAGCCCGGCACTGTTATACAACTGCTCCGCCATCTGGATATCCTCGAGAACCATATCTTCAATCGGGACCAGTTCAGTGCTTTCCTGCTCTTTTTTCTGCTCGTTTTTCTTCGTTCCCATTTGTCACCCTGCCTGCCTGATATTTTCTACGCGTACGGTAAAATGAGCCTGATTTTTGTTTTGATTATACATCTTACCGGTTAACCGGAACATCTCTTTTACCAAAATGTAACGCAGTTCCGGCTGAGTCAGTTAACTTGGATTGTCGAACCATCTGCGGTCTTGACGATATCTATCCTCGTCGGGAAAGCGTCACGGAATTCTTCGATATGGGTGACCACCAGTATCTTCTTGAAATCATCCTGTATCGATATAATCGCTTCCTTGAGTTTTTCGAGGCCGTTGGCGTCCTGGGTACCGAAGCCTTCGTCGATGATGAGCGTCGGCAGGGGAGCGCCGGCGCGTCTCGCCAGAAGTTTCGAGAGAGCGATACGAATTGCGAAATCGATGCGGAATGCCTCCCCGCCGCTGAACATCTCGTAATTCCGTATCCCCAGTTCGTCGGAGATATTGATATCGAGCGTTTCAAGAGTCGTGCCGCGTTTCGTTTCTTTCTGCGTCTCTATCTTGACGTGCATCCGGTTATCCGTCATCCGTTCCAGCAGCCGGTTGGCTTCGATTTCTATCTCCGGAATAGCCGTCTCGATAAGCCACATCTGAATGCCCCGCTTACCGAAAGCTTTCGCCAGTTCCCGGTATATCTGTTCCTCACGGGCTGCCTGTTCAGCCTGTTTTTGCCGGTCTTTTCCCCGCAACTCCAGTTCGGCGCTCCGCTGGAGAATACCTTTAAGACGCCCGACCGATTCCCGGTGCTGCTGCTGCCGTGTACCCAGTTCACGGTATTCTCCCTCGGCGGCGATCAGTTCTTCAGTAAGCTGCGGCAGTCCGGCTATCTCCGCTTCCAGCTTCTCTTTTCCCAGCCTTTCTTCTTCGATACTCCGGTTGAAGCCGGCGATGGCTTCTTCGGTCTCCTGCATCGATTTCCGGTCCGATTCCAGGTTCCTGAGGGCCTCGTCCAGCTTCCGCTTCGGTTCTTCGTACTGCGCCAGGTTCTCCTGCTCGCCGGCTGCCTTTTCGTGCTGTCCGGCATCATAACCAACCGCCGTTACTTCTTTTTCGATACTCCTGAGCGCCTCGTACTGCAGGGTAGCGTACTCTTTTCCGGTTATCCGCTTTTCTATGTCTGCCAGCCGGTTTTGCTCCTCTTCGAGCCGGGAACCGGCTTTTTCCGCTTCCGAAATATCCCGTTCCAGGACACTGATGCGGTTTCGCAGGGCAGTTCTCGCCTGGTCCAGCTTCTTTTCCAGGTCGGTTATCGCCTGCTCGGCGCCCTTGATGGTTTTCGATTTCAGGGCATACTCCGCCCGGGTCGTTTCCAGCAACTCCGTTTTCTGCCGTTTCTCGAGGCGGTATTTTTCGATGATGAGGGCGCGGTGTTCTTCGCCAAGCTCCCGCTCGCAGAGAGGGCATTTCGCGCCTGTCCCGGAAGTAAGCAGTTCAAGCTTTTCATCGATGTCGCCGACTTCCTGCTTGACCCGGTTGCCGGTCACGCTGAGGTCGGCCAGTTCCTCCTGAAGCTTTTTAACTTCCTGTTTATTCCGGGCGATATCATCTTCCCGGCTGCCGAGTCCCTCAAGCTCATTACCGTCTTTCGCAAGTTCCTTTCGGAGTGAATCGAGCTTTCCGAAACTCTCCTTGAGGCGGTTAATGTTGCTTTCGAACAGCTTGCCTTCGGCGGCCAGCGCCTGCCCGGCGCGCTCTGTCTCCAGTTCCAGTTTATGCTTCTGTTCGTTGAGGGCAGTTACCCGGCGGTATTTCCGGTCCAGATCCTCTTTCAGTTTTTTCGTTTCGGTATACCGGGTGAAACCGTCTTCTATGGCGCTACGACGCCCGATGAGGCCTTCGTACTCGGTTATGCGTCCCTGAAGTTGTCTCAGTTGATTTTCCAGCAGTTCTTTCGTCCTGGCGCTTTCCCGGAGCCGCCGTTCCGCCTGTTCGACCTGCTGGCGCTTGGAATCGAGCAGTTCTTTCTTCTGCCGTAATCCGGTCACTGCCGTTTCTTTTTCCCGGACGAGGCCGTCCAGCCTGTCGAGTTCTTCCTGCATCTTTTTCAGTTCTGCCTCGTATTCGGGCTTTCGCGCAAGTTCCTCGGCGATGTCCCGGACGGCGTTCTCGGCAAGGGCTTTCTCCGTCTCCTTTTGCCGCGCTTTTTCCCGCGCCTGTTCCTCGAGCCGGTCGTACTTCGAAAGCCCCAGGATGCTGGCCAGTACCTCTTTCCGCTGGACGGGCTGCTGCCGGGTAAACTCGTCGGCGTGACCCTGCCGCAGGTAAGCGCTGTTGACGAAGGTGGGGTAATCCATGTGGAGGATATCGATTATCTGCTGCTGCGTCTGGACAATGGTGTTACCGGAAATGACCCTGAAATGGTCGGTATTATCCGCGACCAGCAAATCCAGGGAAGACTGTCCGGACGCCTTTTTTTTCTTCGGCAGGGCATGTTTCCGTATCACCCGGTAGAGGGTCTCGTTGACCGAAAAATCAAACTCCACCGTTGTTTCACTCTGCCCGAGGTGGATGATATCGTCATCGCTCTTCGCCCGCGTTTTTCCCCAGAGCGCCCAGGTGATGGCGTCCATCAGCGACGATTTTCCGTTGCCGTTCGCTCCCCAGATGCTGGCGGTGTGAATATCGTTGAAAGAGAGAGGCGGGACGTTATCCCGGTAGGGCATGAAGTTTTTCAGGGCAAGTTTCACGGGAATCATGAGCGCTGACTCCTGAACATATCGGTTTTATTCAGTATTGTAACATAAACAACGCGTTCCAAAAGTTTTTCAGGTACTCGGTTTAATGGTAAAATTGTTTGCCGTACAATGGCCGGAAACCAGAATGAACAGCGCATTTGCGCAATTACGCTAAATTAAAACAACAACAGGAGGCTGAAATGCAAAAAATACCTGTGGAACACAAGACCATGGTATATCCCATGCCTGCCTTCCTTATCGGGGCTGAGGTGGACGGGAAACCCAATGTCATGACCGCTGCCTGGTCGGGAATCGGCGGCAGCGAACCGCCGGTTATCACTGTCGGCATCCGGCATTCCCGCTATACCCTGAAAGGTATCCGGCAGAACCTGACCTTTTCCGTGAACGTTCCCTCGGTTCGTATCGCCCGGGAAACCGATTACTGCGGCCTCGAATCCGGCAGCAAAGTCGATAAGATTAAAGTCTGCGGGTTCGATGTTTTCTACGGCAAGTTGAAAAACGCCCCGATGATTGAACAGTGCCCGGTGAACCTCGAGTGCCGGGTGATGCACCTGCTCGATGTCGGCAGCCACATGCTGGTGGTGGGAGAAATCAAGGAAACCTATGTCAGCGAGGACTGTCTGACGAACGGCAGACCGGACGTCGATAAGATTAAACCCTTCGCCTTCAATCCGCGGCCGGGGGGCGATTACCAGGCGTTCGGAGATATCGTCGGACAGGCGTTCGGCATCGGGCTGGAACTGAGGAACAGGTAACCGGCACCGGCCAAGCTAGATTTTCCGAAATTCCTGTAAATTACCGAAATCAATCAGGCCGCTTTCGGCAATGCTCTCGACATAGATGCCGGCTTCGACGGCCGCAGCTACCGGATTCAGGCCGCCGAGCTGAACAATACCGATTCGGTTGAGAGGCACGGTTATCCGGCATAATGGTTCGCTGACGCTCCCGACGGCGAAGACGCCGTGAATCCCGGCCTGGCTCAGGAGTTCAGCTTTCTCCTCGAGGGCTTCCCGGGCGGCGGCGGGGATGGTACGGAAAACCCCGATAACCTTACCATTACCGGTGCGGGCAGCCTCGGTAACCGTTGTCATCTTCGCCCGGATAAACTGCTCGGAAGGGTCGAGCGAGGTGCCGGCATAATCGATAATCCCGACAAACCGCCTCGCCTGCCGGTTTCTGATTTCCAGCACGCCGCCGAACTTGAAATCGGTAGGTATTCCCGCTCGAAGCAGAACACCGTTGATGACCACACTGCAGACGGTAGCGAAGCCGATTTTCCCGGGCGGAATGACAATTGAGCCCAGTTTTTCGCCTTCTCCGGCAACTGCCACCAGGGAACTGACGCACAGCCCCGCTTTAAAGGCGTCTTTCATGACGTTCAGGGCTTTTTTAAACTTTCGGGCGTCGAAGACCGAGGTGTTAATGGACAGCTTGCCGGTCTTTTTCACCGGGTCGAAGGTCGTCTGGTAGGCGAGCATCTCCAGCCGTTCCCGAACGAATCCGAGGTGCTGGGGCGCCAGAGCATCTTTCACTTCCTGCATGCCGAGGGTAGTAATGGACCGGCCGTCATGGCCTTCGGGGCGGGTATAGCCGCGCTCATCGGCAATCTTAAGGTGATACCGTACCGCTCTCTGGCTGAGAAATATGCCTTCATCTTCAAGACGACGGGAAATGGTGATGGAACCGAGGGGCTCTGAAGATTCACTCAGGATTTTCAGTATGGTTATCAGCTTATTTTCGGCATCGGCGCCGAAACCCTGTTCCATCGAAATCCTCTCCTGCCGTATGCTGCAATAGTATTATATCATTATTGCATGGCCGGTGCATTCGAAATATCCCGGTGATACTGCTGTAACGACTTGACATAAGGTATCGTCCGGCGGCAGGCTTTTATACCTTTTACTGCCGCAGTCGCCGCCGCCAGGGTCGTGATGTACGGCACCCGGTACTTAATGGCTGCCTTGCGGATATAGGAATCGTCATGGGTACTCACCTTGTCCGAAGGGGTATTCACCACGAGCTGGATTTCCCCGCTCTTGATGGCATCGATAATGTTCGGCCTGCCTTCGTATTGTTTCAAAATCGGTTCCGAAGGTATGCCGAGCCCGGTCAGGTAAGCATGGGTACCGGCGGTCGCTTTCAGCTTGAAGCCGATTTCCGCAAACTGCCCAGCCAGTTCTCCGGCTTTTTCCCGGTCCTGCTCGGCAACGGTTATCAGCACGGTTCCCTGCATCGGCAGGGGATTTACCGCTTCCTGGGCTTTCCAGAACGCCAGGTCGAAGGAACCGGCAATACCGAGCACTTCCCCGGTCGATTTCATCTCCGGCCTCAGCACCGGGTCAACGTCCGGGAACATGTAGAAGGGGAACACCGATTCCTTGACTCCAAAATGGGGTACTTTGTGCCTGACCAGGTTCAAATCCTTCAGCTTTTTTCCCATGATGAGGCTGGTGGCCAGTTTCGCCATCGGGATGCCGCAGACCTTCGAGACAATTGGCACCGTCCGGGAAGCCCGGGGGTTAGCCTCGATGACATACACCGTATCGTCGCAGATGGCGTACTGAACGTTCATCAGGCCGACCACCTTCAGTTCTCCGGCTATCTGTTTCGTGTACTTCTCAATTGTTTCGATGTGTTTTTTCGGCAGGCTGACCGACGGCAGAACGCAGGCAGCATCGCCCGAATGAACCCCGGCGAATTCGATGTGCTCCATGATTGCCGGTATAATGACGTCTTCGCCGTCCGACAGGGCATCCGCCTCGGTCTCGATGGCATTCTGCAGGTATCGCTCAATCAGCACCGGTTTCCCCGGCATCACCTGTACAGCAGTGGTAACATACCGTCTCAGACCGGCTTCGTCGTGGACGATTTCCATACCCCGTCCGCCGAGCACGTAGGAAGGCCGGAGAATTATCGGGTAGCCGATTCTGCCGGCTATTTCAATTGCTTCTTCCGGGCTTTCGGCAATGCCGGATTCGGGCATCGGGATATTGAATTTCTGCATCATCTCCCGGAACCTGCCCCGGTCGGAGGCGATATCTATTGAGTTAACCGATGTTCCCAGTATCTTCACCCCGGCTTTCTCCAGCTCCTGGGCAATATTGAGGGGCGTCTGCCCGCCGAACTGAACGATGACACCGAGGGGTTTTTCCATTCGGTAGATGTTGAGCACGTCCTCGACTGTCAGCGGTTCGAAGTAGAGCCGGTCGGAGGTGTCGAAGTCGGTCGAAACCGTTTCCGGATTGCAGTTCACCATAATCGTTTCGAAGCCGTCGTTCCGCAGGGCGTAGGAAGCATGCACGCAACAGTAATCGAACTCGATGCCCTGCCCGATGCGAATCGGGCCGCTGCCGAGGACGATTGCCTTCTGCCGGTTCGTCGGTTCGACTTCGTTTTCAATCTCGTAGGTGCTGTAGTAGTAGGGGGTGGCGGCTTCGAACTCGGCGGCACAGGTATCGACCGTCTTGTAGACAGCTCTGATACCCCAGCTTTCCCGCAGTTCGGCGATATGGACAGCCGAACCTCCGGCCAGACGGGCAATCTGGTCGTCAGAAAAGCCGAGCCGTTTGGCTTCCCACATTAATTCCTGGGAAAGCTGCTTCGAGCTTAACGATTTTTCCATATCGATGATATTGCCCATCTTCGACAGGAACCAGGGATCGATGCGGGTACGCTCCGCTATTTCCCGGAGAGCGACTCCCTTTCGCATCGCCGACATTATCGCCCACAGGCGCAAGCCGTTCGGTTCCATAGGGTAGGAGTTGATGTCCGTCGCCCACTGCCAGGACGGGTCTTCCCAGAGAAGCGATTTCCGGTTGGTTTCGAGCGACCGCACCGCTTTCTGGAGGGCGGCTTCGAAGGTCCGCTCTATTGCCATGACTTCGCCGGTGGCTTTCATCTGGGTGCCGAGCCGGCGGTTATCCGCCGGGAACTTGTCGAACGGCCACGACGGTATCTTTACCACCACGTAATCGAGGGCCGGTTCGAACGAGGCCATCGTTTTCCCGGTTATCTGGTTGGGAATCTCATCGAGCGTCTTTCCGATGGCAATCTTCGAGGCCACCCGGGCGATGGGATACCCGGTCGCCTTGCTGGCGAGAGCCGAGCTCCGGCTCACCCGGGGGTTCACCTCGATGACATAATATTGACTGCTTTTAGGGTCGAGGGCGAACTGGACGTTGCAACCGCCTTCGATGCCGAGCGCCCGGATAATGTTGAGGCTGGCCGTCCGGAGCATCTGGTATTCCTTGTTCGTCAGCGTCTGGCTGGGAGCAACGACGATACTGTCTCCGGTATGGACGCCCATCGGGTCGAGATTTTCCATGTTACAGATGGTAATGCAGTTATTAGCGCTGTCCCGAATCACCTCGTATTCGAGTTCTTTCCAGCCGACCAGCGACTGCTCCAGCAGTACCTGGGTAATCGGGCTGGCGGACAGACCTATTGCTACCATCGTTTCCAGTTCTTCCCAGTTGTTGACAACGCCCCCGCCGGTGCCGCCGAGGGTGTAGGCAGGGCGAATGAT
Organism: uncultured Dehalococcoidales bacterium; assembly: GCA_964463875.1. Taxonomy (GTDB): domain Bacteria; phylum Chloroflexota; class Dehalococcoidia; order Dehalococcoidales; family UBA2162; genus MGML01. The sequence goes on from CAYXEG010000118.1 coordinate 9,797, forward strand.
GATGGGTAATCCGAGTTCTTTCGCCACTTCCTTTGCCTGCTCGACCGTATTGACGGTATAGCTTGACGGCACCGGTTCGCCGATTTCGATAAGGAGTTGTTTGAACAGC
>CAYXEG010000119.1:0-9874 GCA_964463875.1 uncultured Dehalococcoidales bacterium
CCCACATGCAGGGTCAGTTCGGCTACCCGGGTGTTTTGCTCGCCGACGGTTTTCTCGAGTTCCGCCAGCCTTACTTTCAGCCTCGCCGCCTCATCTTCCGGTAAAGCCGCCGCTCCGCTTTCCTCCTCCTCTTCCATGCCTGTTTCGTTGTTTACCTCTGTTTCCATGTCCTGCTTCCTTTCCTGTCTATACGTCAAGGTTGTCCGTCCGGCGTCCGTTGTCTCTCGCTCTCTCTCCGCTTCGCAAACCTGCGCCGTTCGTTTCCCGGTTCATTTGCAATATCCGGTCCCGTTCCTCCAGCCACCGGGAGAACTCCGCCTCCGGGTCAGTCACGCCCAACCCGTTCATGGCCTTTCTCCGCGAATGAAGCCCCGTCTGCACCATCGTCTGCTCATCCGTCACCAGCTTCGAAAAGTCCTGCGGCAGCACCGGCCCCCAGACCACGTTCACCCGGTGCCTCCCGAAGCTTGCCCCGGTGAAATTATCCAGCAGCGCCAGTATCATCCGGTTCCGCCGGTTATAGGCGGCCGTCCGGATGAGCCGCTTGCGCCTGACCTTCTGGAGGAGCGGCTGAAGTTCGATTTCCAGGGCAACCCCGGATAAATCCCGCTCGGTGCCGCCGAAAGCCGCCCGGGGCGATTCCGATACATCGTGCAGTATCCGGTAGAGCAGGTCGATGTAATCGATGTGCAGCCGTGCCCCGCCCCCTTGCAGCAGGTCGAGCAGGTAGGCCTTGGCGTCCTCCGGGATATTCCAGACCGCTCCCGGGCTGACCATGATGTCCTGCGAGTCGTCCACATTCTCGAGCACCGCGATAGGATTGCCCGAAAGCTCCAGTATCCTCGAAAGCTGGGATATCGCCCGGTTCAGTTCCCGCTGCGGCTCCATTATCTGGGCAAGGTCGGATACTCCCCAGAATCGCCTCGGTTCCCGCAGGTTCGGAAACAGCACGAAGGGGATGAAACCATACGGGTTCGGCTTCTTTTCGGTGAGGTGGCCGTCTGTCCAGAGTTCGAAATCATCGTCTGTCCACAGTTCGACGATGTCCGTGTTCCGGGTTCCGGCGGTTCCGTAGCGTTCCGTCGTCTTTCCCTGCAGGCTGTACCGGGAAGCCACCCGCTCCACGTTCAGGCTGTCGTCGGCGCTCCGCCAGGCGTAGATTCCCTGGATATCCGGCGTCGTCACCCGCACCCGTTTCTTTGCCGCATCCCAGGTAACCTTGTAGCAGGCATCACCGAGGATTGAGCAATCGATTTCCGTCTCGAAATCGAGCTGTTCGAGGTTGTTATCCTCGTATACCCGTTTCAGGGCGGTCTCCATGGCGAACGCCGCCGCTTTCGCTTCCGGCGTATTGTTGAGCGGTTCGACGTTGATATGGACGCCGGACATCAGGTAAGAAGCGACCTTATCGATGAATGTCCGGGCATAATTGAAGGTCAGCCGCTTGTCGCCGTAGCGTGCCCGGCCTTCCCAGTGCCGGCCTGAATAAAAGTCGAGCAGTTCGCGGTAGCGCCGCATCCGGTCGGTATCGGTTCGCTCCAGTTCTGCCGGGTTAAACCCGTTTATGTTTTCCATTTCCTTCCTTCTTTCTTTTACCGAGAACCTTCTGTAATTCCCGGTAGACGCTCCGTTCGCTGAGTCCGTACTGTTCGGCAATTTCCCGGACTTCTTTATTTTTTACTTTATATAATTGGGCGATTTCTCTCGTCCGTTCCGCCTTTTTTATCGTCCGGGTGTTTTCATACCGTTCGTAGACACACTCTTCGAAGGGGCAGTTCAGGCAGGATTCCGCCAGGTCGCACCCTTCGTCACGGTAGAAACAATTCTCGGGAAGAGGGTCTTCCTCCGGCTCGAAAATAGCGGACATCTCATCGTACTCTGTCTCATCGGCTCTCATGCCCATATCAAACTCCGTTACGCTTCCTGTGTCGTACAGGTTGTTCAACCTTGTATGACATGAATTTAGCACAGATGTTCTGATTTGTCAAAAAAGTTTGTCACAATAAGAATTAACGAAAAATTAACTTTTTATACCTGAGCTATACCATCGTTTAGCCGGATTATTCGTTCTATATATTACGTATATGTAGAGCAGACTCATTTGTGATACTATGGTGGTTGATTCGTATAGTATAAATATCCGGTATTGTTCAAGAAAAGATAGAATCATCAGGTACGGGGAGGAGCATGAAATGAGATTTTGTTTCCCATCCTGATATTACAGAACTCTCTTCCGATGGGATGGACTTTATCCGCACTCACAGAGTGGTGACGGTAAAAGGTAAAGAGATAAATCTGACCCCTCTGGAATATGGGCTGCTCAGGGAGTTAATGCTGAATGCCGGTAAAACCCTGAGTTACCATCATCTTCTGCAAAAAGTATGGGGACCTGAATACAACGAAAGGTACTATCTCTATCTCTACATCGGCTATCTGAGAAAAAAGATTGAAGCTGACCCGCGCAACCCGAAACATATCATCACCGTCACAAGATTTGGTTACCTGTTTAAAGCAGAAGATGAGAAAGAGAATAAGTGATTTTGGCATGGTCTGCCCATAAGTTCCTTGAATTCCAAGATAATTCATAGATTTGTGAACGGAATTCATAGAACTTTCATAGAACTATTCCATACATTCTATGGTATTATACCTCACCACTGAATTTGAGAACGGAATTCGGGGAGGTAGATGCCTATGGAAGAACAGGACTGAACAGCGGATAAACTCAAAATAATTTTTAAAGGAGAGACAATGAAAATACTAACCAAAAACAGAAGCCTTAGATATATAGTCTGCATGATAGCAGTTTTTGTTTTATCGTTAAGCTTTTCTGCCTCGGCTCTAGCGCTTTTTAACGGTTATTACTGGAGTGACGGTCCTGACGATTTAACGTATACATTCTATGAAGGTCAAATAAGTCAGGACACAGAGGATGCATTTCTCATGGGAATTTATTACTGGGAAACAGCCGTTAATTCACCGGTAGAGATGGATTATACGGATGACCCTGCGGATATTTCATTTTATGAATATTATGATGACTTTTACCCGATATCGGGGACATGGGAACACTACCCGGATTATCCAGACCCTCCGGGCGAACTTATCTGGGCTGAGTGTCTGCTTAATGAATTTGTGACTTCGAGTTTCTCAACTCAGGAGAGAATATCAGTTGCAGGGCATGAAATTGGTCATGCTCTTGGGCTAGGTCATGAATACTGGTGTCTGATGGACGGATCCGATGCGAGGAGAAACAGTGCAAGAATTTATACTCCCCAAACACTCGATATCACAGAAATAAATAGAAGGTACCCGTAAGGATTATCATATTTGTTATCTTGAAAACGTAATTAAAGGAGAAATGACAGTGAAGAAGAAATCTTTTCTTAACCCGATTTTTGTTGTGCTGCTATTTTCAGTGTTAATTCTTGGCATAGTGTCATGCAATGATGAGAATGTCAGGATTGATGAAGATGAGGTGGGGCACTGGCAAGCAAGCAGGCCTGTGGATTATATGACTTTTGATGAGTTATTTACAGATAGAGATATGGATCTCATCGCAACCGGGGTAATCGACCGCGTAATTCAAGTAACGGAAATTGAGGGAAGTGAACGTGCTGTCAGGTACCGAACTGCTTTCGCCTTCAGAATAGAAACTTTGTTCATGGGGGAGGATGCGAAGGAAGTGGTTGTCTATCAATTAGGTTCACCCGATAATCCCGGCTCAGGTCTGGATGATGATCCGGTGTTTAAGGTAGGCGAAAAGCATGTTTTGTTTCTAAAGAAGAATATTCATGATTCCTATTATACGATTGGTGCCGGCGGAAGATATAAAGTAGTAGCTGATAAAGTCTATTCGCTTAATTATGTGCTACCGGATAACAGAAACTACAAAGCTCCGGAAAGTATGGATTTTAACGGAAATGATTTGAAGTATTTCACTGAACTTATTATTGAGAAACTGAAGGTTAATACTCCCCTGCCGGAATCCGTTGCCTCCAATGCAATAGAAACAACCAGCTAATTAGTCCAACCAGGAATGAATCCAGAATCGGGTAGGAGGGGGCGGTTAGCCCCCGTCCTCCCACACCACCGTACCGTTCGGTTTACGACGGTTCGTAATATTCTCTTTAAATCAAAGCATTCACCTCAGGAAGACCGTCAGTTTCATCGTACTCTGTCTCATCGGCTCTCATGCCCATATCAAACTCCGTAACGCTTCATCAGTTATACAGGTAATTCAACCCTGTATGACATGAATTTAGCACAGATGTTCTGATTTGTCAAAAATGTTTGTCACAATAAGAATTAACGATAACTTAACTTTTTTTACCTGAGCTATACCATCGTTTAGCCGGATTATTCGTTCTATATGTTGCACATATGTATAGCAGACTCATTTGTGATACTATGAGTCTTGATTCGTATAATAGTAAGAATTGTTTTATTGTGATGGATGACAGGGCAGGTGTAGTATGAAAAAACTATGTGTTTTCCTGTTGTGCCTTATCCTCGTTGCTGTTATCCTGCCGCTCGCTTCCTGCACGAAACCGGACCCTCTCAATAATACCGGCTGGTACGTGGTGAAGGTGTACGGAGAAGAAATCCACCGGGATATCTACATCAGCTATTCGTTCTATAACGGCGAATTCTCAGGCCATGACGGCTGTAACCGGTTTTCCGGTAAATACTCCGTCGAACAACCTGATATTCTGAAGTTCGGGGAGATGTCCATGACAACCCAGGGTTGCCAATATCCTGAAGACGTAACCGCCCAGCGACGAGAGATTTCCGGCGCCCGTGGTAAATCAATCTATTTTCAAATCTCCGGCGCTACCCTCACCTTCTATGACAAAGACCGGCAGGAAACACTGACCTTCAACCGGCGGACAGTCCACCTGATGGACCCGCTCGACCTTATCGGAACGAAGTGGAGCCTGGAATCGATAAATGATGTTCCGGTACCGGACGGCCTCTCTATCACCCTTTCCTTCGATAGTGACAGCGAAGCCGGCGGGCGGGCCGGAAACTACAATTACCGGTTGATGAACTACCAGGCAAGGGGAGATGTCATCGGCTGGGGAATCCGGAAAGAAAGAGACGGAGAACCCTTACCCGGCCACGAACGATACACCATGGAATACCTCGATGCCATCGATGCCGGTACGCATCAGTACAACCTGAAAGAAACCAGCCTGGAGATTTATACACAGAAGGGGGATACCCTGGTTTACCGGACGCCCGGTCAATGAGCCTTTCATTATCTGGGTTTTTTACGAAACGAACCGAGACGGAATTGTAGACGATGTATTTCTTAAACCGGAAAAGACTACCTGTTGCAGTCACTGCCATGTGCCTGATTGTGCTGATGGCCGTCACTTTTCTAATCTTGAGAATGGAAAACGCGGATTTGGTCAATCGTGGACCGGTGTGGGAAGCGGTCGAAAAAACGCTCGGGTCGTATGCTGACTTGAATCCCGTCAAGGAAGATTTGATACAAAGAGGGCTTGTCAGTATCGGAACACAAAGCGGTTACATTGACGCCGGCAAAATCGAAAAATTAATCGAAGAAAAGGTTTACATGATAGACGAGAACGGGTACCTGCAATTCGGACCTTCTTATTTTCCTCCTTAAATAAACCTCTACATCAGTTTGTAATAAAGTCCGATGATAACCGGTAAAAAGTTGACAATCGTATACAATTTATATACAATCAAAGCATGAATATCCAGCCCGATGAACTCAAAAAAATCGAAAACGGCGACGCCTGGCAGGATACCGACGAAGTCGTCGAACTCACCGCAACGAAACCCCTTGATAAGGTAATCCCTGTCCGCCTGCCTGCCGGAACCTGGGAGAAACTGAGACAGGCAGCAAAAGAACTGGGAATCGGGCCGACCACCCTCGCCCGGATGTGGATTATCGAACGGCTGAAAGGCGATAATCCCCTTCAGCAGGATATCCGTAACCTTCTGGCCGAACTGAAACAGCATCCCGCGTTTCCGGTATCTTCCCTGCGTGAAAAGGACACACCCTATGAAAAGAAGTAAACCCCTCGGTATGATTTTCGACCTCGGTGACACAATCATCCATAACGTGTCCCTCGACTGGATACCGTTCAATGTCCGGCTGCTTGGCTCAGCCCCGGATGACCGCGGCTATACGCCCGAATCGTTTCAGGCAGTTGCCGACAGCCTCAACCGGGAACTGGAGAAAGTAAAAAACGAGGCGATGATAGAGCATGATATCACCGGTTTTTTCAGAATGCTTTTCGAAACGACCGGTATCGAGCCGTCAATCAGCTGCGAAGAAGCCGGCAGGATATGCTGGCATTCGGCTTTCAGGTTCGTACCTCAGGAAGGTATCCCTGAATTGCTCGATACCCTGGAAAAGCATGAAATTAAAGCGGGCATACTCAGCAACTGTACGTTCACAGGAACAATAATCGGAGAAGAGCTGGCGAAACACGGCCTTGACGGGAAGTTTTCATTCATCGTCTCGAGTGCCGACTATGGTATCAGGAAACCGCACCCGATGCTGTTCGACATCGCCGTCAGGAAAATCGGCCTTGAACCGGAGGACATCTGGTACGCCGGCGACAAGCCGCAATACGATGTCATCGGCGCATCTCGTGCCGGTTTGTTTCCTGTCTGGTACAACCCCGGGAACGTTCGGTTCGACCACGGCTGTGACTGCCTTGAAATCCGCCGCTGGCAGGAATTAACCGATATAATCGAAACTCTTTAACGGTTCTTTTTCCGTGTTATTATTAAGGATAAACACTACAGGAGCATGTCCATGAATAAACCCCGCGCCGTCCTCTTCGATTACGGCGATACGATTCTCCAGATTGCCTTCACCGACTGGCTGAAGGCAGATAAATACCTGCTTGACCATACCGTCAATGAAACCGCCCTTACCCCCGAAGAGCTCCAGGAGATAGCCAACCGGATTAACCGGGAATTCGACCCGAAGAGAAACGAATCGATGATTGAGCAGAACGTCCTCACCTTCTACCGCTTCCTCTGCGACCTGGCGGGTATCACCCTCTCGATAAGCCTGGAAGAAGCGGCTCAGATGAGCTGGGATTCAGCTTATACCATGCTGCCCGAAGACGGCATTTCCGAAGTCCTCGATACCCTCGAAAAACACCGCATTCTCACCGGCATCATCAGCAACTCGGCCTTCCCGGCCGTCATCATGCGAAAAGAACTTGAAAAGCACGGCCTGGCAGACCGGTTTCGCTTCGTCATCGCCAGCGCCGATTACGGTATCCGTAAACCTCACCCCCGAATATTCGAAATCGCCGCTAAAAAACTCGGCCTCGAACCTGCCGATATCTGGTTCGCCGGCGATAAACCGCAGTACGATGTCGTCGGCGCCGCCGGCGCCGGCATGTTCCCCGTCTGGTACAATACCGACGGCCTGACGCACGACCACGGCTGCAACTGCCTCGAAATCAGGTCGTGGAGGGAATTCATCGATATCATTGAGTCGCTATAAATACCTGCTTTTTCTCGCCTTTCAATCGATTGTCGTCACGAGTTTCAGCGTTAACCATCCGCAGCCTTAGTAGAAGAGGGGTGATTTCTGGATACCGGCTTCCGCCGGTATGGAATCATGGCGCCATACCGTTGAAAAACGGTATCCAGTGCGATTCTCACGGCCTCCCTCCCCCTTACTACTCATTTCCCACTACCCTTTACAAACCTCTCTGCACCCCTGTGTTATAATAAAGTGATTCTGAAACACGAATCGATTTCCCCTCTTTCGTAAAGAGGGGACAGGGGAGATTTAGTCAATTCAGAACTGGAGACAGAAAAATGACAGCAATTAAGAATATCAAAGCCCGTGAAATTCTCGATTCCCGGGGTAACCCGACCGTCGAGGTCGAGGTAACCCTCTCGGACGGCTCCGCCGGAAGGGCTTCGGTACCCTCGGGCGCCAGCACCGGCGTCCACGAAGCCGTCGAACTCCGCGACGGCGGCACCCGTTTCAACGGCCTCGGCGTCCTGAAAGCCGTCGAAAACGTCAACGGCGAAATTAGTGCCGCTTTGAAAGGCTGCGACGCCGCCGACCGGCAAGCCCTCGACAGGAAACTCATCGAACTCGACGGCACCCCGAATAAAGCCCGCCTCGGCGCCAACGCTATTCTCGGCGTCTCCCTCGCTGCCGCTAAAGCCGCCGCCAATGCCGCAAAGCTCCCCTTCTACCGCTATCTCAACCCCGACAGCTACCTGCTGCCGGTACCGATGCTCAATATTCTCAACGGCGGACGGCACGCTGCCGACTCGACCGATTTCCAGGAATTCATGGTCGCCCCGGCCGGCGCCGAAAGCTTCAGCCAGGCGCTGCGGATGGGTGCCGAAGTCTACCAGTCCCTGAAAAAAGTCCTCAAAGACCGCAAACTCACTACCACCGTCGGCGACGAAGGCGGCTTCGCCCCTTCCCTGCCTTCGAATAAAGACGCTATCGAGGTTATCCTCACCGCCATCGAAAAAGCCGGTTACAAACCGGGTAAAGATATCTTCATCGCCCTCGACCCCGCCGTCAGCGAGATATATTCGGACGGCAAGTACGTGCTTGCGAAGGAAGGCGTCACCCTCACCTCGCCGCAACTGGCCGATTACTTCACGAAATGGGCGGCCGATTACCCGATTATCAGCCTCGAAGACGGCATGGCCGAAGACGACTGGGACGGCTGGCAGCTTTTAACAAAGAAAATCGGAAATAAAGTGCAGCTTGTCGGCGACGACCTCTATACCACGAACGTCGAACGGCTGAAGAAAGGAATCGACCTGAAAGCCTCCAACTCGATACTCATCAAGCTCAATCAGATTGGCACCCTGACGGAAACCATCGATGCCATCGAGATGGCCCGCGCCGCCGGCTGGACAGCCATGGTCAGCCACCGCTCCGGTGAAACCGAAGATACAACCATCGCCGACCTTTCCGTCGCCATGAACACCGGCCAGATTAAAACCGGCGCCCCCTGCCGCTCGGAACGAACCGCCAAGTACAATCAACTGCTCCGGATAGAGCAGGAACTCGGCGGCAAGGCGGTATACGCCGGCCTGAAAGCCTTCTCAAACCTGAAAAAATAAAGCTGCACAGATAGGACTACCTGGAAATCATGAATGAAATAATCCCCGGCATCTACCGCCTTCAGATACCGATTCGCAACAACCCGCTCGGATTCACCAATACCTATCTCGTCAGGGGTACTGACGGATGGCTGCTCATCGACGCCGGCTGGAACAGCCGCGAAGGCTTCGAGGCTATGCAAAACCAGCTTCAGGAACTCTCGCTCGACGTCACCGATATCCGGAAAATCATCGTCACCCATTCCCACGGCGACCACTACGGCCTCGTCCCCGCCCTCAAGGAACGGACGGACGCGGAAGTCATTCTCCACCGGCGCGAAAAGGATATCCTGCTTAACCACTTCACCGCCGTTCCGGCAATGATGAACGACATCGAGGGAATCTTCAGACGGCACGGCGCTCCGGATAACGAAACCGAACTGCGCCAACCGCCCCGGGGTGTCAGGCGGGGCATGGGCGAACCCCTCGTGCCCGATACCACCCTCGAAGGCGGAGAAACCATCTCGACCGGCGAGTTCGACCTGTTCGTTATCTGGACTCCCGGCCATTCGCCCGGCCATATCTGCCTGTATGAAGGGACGCATAAACTGCTCTTCGGAGGCGACCATGTTCTGCCCGGCATCACCCCGAACATCTCTCTCATGCCCCATAACGGCGATAATCCCCTCGGCGATTTCATGAAATCGCTCGATACCCTCGGCCGGCTCGATGTCGAAATGGTCCTTCCCGCCCACGAAGAACCGTACCCCGACCTTTACCGGAGAATCCG
>CAYXEG010000120.1:0-9808 GCA_964463875.1 uncultured Dehalococcoidales bacterium
GACCCCTATTTCACTACCAAACAGAAAGGCAGCGGGCTGGGACTGGCAACCTCGTACTCCATCATCAAGAATCACAACGGGACAATTACTGTCGATTCCCGTCTCGGTGCCGGTGCAACCTTCACTATCTATCTTCCCGCATCGGATAAATTACCGGAACAACCGAAGAAAAAAACAGCCGCCCGGAAAGCTGCCGGAAGAGGCGCTAAAGTCCTCGTCATGGATGACGAACCGAATATCAGATTACTGCTCGAAAGAATGCTGACCGGTTTCGGTTATGAAGTAACAACCACCAGTCACGGACTGGAAGCCATTGCCGCATATTCCGATGCAAAAGATAAGGGAAAGCAGTTCGATGTCGTCATCCTCGATATTACCATTCCCGGAGGTATGGGAGGCATAGAAACGATTGAAAATCTGATTGAAATCGACCCCGGGGTGCATGCCGTCGTCTCAAGCGGATACGCCACCGACCCGGTCATGTCCGAATACGAAAAATATGGCTTCAAAGCGGTCGTTACCAAGCCCTATAAAGTCGCCCAGATGAAAGAAACGTTGTCTGAAATCCTTTCCGATACCTAACCAACCGGCGTTTCGTTCGTTATACTATGAAGGAAACGATGTATATACCGGAGGTGACCATGAAAAAAATACTATTGACACTACTGGCAATGCTGCTGGTGCTGCCGATTGCCGCCTGTACCCGCACTGCTTCAGCCGATGTGATAAAGTCGGACAAAGCGCGAAATACCTCGCCGAACGTTCCCGCCTCCGACCTTGCCGCCCTGGCCGAAGGCAATACTGAATTCGCTTTCGATATCTACCAGGCATTAAAAAGCGAAGGTGGTAACCTTTTCTATTCTCCCCATAGCATTTCGCTCGCCATGGCAATGGTATACGCCGGCGCCGGCGGCGAAACCGAACGGCAGATAGCCGATACCCTGCATTTCAATCTCTCGCAGGATAAACTGGCTCCGGCTTTCAACTACCTCGATATCGAACTCGCCAAACGCGGTGAAGGCGCTCAGGGTAAGGATGATAAAGGGTTCCGGCTTAATATCGTCAACGCCCTCTGGGGACAGCAAGATTACCGGTTTCAACCACCGTTCCTTGATACCCTCGCCGTCAACTACGGCGCCGGGTTGCGAGTCCTCGATTTTATCAAAGAATCCGAAAAGTCGAGGGTGACTATCAACAACTGGGTCGAAACAGAAACCGAAGACCGGATAAAAAACCTCATTCCCCGGGGTGCGATTAATGAACTGACCCGTCTTGTCCTGACGAATGCCATCTACTTCAATGCTGCCTGGCTGCATACGTTCAATGAGTTCGCCACTGCCGACGGACCGTTTTATCCGATTACCGGAGCGCCGCTATCCGTCCCGATGATGAAACAGACCGGCAGTTTCGGTTACACCGCTGAAGAAGGGTATAAGGCAATCGAACTGCCTTATGACGGCGGAGAAATATCGATGGTTATTCTCCTCCCGGATGAGGGTAATTTCGAAACCTTCGAGAACAGCCTTGACGCCCGGCAGATACAGGCTGTCATTGACGGTCTGTCATACGGACGGGTTAACCTGACCATGCCGAAATTCGAATTCGAATCTGATTTCAGCCTGAATAAAGTTCTCTCCGAAATGGGTATGCCGGTCGCCTTTTCCGATAGCGCCGATTTCACCGGAATATCGACCGAAGAACAGCTTTTCATCACCGACGTTATCCACAAGGCATTCGTCGCCGTTGACGAAGACGGCACTGAAGCTGCTGCCGCCACCGCTGTCGTCGTCGGAACGACCTCCGCTCCTGTTGATGAACCCTTCGACTTTACCATTGACCGCCCCTTCATCTTCCTCATTCGCGATATCGAAACCGGGGCGATTCTCTTCCTCGGAAGAGTCGTGAATCCGGCTGACTGATACCTGCAAAAACCAGGAACACATGGTATGATGAAACCGGGATGATATCCCGGTTTCTTTTTAAGGAATATGTCCGAATCAGCTAAGGTGACCGAATGGCAAAAATGCTCACGAAATCGAAATACCTCAACGGCCTCCAGTGCCCCCGCCTGCTCTGGGTCGCCGTCAACGAACCTCAGAGAATACCCGCCCCTGACGCCGCCACCCAGCACGTCTTCGACCAGGGTAATCTTATCGGCCGGATGGCCCAGCAACTCTTTCCCGGCGGCGTCAGCGTCCCCTGGGAAAGTTTCATGGGGAACATCTCACAAACCAAAGTCCTCCTCCGCCGGCGTAAAACGATATTCGAAGCCGGAATCATGGCCGGGCAGCTCTATGCCCGGCTCGATATCCTGAAACCGTCCGGGACCGATTCATGGGATATCGTCGAAGTGAAAAGCGCCACTTCCCTTAAGGACGAAAATATAGATGATATCGCTTTTCAGAAACTTGTCTGCGAAAACAGCGGCCTGAAAGTAGACAAGTGCTTTCTTGTCTACATTAATAAAGATTATGTCAAGCATGGTGAAATATTACCGGAGGAATTCTTTATCATGCAGGATATCTCGGAGGAAGTCGCTGCTGTTGAAAAAACCACCCACGAAACTGTTCAGCGATTGCTTGGCATCATGGACAGCCAGGTATGCCCTGAACCTTCAATCGGGCCATTCTGCGACACTCCGTACCCGTGCGCCCTGCGGCCGGAATGCTGGGCGAATGTCCCCGAAAACAGCGTCTTCACCCTCTACTACGTCGGGAAAAAAGCATACGAACTCTATGATAAGGATATCCGATGCATAACCGATATCCCGCCTGACTATAAACTGAGTGACAAGCAGCAGATTCAGTTCAATTGCCTCGCCAGCGGTAAAGCGTTTATCGATGCTGGAAAAATCAGGGAACTCATCTCATCTCTTGAATACCCCCTGCACTACCTCGATTTCGAAACTATTAACCCGGCCGTCCCTCTGTTCGACGGCACCCGCCCCTACCAGAACATTCCGTTCCAGTATTCGCTCCATATCCAGCCTTCACCCGGTGCCCCGGCGCAACACTCCTGGTACCTCGCCGAAGGCAGGCAGGACCCCCGGACGGGACTTCTCAAACAGCTTCGGGACAGCATCGGTTCCCGGGGCAGTATCATCGCTTACAACAAGTCCTTCGAGGAAAGAGCCCTCCGGGAAATGGCTGAAGCTTTCCCCGACTACGCGGACTGGGTTGAAAAGATTAACGCCCGGATGGCCGACCTCATCGTTCCTTTCCGGGGCTTTTCATACTACCACCCCGCCCAGAAAGGCAGCGCCTCGCTGAAGAAGGTTCTGCCGGCGGTCACCGGAAAAAGCTACAACGAACTGGAAATCGGCGAAGGCGGTGAAGCCAGCCTGAGGTACCTGACGGTCACCTTTGAGGATGTTTCGGAAGAGGAAAGGCGCCAAACCTACGAAGCTCTGCTGACCTACTGCGGACTCGATACCGAAGGCATGGTCTGGATAGTCGATGAACTCCGAAGACTCTGTCAATGAACATCAGCATTTATTGCATTCCTTCGGAAATTCCGGTTAAAAAATAAGATTGATTCGTGTCTCGGAAAAGCTGTGTTACGCTCGGTTTCTTGCTATCATCCCTGCAATATGATACAGTGAAAGAAATGGATATTGTCACTATCTCCGGTCTGACTCCCTCCCGTTTTTCCTCTCGTTTTTTTATTTATTGACATTATGAGAATCAGCGAAAAAAGTAAGAAGTTTTTATCTTCCGTCATTATCTTAGCTATGATAGTCGGAGTTGCTGTCTATGGGTTCATAGCCGACGACCCTCCGGACGACCATCAGCTCGATGATTTATACGCCGGCACCGTCTACACTGAAATACCGGTGGATATCGACTCAACTATTCCGCCGGTTATCGCCAACGAAAAGCAATATTCTGCCGGTATCCTTGAATTATGCTTTTTCTTAATTGACAAGCCTCCTCCTTTTTACGATGAATCACTGATAACAACCGGCGAAATCGCCTGTATAAACATTGTTTCCATCGGCAGGACTTTACCCTGCCGATTTTTTGTGCCGTACACTGTGAATATGAAAGGAATGCGACACAGACATGACAAAAATCATCTCGGTAATCGGATATTTCGCCCTTATCTCCATAACGGTACTGCTCTTTTCCTTCGCTCTCGTTGAATCTGTCATCGAAGGCCTTATCGGTATTGCCGTAATTATGGCGCTGGTACTTATCTCACTGCTCTTCGAGAATACCCGTGAGTGGCTGACCATCTTCACTCGGGAAAAAATGTCTGCCATGAAATTCGAACGCTCTGACATTTTCAACTTCCTTGCTATTGTCTGTGGAGCTCTCCTTACCTATACCCTCGGTATCGATTTCGGACTCGGAGAAGTCGTGTCAGCCGCTCTCGTAGCCGTTATCGCTGCCGTGCTGATACCGAAATACGGAGTCCCGGCGTATTGCGGCGCATTTGTCGGAATGAGCTCCGAACACATCTTTGCCGGCCACATTCAGTTACTCCTCGCCGCGATCATTGCCGGGTTGGTTTTCGTGGCTGCTAAACCAGTCTTTAACGGTTTCGGAGGAAGACTGGGAACAATCGCCTTTACCGGTACTGCCGGAGCTGCCTGGCTGATGGGACAAACTCTGCTCGACGGAGCCTGCCCGGCCCGCACTATCGCCGGCTGGATAATCCTCTATTCCATCCTCAGCGCCGTTATTACCATGGTTATCAGCCTCCGCTTGAAAAAAGGCCCGGTCATGAGTTCCGGTATCGTTTCGCTCATCGGCGGCATGCTGCTGCCGGTAATTCACCCGGAAATCGGCGGGTGGCTCGCCATCGTCGTGATGTGTGCCTCATTTGCCGGCATGTCAACCTTTGAACGGATTGCCAATGAAATCCTGATGGCAATTGCCGGGCTCATACTGGCCCTCGTCTTTATTTATACCAATTCCTACTTCGGCGGCTGCGGCGGCAAACTCGGAACCCTGGCCTTCGGCTCAGTCATCGCCGTAAAAGGCGGAGTCGACTTGTTTGAATTATCAAAAAGGTACCTCCGCCGCCGTAAATATAACGAATCAGGGATGAAACGACCGGTATTTCGGAAAAAACCGGATGCCCAGCCGGACTAGAAAAATCACCCTTCCCGTTACAGACACGAACGAATAGTGTACAATGAATGACAAAATCGTTCGTCAACTGAAAGGTAACAGAGTAGCTATGTCTATTAAAACGAGTGACTTCGGGACAACCAAATCAGGCCGGGCGGTCAGGCAATTCACTCTCAGCAACAAAAACGGCTGCCGGTGCAGTTTGATATCGTACGGAGCGACTGTCCGTGAACTTTTCATCCCCGACTGCCGGGGGAATTTGTCCGACGTCGTCCTGGGATTCGATGACCTGTTCGACTATGACTCGCCGCAGAACCCCTATTTCGGCGCCACCGTCGGCCGTCATGCCAACCGTATCGAAGATGCCTCCTTTACCCTTGAGGGGAAACAATACCAGCTCGCCCGCAACAACGGACGGAATCACCTCCACGGCGGCCCCGGTGGTTTCTCACGCGTCGTCTTCGAAGGCAGTATCGTCCCGGAAAGCGAAGAACCGGCGGTCCGGTTTTCGTATTTCAGCCCCGACGGAGAAGAAGGCTACCCGGGCAATCTGACTACCGAAGTTACCTTTACCCTGACGGACGACAATGCCCTCCGTATCGATTACCATGCCGTAGCGGACAAGCCGACCGTTATCAACCTGACCAACCATTCCTACTTCAACCTCGCCGGCCATGATAAAGGCTCGATTCTCGGCCATGTCATGCAGATAGATGCCGATGTACTCACCCCCGGTAATGAAGAACTCCTGCCGGATGGAACGATTGCCGAGGTCGCGAACACCCCCTTCGACTTCCGTTATCCGAAACCGCTGGCAAGGGATATCGATACCGGTAACGAACAGCTCCGCTTCGGCGGCGGCTACGACCACAATTTCGTCCTCCGCCCGCCGGTCGGAGAGTTACGAAAGTGCGCCGAGGTTTACGAGCCGGGCAGCGGACGGGTCATGACCGTCGAAACCACCTTACCCGGGCTCCAACTCTACTCCGGAAACATGATGCAGCCGGTTACCGGTAAAGGCGGAGCTGCTTATGACCGCCGGCACGGTTTCTGCCTCGAAACCCAGTTCTTCCCGAACTCGCTCCGTAATCCCCAGTTCCCGTCACCCGTCTTCCGGAGCGGTCAACCTTTCGAACATACGACTGCATATAGGTTCAGCACGAGGTAAACGGATTCGCTGGTTTATTTGATGACAATGCTGTGTTTGAATTCAGGTAGAACAACGCGATGAATGATACCTTTAGAAATGAATATGTAAATCGTGTCAATAAGGTAACCGAATATATTCACACCAACATTACCGAGGAACTGACACTCGATTCGCTGGCCGATGTCGCCATGTTTTCGAAGTACCATTTCCATCGGATTTTCAAGACGGTCGTCGGAGTTACCCTCAACGAATACATCACCCGGGCACGGGTACAGGAAGCTGCCCGCAAGCTCCTCTACAGCCCCGAATTGTCGGTGACCGATATTGCATTTCAAAGCGGATTCACTTCCCTGTCTAACTTTGCGAGGGTTTTCAAAAACCAGCTCAACGTGACTGCTTCCGAGTACCGGCATCAGAAAGACAGCAAGATTGGTAAAACGCAAAGCAGGATGCTGGAAGCCATCCCACCTTCTCAGGAATATATTAGAGATGTAATAAGTACTTGGGAAAAGACCGGTACGGATGTATCGGTACAGGTGAAAAGGATGCAGGCTTACCATGTCATCTTTATCAGGCAGTACGGCGTCGCATCTCAGAACATCATGAAAGCATCGAAAAAACTGATGAAATGGATGAGTACGAGAGACCTGCTTTCCGACGAACGGGAACAGATACTCGTGGGATATGATGATCCTGAAGTCATTCCTTTACCTGAATGCCGATGCGATGTCTGCTACGTCGTTCCGGAAGGAACGAAGGGAAGCGATGAAATCGGGACGATGGATATCCCGGGCGGGAAGCATGCCTGTTGCCACCTGGAAGCCACCCCGGACAGGCTGCCGAACGATATGGCCCATGCTTTCTATGTCCTGTACGCGGAATGGCTGCCGGAAAGCGGCTATCAACCTGATAACCGGCCTTATTACCAGGTATTCCGGAACAACCGGGAACAGGGAACGGAAATGCAGTTCATCGTCGATATCTGCCTGCCGGTTAAACCGTTATAAACCGTTTTACTACAGGCCGGTAAGCGAATCACCGGCGAATACGCTGGTTCCTTTTCCCTGTTCTCCGCATAAGGGAGAATGGATTCATGGAAGTTTTTTCGGATGTATGGTATCAGGTCCTCCGGCATGTTAAAAATGAGATACGTGTACCTGTCAGTATCTTCATCAGCCTCTTTCAGCCTGTCTTGTGGCTGCTGGTTTTTTCGCAGATGTTCAAAGCGACCTTCGAGCGGGGAGGCATCGAATATCTGCAATTTTTCGCTCCTGCCGTCATCATTATGACCGTCATCTTCGGTTCAACATGGAGCGGAACCGGTCTACTTACCGATATCGATAAGGGCGTACTCGCCAAGACGCTGGCAACCCCTGTCACCCGGATTTCCATTATTCTTGCCCGTGTTACCGGGACAGTCATCATGGTTCTCATCCCGGTGCTGATTATCTTTCTTTTAGCGTTATGGATGGGACTCGATATTGTTTCGGGCATTGCCGGCGTACTCTATTCGCTGTTCGTCGTCATTCTCCTTACAGCCGGATTTGCCGCGTTCTCCAACGGATTGGCACTGCTGTTACGGAGGCAGGAATCACTCCTCGGAGTCATCAACTTTATCGCTCTGCCTCTCCTGTTTTCAACCTCCTCTTTCGTGCCGCCGTCAGCTTTACCGGGATGGCTGAACACAGCACGGCAGTTGAATCCGGTCGATTATTCTATCGTGGCGGTCCGTAGTATCGTCAACGACGGCTGGGTCTGGAGTACGCAGTGGAAACCCCTGGCAGTGCTGGGATTATGGGTAACAGCCGGGCTAATTTTCGCCGTTCTGATGTTCCGGAAGTATAAAGCCTGACAGGTTGGCAGTCTCTCGGTTTCCTTGCCGGGTGATACAGATAGCGGATAAAAATCGAATGAGGGAGAACATGGCTATACTGAATACTCATAAACTGACGAAGATATACCCGAACAAGGTTACGGCGGTTGACCGGATTGACCTCTCGGTGAACAAGGGCGAGATTTACGGGTTTATCGGACCGAACGGTGCCGGTAAAACGACAACGATAAAAATCCTGAATACACTCCTCGCGCAGATATCCGGGAGTGCTGAAATCGATGGACTCGATATAACAAAGAAAGCTGCCGACGTCCGGAGGATAATCGGGTACGTTTCACAGGATATCGGTGTCGATGAAAACGCGACCGGGATTGAGAACCTGATGCTTTACGGCCGCTACTACAGGCTCGATAGAGCTACGATTAACCGGAGAGTTGCTGAACTGATTGCGCTTGTCGATTTGAACGGCACTGAAAAGAGGATGGTAAAAACTTACTCAGGAGGCATGCGAAGGCGGCTTGACCTGGCGATGGGGCTTATCCATCACCCTAAACTTATTTTTCTAGACGAACCGACCACAGGACTTGACCCGCAGGCAAGGCGAAGTGTCTGGGACTATATCAAAAAACTGGTCGAACACATGGGAGTGACGATATTTTTAACCACCCACTATCTCGAAGAAGCAGACCATCTCTGTGACAGAGTAACAATTATCGACAACGGGAAAATAGTTGTCACCGGCACCCCGGACAGCCTTAAACATTCAATCGGAGGTGATGTCGTTACTGTTTCGCCCCGTCTTTCATCGGATATTAGCCATGAAATATATCACCAGGAAATCACGACCGCTCTGTCCGGACAGTCATTCGTTCTCGGAATACAGTCTTCGGGTGCGGACGTGGCCGTTTACGTAAAAGAGGTGGAAACCTCTGCTCCTGAAATCATGCGGGTATTGACGGAAAAGGGCATAGAAACAGGAAAACTCTCCATCACCCACCCTTCACTCGATGATGTTTTTCTGAAATACACCGGACGGGCAATACAGGATAATCAGAATCAGTAAGCCAACTTATTTTAAAACTACTCCGGTCTATACATACGCATAAAAGAATCCGGGAGCACTTAATCGGTTCGGTCACCGAATTTCCGGTTCATCCGTTTCATCCAGTCCGGAACAACTATCTCGTCTCTGCCCGTAGACCATGCCGAATGCGGCTTGATATCGAGCACCGGGCTGCCGTCGAGAGCATCGAGCCCCGTTACCCGGAGGGTTGTACCTTTTCGTTCAAGCAGCCGTACTGTGGTCACGAGGATACTGTTCGGGCGAATCGGACTACGGGTCGCGAAAACCCCCACCAGCGGAAAATCCGGACTCCCCATGGGATGCACCTTCAACGCAGCCCGCCGTTCCTTCGGCACGAGATGCGGCCAGTAGATGATGTCGAGGTGGGAATACTCCTCCAGCCCGTCCATTCCATCCGCCATCTCCTGATTGATAAGAATCTCAGAAACGACTTCCGTCTGTTCTTTCATCCGGTTGGCCCGCTCCTGCCAGGGCAGCGACTGGAGTTTATTCCCCCAACTCGCATCTTCGGACCGGTTCCGGACATACCCTATCGGTTTCACCATAAAAACCGGTGTCTCGTCCGGTGTCCTGTTTTCCATATTCTGCTCCATATTTTTCTGACTTTGGATTAGGAAAATAAACCTTTATTCGAATACCAGCTGCTGGAAACCGCCGTAATACTC
>CAYXEG010000121.1:0-9763 GCA_964463875.1 uncultured Dehalococcoidales bacterium
CGGCGGTAATTTCCTCTTTCTCCGGCTCCTTCTCGGCGACTGCTTCAGTTCCGGCAAGAGACTCGAATAAAGCATCGAGTTCTTCACCTTCGATGGTTTCCCGGGAGATGAGGGTTTGGGCGATGGTAATCAGCTTGTCCTTATTCTCGGCGAGTATCTTTCGCGCCGATTCGTGAGCTTCCCGGATGATTCTATCTACTTCCCGGTCGATTCCAAGGGCAGTTCTTTCGCTGTAGTCTTTTTGTTCGGATATCTCGCGCCCGAGGAAAACCATTTCCTGTTTCTGGCCGAACGTCCGGGGGCCGAGGTCATCGCTCATCCCTAAATCGGTTACCATCTTTCGGGCGAGTTCGGTTGCCCGCTTGATATCGTCCGAAGCTCCGGAAGTGATGTCACGGAATATCATTTCTTCGGCGGTTCTGCCGCCGAGGTAGAAAGCCAGCATTTGCTGGATGTACGACCGCGTGTAGTAACTCTTGTCCTCGGTTAACGTCTTGGTGTACCCGCCGGCCATGCTTCGCGGGATAATCGAAATCTTCCTGACCGGTTCGATATCGGGCAATAGGTGGCCGACCAGGGCGTGGCCAGCCTCATGGTAGGCGGTCAGTTCCTTGTCCTTGACGGTCATCCGGTGGCTCTTTCTTTCCGGCCCCATCAGTACCTTGTCGATTGATTCCTCGAGTTCCTCCATCCGGACTGTTTTCAGGTTTCGCCGGGCGGCGAGAATCGCTGCTTCGTTGATAAGGTTCTCCAGGTCGGCGCCGCTGAATCCGGCTGTCTGCTTGGCGAGAACGTCCAGTTTGACGTTGTTGTCGAGCGGCTTATCCTTGGCGTGGACTTTTAAAATAGCCTCGCGCCCGGTGATATCGGGTATGTTCATCACCACCCGCCGGTCGAACCTGCCGGGGCGGAGAAGGGCAGGGTCGAGGATATCGGGGCGGTTGGTAGCTGCCAGCACGATAACGCTGGTATTAGTATCAAAACCGTCCATTTCGGTTAAAATCTGGTTGAGGGTTTGCTCGCGCTCGTCGTGGCTGCCGCCGAGTCCGGCGCCGCGCTGCCTGCCGACGGCGTCAATTTCATCGACGAAGACGATACAGGGCGCGTGTCGCTTCGCCTGTTCGAAAAGGTCGCGGACGCGGGAAGCCCCGACACCGACGAACATCTCGACGAATTCGCTGCCGCTGATGGAGAAGAAGGGCACGCCGGCTTCGCCGGCGACGGCCCGGGCCATCAGGGTTTTACCGGTTCCCGGAGAGCCAACCAAAAGTACGCCTTTCGGAATTCTCGCTCCCAGGCTCTGGAATTTTTCCCTTGATTTCAGGAATTCGACGACTTCGTGAAGTTCCTGTTTCGCTTCATCGACTCCGGCCACGTCGTCGAACGTGACGGAAGGTTTATCCATCGGCATCATCCGTGCCCGGCTTCTTCCGAAATTCATTGCCTGGTTATTTGCCCCGCGGGCGCGGAAAAATATGAAAAATACCAGGCCTACCAGAAGCACGAACGGCAGCAGGCCGATAATCCAGCTTACCCAGTCGATGCCAACCGCCTTTATTTCGTATTCGACATCCTGGTTAAGACCGAGTTCGACAAGCTCTTTGTAGCCGAGTATACCGATATTCGACTTTATTTGAGTGCCGTCCCGCATTGTGATAGTCAGCCATTCGCCGTCTTCAACTATCTTGTCTATCTGGTTGGTCTTGGACATGGAGATAACCTCGTTTACCGGTATCTCCTTCGGCTTTTGCGGCGATGACATCAGCAGGGTAACGATCGAAACCGCTGCGATAAGGATGATAATGTATAATAAACCACTTTTTTTCCAGTTAAATCCCATTTTTCACCTGTCTACGATTCGTTGGCGAATCTATCTTATTATACCAGATATGGCAACCCGGCTGGAAATTTCAGGTTTCCGAGTAAGTTTCCCTCGTAACCTGATTACACTTTACTCCGGAAACGTTACGGAAAAATTTCGTCAGTTTTCCGTTTGATGGTACGTTTCCTGTAACAACCGGGCGTCCTCTTCCAGGTTCGGGCTTTCGCAAATCAGCAACCCTTTCACCTCGTAATCCCGGAGTGCCTTCATCAGCTCCCGGTAATTGAAATCTGACTCTGCGAGGTTCAGGTGCTTCTGCTCCCCTTTCGCCCCATACTGAATACCCGAACAGTGAATATGCATGGTATCGAGGGCTTCCCTGCCCAGAGCTGTTTTTACCTGCTCCAGTATCCCGGCAAACTCACCATAAGTATTGTTGGCGGCCGTTGCCGCGTGGCAATGGGCGAAATCGATGCAGGGAGCGGTGCCTTCAAGCTCGGAACAGAGTCGGAGTATCTCTTCCACCGTTCCGAACTGAGTTCCTTTTCCCATCACTTCCGGGCGGATGGTGATTGCCAGCCCTTCGTTTTGTATAACGTTCAGAACCTCTTTAAGGTTACGTTTAATAACCGGATAAGCTGTTTCCGGTACATCGCCAAGGTAAAAAGCGGTGTGAATGACAACGCTTCCGGCGCCGCATATTGAAGCGATTCGTGCCGATTGCAGAATCCGTATCTGGCTTGCCCTGACTTTTTCCGGCTCGCGGGCGTTGAGGTTGATGTAGTAGGGAGCGTGGACAGACAGTCTGATGCCGAGCGAGGCGGCTGCCGCCCCGACGTCGGCGGCCTTTCCTTGGCCCATCTGGACGCCGCGCACGAATTCTATCTCCATGCAGCCCAGGCCGAGCTCGTGTACCCGACGGACAGCGCTGACCGTCGATTCGTTCGGGGTACTATGAGGTTTGCCGGCGGTTCCGAAATAAAGTTTATCCATTGTTCGTAACGCCTCATTAACCCGGTAGAGGGTAGCGTACCATATTTACGTTATCCTTACAACATGCGGCGGGTATGATATAATGTGGAGGAGAAAAACAGAAAAGGAGCAGTACCCTGGAATCACTCGAATTAGCTCATAAAGCCGTGGAAATCGCCAGCGACAAGCAGGCTTCGAATATCGTTCTGCTCGATACCCGGAAAGTGTGCAGCTTTGCCGATTACTTCGTCCTCTGCACCGGGGAGAGTGACCGTCAATTGAAAACTATCTATGATGAAATCGAACACCTCCTTAAAAAAGAAGGTGCTCTGCTTCTCCATCGCGAAGGTGAATCTGATTCCGGGTGGATGCTGCTCGATTACGGGGATGTGGTAGTCCACATCTTCGGGACGTACGAAAGGGATTTGTACAATCTCGACGAGTTATGGAGCGAGGCGCCCACCCTTCTCAGGATTCAATAGGAAAACAGTTCATTGTCCTTGAAATACAGGGTTATCTCTCTTTTAGCTGATTCAGGCGAATCCGAACCGTGCACCGCATTCTCCTGGATATTCAGGCCGAAATCCTTCCGAATCGTTCCTTCAGCCGCTTTGTCCGGGTCGGTCGTTCCCATTATCTTCCGGGCTTTCTCGATGGCTCCATCGCCTTCGAGGACGGCGGCGATGACCGGTGTCGAGGTTATATAGGCCAGGAGGTCCTTGAAGAAAGCCTTCCCGACATGCATCTCGTAATGTTTTTCGGCGAGCGCTTTGTCGATGTGCAGCATCTTCAGCCCGATGATTTTCAAGCCGTTGCTCTCGAAACGGGCGAGGATATTCCCGCCGGCGTTTCGCTTGATTGCGTCGGGCTTGACCAGAATGAGGGTTCTTTCCATGTTTTCTCCTTATCAGTTGTCACTTGCTATTATACCAGTTATCGAACCGGCTGTGGCTATTTCTTGCCGGGATTCGGTTTGGTGATGGACGGTCCCCTGAAATAGTGCGGCTGGAGGGTGGCGGTGTCATCGAAATCCCCGGCATCCATTCGTTTCAGGGCCAGTTCGGCGAGAAAGCCGGCCCGCCTGATGCCGGATACCGGCGAGACTATCAGCGCCTTCTTCCCCAGTTTTTCAGTAAGTTCGGAAGCTATCGCACGAACATGCTCGCCGCAGAAAACGGTGGCTGCTGTTATCCGGGAGCAGAGGTTTTCAACGGTTCCCAGTCGTTCTTCCTCCAGTTGTTCCCAGCGGCTGTCAATCATCCGGTAGAGAGCGAAGGCGACTTCCTCCCGCCCGGCGTTGAGAACCGGGCATACCGGCAAGCCGGTCAGGGCGTACTGCCAGGCTTCCGCCTCCAGTGTGCTGATACCGATAACGGGGATTCCCAGGCTGAAAGCCAGCCCCCGGGCGGTAGAAATACCGACCCTCAGTCCGTTATAGCTGCCCGGGCCTTTTGCAACGAAGATACAATCGGCCGCTGCCAGGTCCATCGCTGCCTGGTCCAGCAGGTACTGAAGGTTCGGCAGAAGCTGGGTGGTGTGGTTGTGGCCGCAGTTCCAGGAAAGTTCGGCGATTATCTGCCGGTCGTTTACAAGCGCCAGCCCGGCGGTATCGGTCGAGGTATCGATGGCTATTTGCATGTCAGCTCAGTTCCTTTTTTTGACGTTCGATTATCTCTTCCGCCAGTTCTTCGTACCGTTCGCCTTTTGGCTCCAGGGTGAAGCTGCGGCCGGTATCGGAAACGTAGTTTATGCGTATCATCAGGTATTTCCGGGGAAGGATACTGAGGACTTTTTCCGCCCATTCGAGTACGCACAACCCCTTTCCGTACAGGTAATCGTCCAGCCCCAGGTCCATGCTTTCCTCGATGTTATCGAGGCGATAGAGGTCCATGTGGTAAAGAGGCAGCCGTCCCTTGAACTCTCGCATGATGACGAAGGTCGGGCTGAGGATATCATCGTCGATACCCAGACCGAGTGCGATTCCCTGAGTCAGACAGGTTTTTCCGGCACCGAGCTTGCCTTCGAGAAGCAGGACGTCGCCGGGTTGTGCCGATTCGCCGATGATTTTTCCGAGTGACCGGGTACTGTCCGGGTTGTGGCTGATGATATCGAAACCTCTCTTCACGTTCTGCCTCCGGAAATGCTGCCGGATTTTCCCCGTCATTACCTCATTGCCATAAAATTATATCATAAAGAAAGCAATCCTGGGGACATGAAAACTTATCCGGTAAAAACAGCCGGTAAATTGCCTGTGAACAGGCTGTGTGTTATATTTATTTCATGATTACGTATGCTGAAAACTTCATTTCCGGAGGTACGGTTACCTCGCCGAAAGGCTTTAAAGCCGGAGTCGTTCTCGCCGGTATAAAAAAGAACCGGACGAAACCCGACCTCGGGATTCTCTGCTCGGAACGGCCGAGCACGGTTGCCGGCATGTTTACGACCACGAAAATCCGGGCGTCGGCGGTCATTCTTTCCGAAGAGACCCTGAAACAGGGACGGGCATCAGCAATCGTTGTTAACAGCGGTTGCGCCAATGCTTATACCGGCGAACAGGGAATTGCCGATGCCAGAAAAATGGTTTCCCTGGCGGCTGCCCATGCCGGCGTACCGGAAAACGAAGTCCTGGTTGCCAGTACCGGCGTCACCGGGCAGTTGCTGCCGATGGACCGGATTCGGGAGGGCCTTAAAAAAATCACTCTTTCGCCTGACGGCGGGCATGACCTGGCTCAAGCTATCATGACGACCGATACCGTCCCGAAGGAAGCGGCGATTTCCGGAATGAACGGAACTGCCCCCTATACGATTGGCGGTATTGCCAAAGGCTCGGGGATGATTTATCCGAATATGGCGACCATGTTCTGCTTTCTGGCCACGGACGCTCCGGCCGAAACCGGTTTCCTGAAAACCGCCTTGAAAAAAGCCGTCGATATGTCGTTCAATATGATATCGATTGACGGCGACATGAGCCCCAGCGATACCGTGGTCATCTTTGCGAACGGCGCCGCCGGTGGTGAAACTATCCGGTCGGGCAGTCGCCCCGCCCGCGAATTTCAGAAAAAACTGAACGCTGTTTGTATCCGGCTGGCGATGGCCCTGGCCCGGGACGGCGAAGGGGCAACCAAGCTCATCACCTCGAACGTCACCGGCGCCCGGAACCTGAAAGAAGCCCGGAAAGTCGCCCGAGCCGTGGTTATGTCGTCACTCATCAAGACAGCCGTTCACGGCGGCGACCCCAACTGGGGGCGTATCGTGGCTGCGGTATCCCAAAGCGGTATCGGTGTCAGCCTGACGGATATCGATATGGCTATCGGCCCTGTCGCGGTGCTGAAAACCGGCAGGCCGCTGCCTTTCGAAGAAAAAGATGTTATCGATGTTTTAAAACAGGCGGACGTCCCGGTCAGTATTCACCTGAATATGGGTTCCGGTTCAGCGACTGCCTGGGGATGCGACATGTCGGAAGAGTATGTCGGTATCAACAGCGAATATATGACATAGGGAAAGAAATACCAATATCTGAATGCTGGATTCAAAACGATATAGTAAGGATTTGTTATTCGGGATATTAAATACTATAATTGTGTAGAGTTTAGATATCATTAATTAGAGTTTTACTAATATAAAGGGAGGAAAAGTCATGGCACTTATCGATTTTGGTGGAATAAAAGAAGAGGTAGTAATGCGGGACGAGTTCCCCATGAAAAAAGCCCTCGAAGTCCTTAAAAATGAGACTATCGCCATTATAGGCTACGGCGTGCAGGGCCCCGGACAGGCGCTGAACCTGAAAGATAACGGTTTCAACGTAATTATCGGTCAGTCAAAGCAGTTTCCTGAAGACTGGAAACGGGCTGAAGCCGACGGGTGGGAAGCCGGCAAGACCCTGTTCGAGGTTGATGAAGCCGTTAAAAGGGCTACTATTGTAGAAATCCTGGTAGCCGATGCCGCGCATAAGGCTGTCTGGCCTGGAATAAAGGCGAATCTGAATCCCGGTGATGCCGTATATTTCTCGCACGGATTTTCGATTGTATATAAGGACCAGACCGGGATAATACCTCCCGATAACATCGATGTTATCATGGTGGCTCCGAAAGGTTCTGGAACCTCGCTGCGCCGGAATTTCCTTTCCGGTGAAGGAATCAACTCCAGTTTTGCCGTTCACCAGGACTATACCGGCAGGGCGAAAGACAGGTGCATCGCGCTGGGTATCGGCATCGGGTCTGGCTATCTGTTCCCGACTACCTTCGAAAAAGAGGTGTACAGCGATCTGGTCGGAGAACGCGGTGTACTGATGGGAGCTCTGGCAGGAATAATGGAAGCCCAGTATGACACGCTTCGCGAGCATGGTCACAGTCCCAGCGAAGCTTTTAACGAGACAGTCGAAGAGTTGACGGAAAGCCTGATAAAACTCGTTTCAGAGAACGGAATGGATTGGATGTATGCCAACTGTTCTGCAACTGCCCAGAGAGGAGCTCTCGACTGGAAGCCGAAGTTCAAGGCAGCGGTGATGCCGGTATTTAAAGACCTTTACGAAAGGGTCGCTACTGGTGCGGAAACAAAACGCGTGCTGGAGAGTACCGGCGGACCGGACTATAAAAAATTACTTGGTAAAGAACTTACCGAGATGGGTAATTCCGAGATGTGGCGCGCCGGAAAAGCAACACGCGACCTCAGGCCAAAGGAGGAAGCCAAAGTAATAACGGGTGCAACGAAAGGGGTGGCTGGAAGAAAATCCAATTAACCACTCTAAAGAAATAATTAGAAAAGAAAGAGTTGCATCCGACACAGCATGGCTGATGTCGGATGCAACAGGTTATAGAAGGTATATGAGCAAAGTAATCGTCATTAAAATAGGCGGTTCTACGCTCGGGAGTCATGATACGACGCTCGAGGATATCGTTGCTCTGCAGAAGCAGGGCAAACCGGTCGTGGTTATCCACGGCGGCGGCAAGCTCATTACCGACTGGCTTGGTAAACAGGGAGTGCCGAGTACCTTTATTCGCGGCGAACGGGTGACCGACAAGCCGACTCTCGAGGTGGCGACAGCCGTCCTGACCGGCCTGGTAAACAAGGATATCGTCTCGGCGGTACATAACCTCGGCGGGAAAGCCGCCGGTATCAGCGGCGTCGATGGGGCGGTCATCGAAGGCGTTATCAAGGAAAAAGAAAAAGGATTTGTCGGGGCGGTCACGAAAGTGAATACCGGCCTCGTCGAATCGCTTCTGAGCGGTGGGTTCGTCCCGGTTATCGCCCCCATCGGCTTGAACTGCTCCGAACGCGCTGCCGGCGACCCGGCGACGCTGAACTACAATGCGGACGTCGTTGCCGGGGAAATAGCCGCCGCTCTGAAGGCCGAAACGATGGTTTTTCTCACCGATGTCGATGGCATTAGCGATAAAGAGGGTAAAGTACTCTTAAAACTGAATTCGAACGAAGCTGAAGCCCTGATTGCCTCAGGTGTTGCTTCCGGCGGTATGATACCTAAAATTCAGTCCTGCCTGAAAGCTGCCGCCGCCGGCGCTGTCAGCCGTATTATCGACGGCAGGCAAGCCCATGCTCTTCTTAACGAACTGACCGGCGTCAGGAGTGGAACGACTATCAGTTTGAAATAGCCCTCTTTTCGATTTACAATTGAAAATACACGATTATCTGAGAGGGCATCCGCCCTCTCAAGTAGTTTATAGCTGGAACAATAACCGTAATAGGTTATAATATGAGTACTGTTAAAAGGAGAAAGAAAAAATGACTGACTGGCCCGAACTGGATAAAAAATACATGATGCAGACGATGGTGCGTCATCCCGTCACATTAGTGAGGGGTAAGGGCTTGAGGGTCTGGGATGATAAGGGCAAAGAATACCTCGATTTCGTCGGAGGTATTGCCGTGAACTGCCTCGGCCAGTGCCATCCGGTGGTGGTGCAGGCTATCACCGAGCAGGCCAATACGCTGGTTCAGGTTTCGCTCTGGTACTACAATAAACCGATGCTCCAGCTTGCCGAACTGCTGGTGAAAAACAGTTGTATGGACCGGGTGTTCATCTGCAACAGCGGCCTCGAAGCGAACGAAGGCGCGGTCAAACTCGCCCGCCGGTACGGGGCGCAGAAGCGGAACGGTGCCTACGAAGTCATTACCACCTTCGATTCCTTTCACGGCCGTTCGCTGGCCATGACCGCCGCCACCGGCCAGGCAAAGATGCACAAGAACTTCGAGCCGCTGCCGGTCGGCTTTATCAATGTCGAGAACAACGACATCGAAGCGATAAAGAAGGCAACGACTGAGAAAACCTGCGCCGTTATGCTCGAGCCTATACAGGCGGAGGGTGGTATCAATGAGCCGAAAGGCGACTTTCTGAAGCAGGTGCGGGACTGGTGCGATAAAAACAACCTGCTGCTGATTTTCGATGAGGTGCAGACCGGCATCGGCCGTCTCGGTACCCTTTTCGGTTACCAGCTTTACGGCGTCGAACCGGACGTCATGACCCTCGCCAAAGGCCTCGGCGGTGGCATACCTATCGGGGCCTTTACCTGCAAGGAATTTGCCTCCGTGTTCTCGATGGGTGACCATAATGCCACCTTCGGGGGCAACCCGGTTACGACTGCTACCGCTTACGCAACATTGAAATACGTCATCGAAAACGACATTCCCGGTAATGCGAAAAAGGTGGGCGCCTACCTGAAGGAAGGCTTGAAGAAACTCCAGCAGAAATACGGCTTCGTCACCGATGTCCGCGGACAAGGCCTGCTGCTGGCAATGGAATTCGATAAGGATATCGCCGCCGAGGTTGTCGATACCTGTATCGAAAACGGTCTGCTGATAAATCGTTTAAAGACGAATACCATCCGCTTCATTCCGCCGCTGATTCTCACCGAAAAGGAAGCCGATGAAGCCCTCGGGATATTGGATAACGTCTTAGGTAATCTGAAAAAGTAAGAGAAACTTCTCACCGATATATAACAGAGAAACAGGAGTAGA
>CAYXEG010000122.1:0-9753 GCA_964463875.1 uncultured Dehalococcoidales bacterium
CATCTGGCTGTTGGCCGAACGGGCGAGGAAGAAGAAGCGGCAGGCGTCAACACCGACTTCATCGATAACTTCCCGGAGAGTGATGATATCCCCGCTCCGCTTCGAAATCCGCACCACTTCACCGCCGCGCAGAATCATAACCAGTTGGTGAATGATTATTTCCAGGGCATTTCCGTCGCCGCCGAAGGCATCGACAGCTGTTTTCAGGCGCTGAACGTGCCCCTGATGGTCGGCTCCCCAGATATCGATAACTTTATCGAACTTACGCTCGATGAATTTGTTGTAGTGGTAGGCGATATCGGTAGCAAAATAGGTGGGAGAACCGTTTGAGCGAATGACGACATTATCCTTATCTTCGCCGAGCTTCGTAGAGACGAACCAGACAGCCCCTTCTTTCTTCGCCAGGTAGCCTTTTTCATCGAGAATTTTCGTGACTTTTTCGAACTGGCCGTTTTCGTAGAGGCTTCTCTCGGTAAACCAGACATCGAATTCAACGCGGACCAGTTTCAGGTCGTCCTGTATCTTTCCGATAATTTTAGCGAGGCCGATTTTCCCTAATTCGGCAATCGCTTCCTCTTCTTTCATTTTAAGGAACCTGTCGCCGACTTCTCCCTTAATTTCTTCGGCAAGCTCGAGCATGTAAGCGCCGACATAGCCGTCGGCAGGAATTTCTACATTTTTGCCATGGCATTGCAGATACCGGGCGTACAAAGTCCGGTAGAACAGGTTCATCTGGTTACCGGCATCATTGAAGTAGTATTCCTTTTCTACGGTATAACCGGCGGCTGACAGGACGTTCGCCAGGGCACTACCGAGAATTGCCCCGCGGCCATGTCCGGCATGGAGCGGCCCGGTCGGATTGATACTGACGAATTCAACCTGGACGCGTTTGCCTTTTCCGGCATCGATGTTCCCGTAGTTTTCCCCGGCGGCGAGGATATGCTCAACCTGAGAAGTCAGCCAGTCGTCATTCAGTTTGAAGTTGATAAAACCCGGAGGGGCAACGACGATGCTTTCCAGGGCGTCTCCCCTGTCGATGTAAGAAACGATTGCTTCGGCGATGGCCATCGGCCTCATTTTCGCCGGTTTAGCCATCTTCAACGCCATGCCTGAGGCATAGTCGCCATGTTCCGGATGCTGCGGCCGCTCCAGGAAGATTTCCGGTATATCGATTGGCGGCAGTTTACCGGCTTCGATAGCCTTTTCGGCCGCCTTCGTCAGTTTTTCAGCTATCTCTTTTTTTACATCGAGAATGTTCGTTGTCCCAGACCTCCGGTGGTATTTCTCACATGGTTATATGGTAGGAATTATATCATACTGGTGAATCTGAGAGTAGCTTTACCTCAGGCCAGACCGGGTTCTTCCGTCATATACCGGATAAACGCGTCGAGAGATGACGTGTCCATGTCCTGTTCGCTTTTCTCACCGGTATATATGCCCAGGGCGGCGGAAACAAGCGGCTTGAACCGGTCCGGCAAGTTACCGAGTCCCCACTGCCCGCCCTCTTTCTTGGAGGTTATTTTCCCGTCCCTGAAATACGCCAGGATACGGCAGAAATTAAGGACGATATAGACCGGGTCCTCCGTTTTCAGTCTCTCCAGTATCCAGCGGGCATCGGCGAGAATCGATTTCCGGTACAACTCCTGCGGTACGTCTGAAAACACTTCTTTAACCGGTTTTCCGTACAGGGTGATACCCCTCTCCCGAGTAATCATGGCATGGGCAACCAAGTCTTCATCGGTACGGTTATCTGAGAAATCGACTTCCCCGTTGCGGTACCGCTCATCCCAGCCAGGAGAATAGTGGAGCTCATAAGGGGTGGGAAATACATAATCGCGGAGATATTTACCGAGGACGATGCTCATCTCGATGCCTTTCGGCGAAGTTACGCCCCGGATATCGAGGAGCAATCCGATAATCAGTCTTTTTTCTTCGACGGATAACGGCTCGCCAACGATCGCCAGGAAATCGATATCGCTCCGCTGGGGATTGAAACAGCTCATTGCCAGGGAACCGTGGAGGTAGACACCGGTGAGATTTGTCCCAAGAATCGACCGGTAGTTTTTCACGATTTTCAAAACCAGGTTTCTCATCGGTTCCGGGCACGTTTCCCAGCCGAATTGCCCGGTCAGCTCACGTCGGGGGCTTCCTGCGTCCATACCTTTTCCATTTCCCTCACCAGCAGCCGGTGGTCGGGATACTCGAGGTTTCTGTCTTTCTGAGAGAGCATGATGGCTTCGCTGCGGGCAACTTCGAGGAGGCCGACGTCCGATATCTTCGCCATCCGTAAATCGGGCATCCCGCTCTGCCGGGTGCCATAGAATTCACCGGGGCCCCGTAATTTCAGGTCTTCTTCGGCAAGCTTGAAGCCGTCCTGCACATTCTCGATTATATCCAGTCGTGCCCGGGCCACCTCGGAGGGATTTTCCGCCAGGAGCATGCAGTAACTCTGTTCGCTGCCCCGCCCTACCCGGCCGCGAAACTGATGAAGCTGAGAGAGGCCGAAACGGTCGGCGCTCTCCACCATCATGACGGTGGCGTTGGGGACATCGATACCCACTTCGACGACCGGTGTGGCGACGAGGATATCGAACTCGCCCGAGTAAAACTGCCGCATGACTTTTTCCTTCTCCTTCGCCGACACTTTCCCGTGGAGCAATCCCAGTTTCAAGTCGGGAAAAACCTCTATCGAGAGGCGTTCGTACTCGATGGTGGCCGCCCGCGCCTGGACAGCTTCCGATTCCTCGATGAGCGGGCAGATAATGAATGCCTGCCTCCCTTCAGCAACCTGTTTCCTGATGAAGGCGTAGGCGCTGGCCCGCTGGCTCGGTTTCAACCACTTCGTCCGGATGCTCTGCCTGCCCGGCGGGAGTTCGTCGATAACTGATAAATCGAGGTCGCCGTACAATGTCAGGGCAAGAGTTCTCGGTATCGGGGTGGCCGTCATGACGGCGATATGGGGATTGTAGCCCTTCTGGCGGAGGGCTGAGCGCTGTTCAACCCCGAAACGGTGCTGCTCATCGATGACGGCAAATCCAAGGTCGGAAAAGCCGACGTCTTTCTGTATCAGGGCATGGGTGCCGATGACGATATCGGCATTCCCTTCCCGGATTATCCGGTGCAGTTCCCGTTTTTTCGCCGCCGGGACGGCTCCGGTCAACATCGCTACCGTCACCGGGCGGGGCAGGATTCCCGAGTAAGTTCTGAAATAATCCGACTCTTCTTCCGGTTTGCCGGCGCCGGCGAGGAGGCGGCATACGGTCGAAAAATGCTGCTCGGCAAGAATCTCGGTGGGAGCCATGAGAGCACCCTGGAACCCGGAAGCGACAGCCATCAGCAAGGCCGCCGTGGCAACGACGGTTTTACCGCTGCCGACATCGCCCTGGAGAAGGCGGGACATCGCCTTCGTTTTCCCCATATCGCCGAGTATTTCATCGAGCGCCCGTTTCTGGGCGCCGGTCAGTTCGAATGGCAGCGACCGCAAAAATGATTCAAGGATAAGTGTGTCGGTCGGCACCGGCCGTGCCGGCTGGCCTTCCTGCCAGTTCTGTTTTTTCTTAAGAACCCCCAGTTGGAGTAAAAACAACTCGTCGAAAGCGAGCCGTATGCGTGCCCGGTCTTTCAGCAGGGTATCATCCGGAAAATGAGCCTGGCTGAGGGCAACCGGCAGGGGCAGCAGTTTTTGGCGTTCTCTGATATCGTCGGGGAGAAAATCCTCGATTCTCCACGCCCAGGTATCGACCACCTGTTTCATGATATTCCGTACCTGCCGCTGTCTCAAGCCCTGGGTGAGTGAATAGAGAGGAACGAGTCGACCGACATGGATGGTATCCGAATCGTCAGCAAACTCCCATTCGGGCGACTGAAAAACATGCCTTCCCTGGAAAAGGCTTACCTTGCCGCTGATGATGATACGGGCATTCGTCGTTAACCTTTTCACAAGGTACGGGTTATTGAACCAGATGACCCGGACGTTGCCGGTTTCGTCGCCGACGGTCGCCTCGGTGCTTTTCCTGCCTCCCGGCCTTGTTTCACGGGCTTCCCAGACATTGGCAATAATTGTTTCTTCCTTGCCTTCGACAAGGTTGGAAATCGATTTCGTATCCGTGTAATCGAGGTGGCGATGGGGAAAAAAGTACAGCAGGTCGCGAACCGTTCGCAATTCCATTTTCGCGAACCGGGTTGCCAGAGCGGCGCTGATGCCCTTGATGACGGTAACCGGGGAATCGAGTGTCTGAGCGGACACGGGTTGCCGGGAAGTCCTGGGAAGAGAAGCAGTCGGTTTTTCGGGGTTAACGGCAACGGGTATCGGGGGGCTTTCTCTTACAGTAGCTTTTTCGACATCGCTGAGAAAGACAATAACCCCTTCGAGGGCTTCCTTTCGTTCTTCACGGGAAAGATTCGAATAGCCGATTCCCTTCGACTGTAATTTCTTTAGCTTTTTCAGTATCGAGGGAGAGGTAACCGAGGTCAAAACTCCGGTCGCCCAGTTGATTAGAAACCGGTCAAGGCCACCGATAACTGCCGAGTCTTTATAGCCTTTATCAGCTTCCAGTTTGAGAATCTTGCGTAAAGACTCAGCATCGAGAGACAATCGAACCCTCCGTTATCGGTACCTCCGCAATCGGCCAGTTTTCGTATATTGTCCCCGGTCGTTCAGCCTTCGAGCACGGTCATGGCAATCGCTCCCGGCCCGCCGTAGACACCGAGGACGGGGCTGACAGTCGACCTGAAGACGCGTTTGTTGCCGCGAAGAAGCGGTTTGAGGCGTTCCTCCAGCTTATCGGCTTCGGCGGGAGTAGTGGTATGCTCGAGGGCGATTTCCTGGATATTTTTACATGATTCGGCGTAGGTTGCAAGGTAGTCCATCCCGGCAACCAATGAGCGTTTTCTCGCCAGGGGCGCCATTTCGCCTTCCCTGATGGTAAGAATCTGCTTAATCGAGAGTACCGACCCCATCAACTCTTTCGCTTTTCCGATTCTTCCACCCTTGGCAAGATAGGTTAATGTATCGAAGTATACCGCAAAATGAGAGTGTTCCAAGACACTGTTGACATATTCAATCAGTTCTTCCATGCCGGCGCCGGCTTTAGCTCTCCTGGCGGCGTTGATAGCTATCAGGCCGAGGCTCATGGCAACTTTTTTCGAATCGATTACCTCAATCCGGCCTTTCTTTCCGGCCATGGATACAGCGCCGAGAGCGGACTGATAGGTACCACTCAGCCGGCTGGAAGCATTGATGACCAGGATTTCGTCGGTTTTCTCAAGAAGCTTATTATAGACTTCGGTAAAGGCGGCCGGCGACGGCTGAGTCGTGGTCGGCCAGACATTTCCGTTAATGAGCCGGTTATAAAACTCGTCGGTACTGATAGTTACCCGGTCGAGGTAATGCTCATGGCCGAAAAGCACCGTTAAAGGAACAACGGTAATATCGAATTCTGCGGCAAGGTCGCTGGTGATATCGGATAAACTATCGGTCACAATCTTAACTGTCATCGAAACCCTCCGTGTTATTCTATCGAAACAATATAGTCATAGTAGGGCTGTCCGCCTTTAACTACTTCAACCTGGAGCTGCGGGTATTTTTCACGAATACTCTCGCTCACCTGGTTGGCATCTTCCGGGGTTGCTTCGGCTCCGTAGTAGATGGTGACGATTTCATTCTGGTTGACATCTATCTTGGCCAGCATTTTTTCGAGGATATCCTGGGTATCTTTGCCGGCGGCCAGCAGGTCGCCGTCGAGCAGGCCGATTGCCTGTTTTTTCTTGATACTCAGGCCGTCAAGCTGAGCCGCTCTGACTGCCCGGGTAATTTCAATTGTTTTCACCATCGACCGGGCTTCTCTCATCAAGTCGGCATTGGTGCTGAAATCCGCTTCATAGTCGAAAGCGAGAAGGGCCGCTACTCCCTGGGGAATCGTTTTAGTCGGTATCACCTCAATGGTTTTATCGGTCAGTCCCTTCACCTGTTCAGCGGTCAGGACGATATTTTTGTTATTCGGCAGGATTATTACTTTATCGGAAGAAACGGCGTTCACCGCCTGGAGAATATCTTTCGTACTGGGATTCATCGTCTGGCCGCCCGGAACGATGGCCGTTGCACCGAGACTGGTGAAAACTTCTGCCAGTCCGTCTCCGGAAACAACGGCAATGGTCGCGGTATCGAGGGCAACGGCTCTCGATTTCTGCAACTCAAGAAAGTCGCGGTACTGCTCGTCCATATTCCGGATAGAAACCTGGTGAATGGTGCCGAGCGAAGTAGCGTAGCGGATGACTTTGCCGGGGTCGAGGGCATGAACATGTATCCTGACCGTATCGACATCACCGACAACGATTAACGATTCACCTTCCCTCTTCAGCCGGGTCTTTATCTTTTCCGGGTTCAACCCCTCGCCCTTCAGCATAAATTCGGTGCAGTAACCGAAGGGGACCTCGCCTTCCGGGCTTAACTGGGGAATCCTGACCGGTTGAGGTACATTACTGGCTATCATCTGGGGTTTGCGGAACTGCATCTGCTCGACTTCTCCGCGGAGATACCGCAGGGCGCCTTCGAGAATGGTGTACAGCCCCTGTCCGCCGGCATCAACCACACCGGCATCTTTCAGCACCGGCAGGAGTGTCGGGGTATTGGCGACAGATTCGCCGGCTCCGTTAACGATAGCTTCCATAACGGCGATGAATTCGGTCGTCCCGGTTTCAAGAGCTGCCGCTCCGGCCTGAGCGGATTCCCGAATCACCGTCAGTATCGTTCCTTCCACGGGGTTAGTGATAGCAGCATTTTTCAGGGCTTCGGTGAAATCCGAGGCATTGATTGTCTTTTTCTCGACAAGGCCTTCAGACACGCCCCGCCAAATCTGCGAGAGAATGACACCGCTGTTGCCCCGGGCGCCCATCAGCGCCCCTCGGGCGAACGATTTAGCTACATCGCAGACGTTCGGAGATTCATTCATAAATGTTTCGTCAACGCTGGAACGCATCGTCAGCAGCATGTTGGTGCCGGTATCTCCATCAGGCACGGGAAAAACATTCAGGGCATCGATATCCGAAGAACTCTTCTCCAGCCATGATGTGGCTGTCGAAAGCATTTCTCTGTATTCTTTTCCATTGATTGTCTGAACCTGTCTCATTACCACCTTCCTTACCGATTACCCCCGCTCCTGTCTTCGATAAAGCGGACGGAGCAACCAGCTTTCACACACTATCGGTTCTTGCCAAGCCTTCTACTCTATGATAGTATGATAGAAGCATATTACCTAAAAATACGATTACGGTCAAGGGGAACAAATTGAAGTGTCAAATCTGCGGTAAAACGCCACAATTCGGTCACAATGTGAGTCACTCGAAACGTCGAACCAATAAGGTGTCGATGCCAAATATCCATCCGGTAACGGTAGAAGTCGAAGGCCAGCCGACGAAAATGACGCTCTGCACCCGGTGCCTTCGCACCATCAACAAACCTGCGCGAAAAAAGACAGCCGGGAAAGCATAGTCATCCCACTCCTGAAACGAGAGAAAAGACAGGAAGCCTCGAAGACTTATTCGAGGCTTCTTCTTATTTTCCGGAGGGCGTCTTTAATTGACTCTCTCGGATTGAAGACAGCCGCCCCGGCCACCAGCACATCAGCGCCCGCTTCTTTTACCTTCGGGGCTGTCTCGACATTGATACCGCCATCGACCTCGACTTCCGTATCCAGGCCGAGCACATCGATTGTTTCCCGGATGGCGGCAATTTTGTTCAGGGTATTCGTTATAAATTTCTGCCCGCCGAATCCGGGGTTCACTGTCATGACCAGTACCAAATCGAGGTCCGGCAGGATATCTTCGAGCCGGTCAACCGGAGTGCCCGGATTGACCGAAGCGCCGGTTTTTTTGCCCAGTTCTTTAATTGTCTGAATGGTGCGATGGATATGGGGGCAGGCTTCCAAATGAACGGTAATGATATCGGCGCCGGCTTCGGCAAACTGCCGGACATAATCAGCCGGCCTCTCTATCATCAGGTGAACGTCGAAGGGGATACCGGTGTATGGCCGAATCGCTTTCACGACCGCCGGTCCGATGGTGATGTTCGGGACAAAATGCCCGTCCATGACATCGATGTGGATATAGTCAGCTCCTGCTTCGGCAGCCGCAACGACCTGCTCGCCAAGCTTTGCGAAATCCGCCGATAAAATCGAAGGAGCAATTTTAATCGTTTTTCCAGCCATTCCTGTTTCTCCTCGTATCTTGTGAAACTGAGAACCGGACCTTATATTCCCAGCAATCGTCTCGCCTCAACCAGGGCGTTTTCTACCCGGCCGGGAGCTGTCCCGCCGGGATTATTCCGGGCATTCAACGACGACTTGACGGTGATATATTTTACATCCTCCCCGAATAAAGGAGAGAAGGTTTTGAATTCCTGGAGCGTCAATTCCTGGATGCTTCGCCCGTTTTGTACACCGTAGGCAACCAGCCGGGCGATAATCCCGTGAGCGGTGCGGAAAGACTCGCCTTTTCCTACCAGGTAATCGGCCAGGTCGGTGGCAAGGATAAATCCTTCTCCGGCCGCTCGCTGCATTTTTCCTGCGTTCAGCTTCAGAGTGCCGACCATGCCGGCGAAGACATCGAGGGTAGCATGGAGCGTATCCACGCAATCGAAGAACCCTTCCTTGTCTTCCTGCAAGTCGCTGTTATAAGCAAGAGGGAGGCCTTTCATCGTCGAAAGGAGAGCCATCAGCCGGCCGTAAACCCGCCCGGCTTTTCCCCGGGACAGTTCGGCAACATCCGGGTTCTTCTTCTGCGGCATGATGCTGCTGCTGGTCGCGTAGGCGTCATCGATTTCAACGAAGCCGAATTCGGCAGTCGACCAGAGAATCAGTTCCTCGGCGAAGCGCGAGATGTGCATCATGCAGATGCTGGCTGCCGCCTCGAACTCGAGTATGTAATCGCGGTCGGAAACGGCATCCAGGCTGTTACGGCTGACCCGGGTAAAACCGAGTTCGCGGGCAACGAATTCGCGGTCGATATCGTAGGCAACGCCGGCCAAGGCGCCGCTGCCGAGCGGCAGAACATCGACTCTCTCCTGGCAGGCGAGAAAGCGTTCGACATCGCGCTGGAACATCTCGAAATACGCCAGGAGGTGATGTGACAGGAGAACCGGCTGAGCCCGCTGCATGTGGGTATATCCCGGCATGGCGATGCCCTGGGTTTTCTCGGCCATATCGAGTAAGGCCTGTTGAAGCTTCTTAATCAGCAGCACTGTCTTGGTGACGGCGTCTTTGGTAAACAGCCGGGTATCGACCGCCACCTGATCGTTTCTCGACCGGGCGGTGTGGAGTTTCCTGCCGGATTCGCCGATTCTCTCAATCAGGGCGGCTTCGATATTCATATGGATATCCTCGTATTCCGCCTTGAAGAGAAATACTCCGTCCTCTATCTCCCGGAGGATAGCCTCGAGCCCGCTGACGATTTCCCTCGCTTCCTCAGCGGTGATGATGCCCTGTTTTCCGAGCATGCGGGCATGGGCGATACTTCCCTGTATGTCATAGGGATAAAGCCGCCAGTCAAAAGAAATCGAGGCGGTAAATTTAGCTGCCGCTTTATCAGCCTGTTTCTCGAAACGGCCGCGAATAGTACTCATACTCTGCCTTTACTCTTTCGGTCCGATAATATTCATCGGACCTTCGCTGTCACCCAGTAACTGCACCTGTGCCTGGTTTTTCACCGGCAGCCCCCAGAGGTGGATAAAGCCGGCTGAGGCACTCTGGTCGAACTTAT
>CAYXEG010000123.1:0-9749 GCA_964463875.1 uncultured Dehalococcoidales bacterium
AGAGCGACTATTTCACGGCTCTCGACGAGAAAAAGGCGGAATTTGCGAAAACGCAATCAGAAAAAACCGGCGCTGCTTTCCTTGGTTCAGGCGAAAGTGAAACATTCTTCGATGCCGCCGTCTACTACAAATATCTCAATCTGGATGTAGACGCTTTGAAAGGCCACCTTGAATGGAATAATAAAGAGGCGTCCCTGGCAGCCGGTACGCTGGTCAAAGCGGCTGCTCTGACAAATCCCTCGGGCAAGCAAAACAGCTTTGCTTCACACGGTGTCCCGGAACTCATCCTTGTTGAAGTTTCGATAACAAAATTGCCAATCAGTTATACAAACGCCTTCTTGAAACCGGTCGATGGACCTGACTTGATGCTTGAATCCAAGACAGCCTTGGGGACATACATCAACAATGTCGCTTCAGCTTACTCTCCGGCTGACATGAACCGGGTACTTCTCGAAGCAGGTTCGTCGGTCGTGAATATCAGTAAAGCACAAAGAGCCGGTACCCTCGATGAACTGGTCGCATATGTGGAGACACTGGTGGAGCAGGTATCATGAGTAATAGCCACAACACCCTCTTTTTACGTTTAACAGGCCCTATGCAATCATGGGGTACTTCATCACGAGTTCAGTTACGCCGAACCGGCCTGTACCCGAGCAAGTCCGGGGTGATGGGAATATTGCTATGCTCAATGGGAATACGACGTGAAAAATCATCCGAGGCGCTCGAACAATTGACTTCCCTGTTCATGGGAGTGCGTATCGACAAAAGCGGAACTCCGGACTGGGACTACCACACGGTCGGAGCGAAAACCGGTATCATAAGCGCCGATAATAAAATAAAGGTAACATACAAAACCGGTGAATACGAAACATTGCTTTCACGCAGGCAATACCTTTATGACGCTTCTTTCCTGATAGCGTTACAGGGCGAACCGACAATAATCGAAGCTTGTGCCGAAGCTTTACAATGCCCTGTCTGGCCTCTGTTTCTGGGAAGAAAATGCTGTATTCCGTCAGAGCCTGTTTACGCCGGTACCGGTTATTATGCCTCACTGGAAGATGCCCTGGCGGCGATTCCCTGGCAATCCGCAGATTGGTATTGGAAAGAGCCGGAAAAAACACTTGAAGCTTATATAGAGCAACCGCCCGGATTAACTGAATCATCGGACGGAGAGCTTGTATACGATGTGCCGGTTGTATTCGGCGCCTGGGGGTATAAACCTAGACTAAATGCTAAACGTATCATTACAGCACCGGTAAAACAGAAGGAGTATATGACACGACAGAATCAGGACTGGAAATCACCGTACAGTTCGCACTTTATAAATGTTGCCCGGCCCCGCCGACTGGAATATGATAACTATCTTTGTGTTTTCTGTAAATCGCCTGCCGAACAGGTACATCATGTCTCTTACGAAAATGCCGGACACGAGACGAACTCCGACCTTCGTTCGTTGTGCCGACTCTGCCATGATGCATGCACCATGCTTGAATACAGCCGGGGAAGAACAACAAGAATCGACCCTTCCGACCCTGCGCAACGTCCGGCAATACTTGAACAGATTAACCGGATAGTCACGGAAAGCCAACCCGGAAAAAAACGTAAACTGCTGCAATCCGCCCGGTCAGCCGACTAACTGATGACACGGCTGCATTGTAGAAAAGGAGACTAATATGTTCATTTCTCTTCTTGAAATTGATACCGGCATAACACCCGGCCGTAACTGGCTCCGCGATTATTACCACGTCCACCAGCGCCTCTGCATGGCCTTTCCATCGATTGAACAAAAAAACGAAGACCGGGATTTTCTCAAACCTTATGATCCTGGCGGATTCATCCATGTTCACGATGTCCGGACTGAAAATCAGAACTTCCTCTTCCGTATCGACCCATTACCTGCCAGGAGGGCAATGATAACGGTACAGTCGGCCA
Organism: uncultured Dehalococcoidales bacterium; assembly: GCA_964463875.1. Classification (GTDB taxonomy): domain Bacteria; phylum Chloroflexota; class Dehalococcoidia; order Dehalococcoidales; family UBA2162; genus MGML01. The sequence goes on from CAYXEG010000123.1 coordinate 1,933, forward strand.
TTAAGCCGGACTGGGATTACGCCTTCCATAACGCCGGGTTTTTACTGGCTGCCCCTCCGGAGGTGAGAAATTATCAGCCCCTGCTGGAGGAGGGACAGTCGTACCGTTTCTGGCTGACGGCAAACCCGACCCGGAAAATCGATACGAAAACCCGGCCCGACGGAACGAAAAGCAACGGGAAAAGGGTGCCGGTGCGACGGGACGACCTCCCCCAATGGCTTATTTCGCAGGGAAAACGCCGGGGATTTGACGTCAATTCGGAGCTTCTCGACATTCAAACCGGATTCGTCTACGCTTCGGCGGGAAAAAGCGATACACCGAAGCGTTTCTTTTCCGCCCGGTACAAGGGGATTTTAACGGTGAGAGACGCTGATGTCTTCGGAAAAACTCTCATCGGCGGTATCGGCTCGGGAAAAGGGTTCGGCTTCGGGCTTCTGTCAATTGCGCCGATGAAGGAATAGTATTCCCCACGTGTGTGGGGGTGAACCGTCAACACATACCCGGTCTAACGCCTTAACGCAGTATTCCCCACGTATGTGGGGGTGAACCGGGCAGATTGACCATCAGGGCGTGGTACGATTCGTATTCCCCACGTATGTGGGGGTGAACCGTTTCGCGCATTCCATCTGCGTTCTGCCGGTTTCGTATTCCCCACGTATGTGGGGGTGAACCGGAGATATTGGGCCATAAAGACATAAGCTCGACGTATTCCCCACGTATGTGGGGGTGAACCGGTTTCGATGATGACTTTCCAGACCTCGCACAGGTATTCCCCACGTATGTGGGGGTGAACCGTAGTGGTACCGGCTCCCTCTGCTCTGGCAATCGTATTCCCCACGTATGTGGGGGTGAACCGTAACGTACACTTCGGGCAAGTAGCGGCCACTAGTATTCCCCACGTATGTGGGGGTGAACCGTACAATCCGACCGACCAGTTCGAGAACGAGCAGTATTCCCCACGTGTGTGGGGGTGAACCGGAAGAAGTCAAGCGAAGGATAGCTGCCCTGATGTATTCCCCACGCGTGTGGGGGTGAACCGTGAGAGTACATAATAGTTCCTTTCCGGTTATCGTATTCTCCACGCGTGTGGGGGTGAACCGGAAAACATCCACCGATCGCAGATTGATTGCTATAGATTACTTCGGTTCGCTTGTTGACGGCGAATCTCGTAATGACGATTCTTTTCTTTGCTTGCAGGTGGCAGGACAAACCGGCATCTGGCGATAAAAACGGTCGAATCGCAGGCAGGGGCGAACGCTCCCTGTTTTCAAATGAGGCCTGAATACATTACTATAGAGATAGAATAAATCAAGGAATGGATTGTCGAAACACATGAGCAAGAAACAGAGAACACTGGTGATGGTGGGCGCTCACCCGGACGATGAGAGCTTCGGGCCGGGAGCGACGCTGGCAAAATACGCCGCCGAGGGAGTGAAGGTGTACTACATCTGCACGACGGGCGGCGAGGCGGGGACGGTTGAGCCGAAATTCCTGAAAAAATTCGATTCTATTAAAAGCCTGCGAGCCTACGAGCTGAAACGGGCGGCCAAAGCGCTGGGACTGGCAGGGGTCTATTACCTGGGGTACCGGGATTCGAACATGCGGGGAACGCCGGATAACGAGAACCCGGAGTGCCTGGCGATGGCGCCGGTGGAAGAAGCGGCGGGTAAAATCGTCAAGCTTTTCCGGAAGCTGAAGCCGGATGTCGTTATCACCCACGATGCGGGGGGGAACTACGGCCACCCCGACCACATTGCCACCCACCACGCCACGAAGAGGGCTTTCGAGACGTCCGGCGACAGGACGAAATACCCGGAGGCGGGCGAGCCGTTTCAGCCTGCGAAGCTCTACTGCATGGTGAACCCCCGTAAAATGATGAAAGTTGCGGTGAAGCTGATGCCGCTCTTCGGGCAGAATCCGCACAAGTTCGGCAGGAACGGGGACATCGATTTAACGAAGATGAATGAGACGGAATATCCCTGGCATGCGGTGATTTATCTCGATAAGAAAGACCTGGAGACCCGGGACAAGGCGGCCGCCTGCCACGCCAGCCAGTTGGGCGGGGGCGGGGGTAGGAGAGGCGGGGTATTCCAGGTTTTAAATCTGCTCAATAAATGGCAGAAGCCGAGGAATCATTTCATGAGGGAATACCCGGAGCCGAAGGGCAGAAGAAAAGAGAAAGACTTATTCGAAGGGCTGGAGTAAATCCAGCCCTTCGGGGGGTTGTATCACGATATCCCCCTCACCCTGACCCTCTCCCTCGGAGGGGAGAGGGAACTTTTCATTCCTGGTACCGTTTCTTTTCTATGAGATGATAAGTGGCATTGTGAAATTTTAAATCCCTCTCCGGAAGCATGAAGCGAGGCAAACGATGCAGCTTCTCCCTTTTAAAGGGAGATAAAGAGGGATTTAGAAACATCTACGAATAATTACAGCCGTTGTTATCGGAGAAGAATTTCTCTTTTCTTGTTCAAATAAATTTATCCATACCTCTCTTGAGGCCGCGGATATAGGAAATTTCGCCGGCGTGCTGGGCGAGATGGGTGAGATTGAGGAGCAGGAGTCCGCCGACAACCGGTTCGAAGGGCAGTTTTCTGCCTTCGGGGAAGACGATTTTTGTATCGAGTTTTTCCGGGGTCATGTCTTTCAGGTAGTCGAGTGTCTGAGCTCGGACGGCCACCGAATACTCATGAAGTGCCTTCATATCGGCAATCTTGAAATTCTCCACCTGTTCGGCGGTATAGTGAGCGCCACCGTCATCGACGGCTTTCCCCAGTTTCTCGTACCATTTGGCGGTTTCCCAGAGCTGTTTTTTGCTCTGAATGAGGGACATAATGAAAGAATCCTCGGAGCGGGCCATGTGGAAGAGGAGGAGGGCAATCGAGTTGGCGTCCGGCTTGGGGTGCCAGTTCATTTCTTCGGCGGTGAGGCTTTCGAGGGTTCTCGCCACGCCGTTCGTGGTGTTTTCGAGTCCTGATTTGAGCAGTTGAATCGCATCCATTTTCTTTTCTCCTTCTGTTTATTCCGATAGCTCCGGTAAAAGTATATCGTTCATGGTGATTTTTGTCCTATACGGCTGCCGGGCGCTATCGGTAGTATAAAATATAGATAACGATGTTTACAGCGTAAACGGTAAAAGACGACAAAGTCAAGTCGAAATATAGGAAAATAAACGGACGGAGTAACGGATATGAGCAACGTCATTATTTATTCAAGCCCGACCTGACCCTACTGCGATATGGTGAAACAGTTTCTTTCACAAAGAGGAGTTAGTTACGAAGAGAGGGACGTATCCCGCAGCCAGCAGTACGCCGAGGAACTGGTGAACAACACCGGACAGATGGGGGTGCCGGTGACGGTGTACGGGCGGGAAGTGGTGGTTGGTTTCGATAAGCCGCGGCTGGAACAACTTGTTTCCAGAATACGGGAAAGCGACAGACCTTCTTTCGGGGCGGCGGTGGCCGATGCCGAAAAGATAACCGCTCAGAAGGGCATAGCGGTACGGAAGGGTGCATATGTCGGAAAAGTCAAACCCGGCTCGGCAGCAGAACGGGCAGGACTGAAGGCGGGAGATATCATCACGACGGTGAACGCGACCAGGGTTTCGACGGCGGCCGACCTCGAACGGGCGTTGAGCGGCGTGCAGAAAGGCAGCCGGATATCAGTCGTCTTCATCCGGGGGGACGTTGTGAAAAAGGGCGAAGCGGCGATATAAAAAAGTGATGCCCCCGGTGACAAAAGAACGTTAACAGTTCGTTACAATAACGGGAAGATTTGCCGAACAGCCGGTATCTGTAGTACAAATAATTATACAAAATCAACATCCTGTTTTTTTTACTGGTTGGGAAAAACACAGGGGGGCTGACGATGAACAATACAGGTTCCGAGCGAATCATTCCTACTTTCTGCTCGTTATGCGGCCCGGCGGCAGGCTGCGGCATTTACTGCCACGTGAAAGACGGTAAACTCGTTAGTATCGAGGGAATGAAAAGTTCGCCAGTCAATCGCGGTAAGTTATGCCCGAAAGCCTATACCTCGATGCAGTGGCTCTACTCACCTCAGCGCCTGAAGTACCCTCTGAAACGGGTGGGGGAAAAAGGCGAAGGGAAGTTCGAGAGAATCACCTGGGACGAAGCGCTTGACATAATAGCCGGGAAGCTGAAAGAGCAGAAAGAAAAATACGGGCCGGAATCGCTGGCGATTCTCTCTCCGCAGCACCGTTCCTATAAAGAGTACTTTATCCGGTTCCTCACCAAACACGGCAGCCCGAACTACGGTCACAGCGGCATTTGCGCCATGCAGCGGGCTTTCAGTTTCGCTTACACGATTGGGATGCCGATGCCGGGACAGGACTATAAAAACACCGACCTTATCATTATCTGGACAGCCAATCCTGTGTACGCCGGGACATCGATGGGCACCCTCAAGCAGATACTGGATGCGAAGGAACGGGGAGCAAAGCTCATCGTCATCAAGCCGGAGATGCAGCCGGACGCGGCGAAAGCAGATATCTGGATGCCGATTCGACCCGGTACGAACGCCGCCCTGGCGCTGACCATGATTAACGTCATCGTTAACGAAAACCTTTACGACAGGGAATTCGTCGAAAAGTGGTGCTACGGGTTCGACAAGCTGGTTCCCCACATACAGCCGTACACGCCCGAATGGGGAGAACGGATTACCGGCCTGCCCGCCGGGCAAATACGGGAAGTGGCCAGGCTGTACGCGACAGCGAAATCCGCCTGTATCCTGCCGGGGAACGCCTTCGACCAGAACGTGGATTCGAATAACGCCGTCAGGGCGGTCGGAATTCTGATGGCGATAACCGGTAATATCGACCGGCCGGGGGGTAATGTCATGCCGTCCGGAAGTGCCTTGCCGATGGTGAAGCCGGTCAATTTGCTGAGCGATTATACCGAGGAACTCATCGAAAAACTGGTCGGGCCGGAGATGCCGAAACCGTTCCAGCCGTTTCTCGAAGGGGCTTCTTCCGCCTATTACCGGATACTTCAGAGCGTTTTGACGGAAGACCCATACCCCGTAAAAACGATTGTCGCCCCCGGCACCCAGCCGGCGGTGATTACCCGTAATTCGAAGATGGTCATCGAGGCGTTGAAGAAGCTCGAGTTTTTCGTGGTCATCGATGTCATGGAAAATTCCTCCATGCCCTGGGCGGATATCGTGATGCCGGTGACGACGATGTACGAAACCGACCATCCGTTCGAGGTGCGGGGCAACTGGATAATGGCGAGGAGTAAGGTAGTCGAACCGCTCGGCGACTATAAATCCGATTACGAGTTCTGGCTGGACCTGGCGGTAAAGATGGGCTACGGCGACGACTTCTGGGGAGGAAGCATCGAGAAGTGCATGAACTACCAGCTCGAGAACTTCGGTATGACCATCGACCGGCTGCGGGAGCATCCGGAAGGGATAATCTACGACGTCAAGCCGCCGGTGTACGAAAAGTACGAAAAGATATTCTCGACGCCGAGCACCCGATTAAACCGGAACCCCTATCTGCCGGAGGGTAAGGTGGCGATATATAACACCACCTTCGAAAAATACGGGTATAATCCGCTGCCGGTATGGGTGGAGCCACCGGAAAGCCCCACCGGCACGCCGGAATTGCTGGCGAAGTACCCACTGGTATTTTTCGATACCCATACCTCCGAGATGTACAATCACGGCTGGCTGAGAAATATTCCCTATTTGCGGGAGAAGCAACCCGACCCGTGGGTGCACATTCACCCTGAGACGGCAAAGGCGAGAGGAATTGCCGATGGCGACTGGGTGAGGGTTGAATCGCCTCACGGCTGGGTAAAACTCAGGGCGAAATATTTCCCGGGCATACGGCCGGATACGCTGATGGGGCTGCACGGCTGGTGGCAGGGGTGCGAGGAGCTTGACCTGCCGGGATACTCAATCGTTGACGGCGGAGCGAACGTCAATATTCTCTATAACACCGACCCGGACAAGGCGTTCGACCCGCTCGTGACCGCCATGCCGAAGCAGACGCTGGTGGAAGTCAGTAAAATCGAGGCGGGCGAATAATGACGAACAAACAGTACGGTTTTTATTTCGATGCGAGCCGATGTATCGAGTGCTATACCTGCGAGATGGCCTGCAAGGTGACGAACAACCTGGAAACCGGGATTTTTTGGAGGCAGGTTATTGAGACATGGGAAGGTGAATATCCTGATATAAAGCGGCTGTTTTTCTCGAAATCCTGCCTGCACTGCGAACAGCCGCCCTGCATACCGGCCTGCTCGGCGGGGGCGATTTCGAAGCGAGCGGAAGACGGGATTGTCATCGTGGACAGAGAAAAATGTACCGGGTGCCGGGACTGCCTGGCAGCCTGCCCGTACGAGGTTCCCCAGTTCGCGAGCGACGGGAAAATGGAGATGTGCGATTACTGCCTGAGAGCCGGAAGGGAACCTGCCTGTACCGAATCCTGTCCGGCGGAAGCGCTGTTCTCAGGGACGATGGAGGAACTTCAAAAAATAGTCGCCGCAAAAAACGGAAAGCGGATGGAGGGTGCTTCTCTCCCGTCCATAATCATAGTACAATGATTACGTAAAAAATCGGACCATACAACAAGGTGATGGAAGAGACTCGCGGCGAAGCGAAGAATAGAGAAGGTGTATAAAGGAAAGAATGGTCAAAGAAGACAGAGTTGCTATTTATGCCGGAACGTTTGACCCGATTACCCTGGGTCATTTGTGGATGATTGAAGCCGGCGCCAAGATGTTCGACAGACTGGTGGTGGCGGTGGGGACGAACCCGGAAAAAAACTGTTACTTTACACTCGATGACCGGATTCATATGATAAAAGAATCGATTAACGGCATCAAGAATGTCTGTGTCGATAACTACACCGATAAGTTCCTCATCAAGCACGCCGAGAGCATCGGGGCGAAGTATATCCTTCGCGGCATCCGGAGCACGGCCGACTACGAGTACGAAAAATCGCTGAGCTACGTAAACAGGCATCTCAATGCCGACATCATCACCGTTTTCATCCTGCCTCCGAGAGAACTTATAGAAATCAGTTCGAGCATCGTCCGGGGGTTAATCGGGCCGGAAGGCTGGGAAGGCATTGTCAAGAACTACGTTCCCTCCTGTGTGCTGGCGAAACTCATCGAAGAACACCAGCGGCGAACGCAGGGAGATTAACCGGAAAAGCCGAATTGCAGTAATAACGATAAAAAAGAGCCTTTTGATAAGGCTCTTTTTTATATGGTATAAAATTGGATGTTCGGCCATCAGCCGGGTCTCAGAAAAACACATGAATTTATGCTAAGATAGTAAACCTGAGGGATGCGTTTGCATTCCGGCAGAAAGTATGTCGTACCGACATTTCAGAGTAATCCGTCCGGAGGAAATGACGCTATGTCTGAAAACAAAGAATCGGTCCCCGGTGGAAGAACCGGCATTACCCTTTTCGTCAACAAGGAAACCCATGAGGTTATGGTTGAGGAAACCTGGACGCTTCAGTACGTGCTGCACGACATCCTCGGCCTGACCGGGACGAAGCTGTTCTGCGACGAGGGCGCCTGCGGCGCCTGCACGGTCATCATGGAAGGGCGACCGGTCCTTTCCTGCATGACGCTGGCAATCGAATGCGACGGCCGGCACATCGAAACAGTTGAGGGCATCGCCCGGGACAATCACCCTCTCATCGAAAGCTACGTGAAGCACAGTGCCATGCAGTGCGGCTACTGCACGCCGGGATTCATTACTACCGCCAAAGCGCTGCTCGACCGGAATCCCGACCCGACCGCCGAAGAGATAAAGGAAGCCCTGGCGGGAAACCTGTG
>CAYXEG010000124.1:0-5768 GCA_964463875.1 uncultured Dehalococcoidales bacterium
ACCTCCTCCGGATTGTTGCTGTCTCCCCTGACGAATACTGTTCCCCGGGTAAAGGTAGTCAGGCCGACCTCTTCGGCGCTGAGGGAAAAATCCCGGTAATTGAGCACATCGTCGTTCGTCGATGTGCCGGGCATGCCGGAACTCCGGCAGGATACCGCTCCCGCCATAATAATGAGCAGGCCGATGCCCGCCAGCAGATAATTCAGGTACTGTTTCATTTTTCCTTTCTTCTATTTACGGCTCGAGCCTGATACCGTCTTTTCCCCATAACGGCTCGCCCTGAGCGCTTATTTTTTGGACCCATGAAGTTGTTTTTGCCTTGATAGTACTGCCCGAAGCCCAGGCGACAAGGAAGTCACCCTGCCCGTCCGGTAAAACCCTCGCCGGTACCGAGTACTCTCCCCAGTAGGGAGGAGCCGATGACACTTCTGTGCCTTCATCTCCCCAGAGCTTCGCACCATTGCTGCCGATTCTCTGGGCGCAGAGGCGCCCGTCATTCCAGGCGAGCACCGCCCCGCCGTCGCCGTCGCCGGCGGCGGTGTAGTACAGGACTTTTCCTGACATAACCAGTTCACGGCCGTTTCCTGCCCAGGCGATAGTTCCGGAGATATCAATCTTCTGCCCGTAAATACGCCGTATGTCCGACCAGAAAATCAGGAAAGACCCCGGTTCGCCCCCGATAACCCGGGGGTTTTGTATTCGTTCGCTTCCGGTCACAAGCCGTCCGCCGTCCTGCCACATGGCAGTGCCTTTCCCGTCAATCCGCTGGGCGAACAACCGATGGCCGGTAATACCGCCCCGGTCTTCGGTAAAAATCGCTTCCGCCCAGATAACCACCGCTCCGCCGCTGCCATCGGCAACAATCCGGCTCTCGAAATTGTTCGTGAAAGACCCGGGGTTCTGCTCGTCGGTCAGCCGCAGGCCGCCGTTTTCCCCGACAATCGTGCCGTTGGCATCAACGACCTGGACGAAGATGTCCCCCTCGCTGTACGGCGGCCGGTCTTTCCAGATAACGAAAGCGGCGCCGTCCGTATCGACGGCGATATCGAACCTGTCCGCTTCTTCTGTAAGAGAGGTTGTCCACAGCCGGTTGCCATGAGTGTCCATTCTCCGAAGGGTGAGACGGTTCTCTTCCGAAACCGAGAGGACAAGGGCGCCTCCCGCCTGGTCGCTGACCGCTTTGAACTTGTTCGGTAACACTTTTTCCCCGGATACCGGCACTTCACCTTCCGGCCAGATAGAGTCGCCCGTTGTGTTCAGTTTTTGCGCTTTCAGGCCGTCATTGAGCGGGTAAACGGCGATGATGTTCCCCCAGTCGTCAGGTATCAGGGCGGCGCATTCCCGGTCGCTCCCGTAGAAACCCCACTGGCTCGTACGTAATTCCAGCCCATTGTTACCCCAGAAACGGGCTTCACCGTTCGTTTCTACCCTTTGAAGGTACGTCGTCCCGGCATTGCCCTGGTTGACCTGGTAGCCGACGAAAATACTGGCGTTGTTCGGCAGCGTCAGCAGGCTCGGATTAGCCACCGAGTATTCCGGCGGGCGGCCGTCAATTGCCGGGCATCCGGTCGTAAACAACACCCCGCATAGCATCAGTAGTATCGGTAGTATTTTTTTCATCTCACGCCTCCTGTTCATACCGCTCGAAAATCAGCGTCATCTGATTATCCGTATACACCTCCAGCCTCGTTTCCTGTAACCGGTAGTAGACAATCGGATAAAAATCATCGATAACCGAAGGTTCATGACCGGTCATGTAGTTTCCTGATTCGTCTCTCTTTGTCTTTGACATGACGCCCGTGATTCTTATCATATCGTCGCGTGCTTCATATCCGTATTCCCACGTTCTGAAAGGGTCTTCCCCGTATATCAGGTCGCCGTTTTCATTGAAAACGAGGGTAACCATGTCATTTTCATCGACCGACTGACCGTCGACCGCCGTTAATTGCCAGCTTGTCCCGGCAAGCTCCGCCGGGTTCATCGTGTAGTCCGGTTTCGGCCGTCTTTCGAACACAACTAGAGCGTTATCTGAAGCATCGTACAGCGTCAGGGTATCTTTTTCTATGGTATAGCGATACGAATTCCGCAAGCATTTAAGAAAATTATCTTCCTGTTCGAGGATTTCGTCGGAACAACCGACACACGTCATCCCGCCGCCGGAAATCCGGATATACGGCCCTTTCAGGTTGTAATGACACCAGTAATCGTTACACCCGGAACTGCCCGAGAAGACACCGTCGCCACGGGTAAAGAAGCTGATTACCGTACCGGGAAGAACGGCGCTGCCGTTCACCGAAACAGCCCGCCAGTACGACCAGGCGAGTTCGTCTTTTCCGGCCTGCGTCAAGGCCCTTTCTTCATCGGTCACTACATCGTCCGGAATTGCCAGTCCTTCGAACTGCATTATTTGTACGCAGTCAGGGATATCGATTCCCTCCTGCCGTATCACGTTATCCGCCGTTTCCTTATCGTAAAAGAAGAACTGAATACGATTGTTCTGCATGTCGATTTCGATATGCGAATATACCCCCCGGCTTTCGAGGGCTGACTGAAGGCTGTCCCTGATTTCCTTCAGTCCTTCGTAGCTGTAGTCGAAGTTCAGGATTTTCAGAGCATTCCACAGCGAGGAGTTCTCGCTGACGTACTTTTTCATGATATCCACGCCATTTCCTTTGAAGGCATAGACGAGCCGGTACTCCGGCTGATGCTGAATCCAGCTTCCGGCGTAGGTTTCTTCGTTTTCGACGATTGCCGACTGAAGGCCTCCTGCTTCATCCATCAGTTCAAACCGGCGAACCGCTTCTTCGACCGTCACGCCTTCGTGGAGGGCGTAGACCGCCGCGTCGAACTTCTCCGGGTCATCCTTGTACTTCTCCGCCAGTTCGTTCATCTGTTCCTGCAGACTCTTTTCCACGGGAGGAGGGCTTTCGGAGCCGGTTTGGGGAACTGGCTCATCGATTGCAGGAGCGCAGGAAACACAGGTAACGAGCATGCCTGCTAACACCATGATTAAAATGACTTTCATTTTCATGTATCGCATTTTTCCCTCCGGTATTATCTGTTTTGAATCAGCTCTTTCACTCTATCGTGCAGTAAATTATGGGGGTCATCGAGTACCGGGTAACCTTCGATATTTATACCGGTATTTATGCCGCCGAGGACCTTTGTTACCGTGATATTTCCCTGTAATCCAGAATGAAAAACAACCGTGAAAACAGTCTGGGGGCCTCCGGTGCCTCCGAGAAATACAAAATCAGGCATCACTGGTAAAGAGTTAACCATGTTAATCAGTTCAGCAATCGTCTCATTGTCCGTAATTGTTCTCTTTGGCTTCGCGGTCTCCAGATAACCAGTATAGTCGATTTCTATCCTGTTGATATTCCGGGGTATCGCTTCTTGCTCCGGTTTCGGTAGGGGAATGGTATTTACTACCAGGAGTTCGTAAACGAGTGATGGGAACGAAGGTGTTTGATAGGTATGGACTTCAACACTGACAAGCGGCTGAGATGGCAGGTAGAATCCGGTATTCCAACCTGACACTTTCTCCATTCCCCATTTGCTCTCCGCGTATTTTTTGTAGCCCATTTCTCCAAGAATCTCTTCATACCAGGACATAATTGCCATCGATGAAGAATCAACTTTATACTGGGCGGAAGCAGCTTGATATCCCGGCCTGTTTTCATTCGCGTATAACGGACTTGAAACAGATGATGCGGGAGGGCCTCCTTCCCTTTGCCATTCCATGAAGGTGGTTGGCTCGGATTCCGGATAGAGAGGGATGGTTAACAGTACTACTCCCGGAATAAACCTGCCCGTAGATATTTCGGATATGTTATGTCCTCCGGAATAAGTGACAGGTAAGGCAGGTTCGGAACTGTTACAGGAAACCATGCCGGTCAGAACTGGTATCAGCAGAATAGTTATTGAAAATCGACTGATATTCATACCCCTCCCCTGTATACCTTTCTTTTTCTCCAGAAATCGCCTGATTCCAGTAAATCCGAGGACGACAATTCCACAAGTGAAACCCTTGACCTCAACAGTTTTTTCATCTGACTTCCTCCACAACCAGGTAAGGGCCGGAATATCCGCCGGGTAAGTCATCGTGGAGCACTCCGATATATCCGGACATTGTCGTACCCGTGATACTGATTTCTTCACCGTCACGAACGACAATCTTTCCCTGTCCGTCCAGCACCTCGAAAACACCATCTGTTATCCGGGCAGTGTAACCGGCGGGCCAGAAGGTGGTATAACTGACGGAACCTTTTCGTTCGATGGGTTTCGGCTCGGTAACGAATTGCGGGTAGGGGATAATACCCTGCGGGTAACTGGCTTTCCAACTGCCGGTGAGGGTGATTTTCTGTTGCGCCATTTCATTGAGAGCCGGTTTTCCGGTCAGGAAAAAGGCTTTATTTTCTCCGTCCGTGATGACGTGAAGGTTGAAATAGTCCGAGTTGAAGTTCAGATTGAGTCTTGTTCCGCCTCCCTGCATCCAGAAGGGGCCTTCGGTATCCTCGGGAAGCGGCTCCAGGAGTTGCTGGTTGATGTTTTTCAGGCTTCCGCCACCGCCTCCTCCCATGTAGATTTCCTCACCGACCCGGCCGACAACCTTGCCGTCTTTGTCCCATATTTCGATTGTCCCGTTATTGTTATGAACGTAAAAATCCGGCTGCCAGATAATCAGTGAATCATGCACGCGGAGATAGCCGTCAACCAGTTCAAGGGTGCCGGTCATCAATGCTGTCATGTGGACGCTGCTGGCGGTTGCCAGTTGAGGAAAATGCACCGAAGGGTCAGGAACAAGTCCCCCCGGGACTCCCTCTCGCGGTTCGTAAACAATTACCGGGACGACGCATTCCAGCAGGGTTTTTCCGGATTCTTCAAGCCGGCTGTAGAACAACCGGCTGTCCGTTATGTAAATTTCTACCCGATTGTCCATTATCATGGTACCGGAGGAGAAAAACAAGCCGAGTTCGTTAAGCAGGCTCATTGCCTCCTGTTGAGCGGCCAGCAGTTCAGCTTGGGTGTATTTCATTTCTCTGACTTCAGTTATTGCCACCAGGCCGGGATAATCTTCCCGGTATTTTTCGAGTGTTTCCTCTCCATTCCGGGTAAACGCCGCCACCAGGCAGAAATTCGGTTCATGCTGAATCCAGAAACCTGCCAGAGTATCGGCTTCGTTTTCCTCAAGGGCATTCCCCAGCAGGTGGGCCTCATCCATCAGTTCAAACCGGCGAACCGCTTCTTCGACCGTCACGCCTTCGTGGAGGGCGTAGACCGCCGCGTCGAACTTCTCCGGGTCATCCTTGTACTTCTCCGCCAGTTCGTTCATCTGTTCCTGCAGACTCTTTTCCACGGGAGGAGGGCTTTCGGAGCCGGTTTGGGGAACTGGCTCATCGATTGCAGGAGCGCAGGAACCCATCGGTATCAGCAGCGCTGCCAGTAACCAGAATATGGCTGTTTTTTTCATCGTTCTTCGCTTCCTTCCCGGAGTTTCAGTCGATTATCGTTACCCTTCTGCCGGTTTTTCCTGATGGTAACCCAGGCGAGAAGTATAAGACCGAGGGCGAATAGCACCGCCGCTGTCAGAAAAAACGAGTCCGCCGGTAAACCGCTGTGAATAACGATATCCGAGGAAAGGTTTATTGCCGGTTGTACCCTTTTCTCGATGTCTCTGAAAAACGAGTAAATCAGTATAATGAGCACCGAACTGACCGGTACCGCCACCAGGATTGGATTCTGACCGCCTTTCGCGAGAACATCCC
>CAYXEG010000124.1:5778-9747 GCA_964463875.1 uncultured Dehalococcoidales bacterium
ATAAGTCCGGTTATCGTGAGGGCGGTCAGACGGCGTACTCTTCTTTTTCCTGGTTCTGTCATCGTATTTCCTCACGGTATAGTTCTTTCGTTCCGTTTTCGCCGATATCGATAAGTTTCAGGTATATCTCATCGAGCGGCCAGGGTAACAGGTTATTCTGATAATCGGTATCCGGAGTGAAATAACCTGAAGCCCTGACAGTCTTACCGGTACTTTCGCCGTTGACGGAGAGGGTGAATTGCAGGTCGCTGGTTACCTGTTCTGTTCCGGGAACCTGGTAATACTCATCGAGTTCAAAAAAATCTGCCGAGTCGATGAAGCTTCGTACCTCTCCGTAACCCTCCGGAGAAATATTCCCGGCCTTCCATATCCTGACAGCCGGATGTTCCGGAGTGGGAAATCGCAACCCTTTCTCCAGAATGTGCAGAACACTGCCGTCTTCATACACCCGAACTTCCTGCTGGCTTCCCTGCATCATGTACGAAAGCTGCATGACAATAACCGGCTCTCCGTCCGGTAAAGGATTTTCAGCCTTTATGGCCTCGATTACTTTCTTGCAAAAATCATCGAGTTCGACTTTCCAGTACCGCAGACTCAGGGGTGGTCGGGCTTCACCGGTCGCCAGCACGAAATTCAAAGAATAGACGGCGCCGTCCTCTATCCTGAACCGTCCGTCCGGATGGAGGAGCCGGTAGACTCCGTCTTCACCTTTCTTCAGGAAGAGGAAGCACCCTTCACCCGGCTCAAAAACCGGATTTCCATCTTCCTGTGCCCAGCCAACGGCTCCTTCCTGCGAGATGACGATTTCTTCCGGGCAGTCTCCTTTGAGCGATTGTTCGACGATGAAAGGCGAACGCGTACTCCAGTACCGTAATCGGGGGTCTTTCATCGCCGGGGTCGAGTTATCACCCACCACTTCGGCAGTCAGGCCGATTGTTCCGGCGACTATCAGGTCGGCTGCCTCCGCCAGTTCAGCCAGGGTTTCATAGCTTTGAGTGTAACTAATGAAAATTGTCCCCGGCGTATAACCGCCGAAATCAGGCTGGTCTGTTTCTTGTGTACAACCGGCTACTGGCAGGAGTACTGCCGCTGTAAGTAATAGTACCAGGAGTATGACGAGAATCTTTTTCACGGTAATACAGCAATCTTTTTATTTTGTCAGCTCTTCTGTCAGGACTTCTTCGGTGCTGTTTTCGATTATTTCAGCCAGGTCCTCATAGATTAAGTTAAGCGGGTAGGGCAGTTCAGATATCAAATCAGTATCCGGGTGCTGGTATCCGAACGCGGCTACCACGTTATCCACACTGCCGTTATCAGCGGATATTTTGATGTAATCGTCCGTCTCCAGCGATATTTCCGAGACATCCTCCGCTACTTCATCAAGAATAAGTTCTGTTAGGCGTTCCGATATGTAGGTGGTCTCGATATCATTGAAATCCAGTGTTTCAAGATAACTGAAAAAGGAATCGATTTCCGAAGCCTTCAATGTGCCTGTTCTCCAGGTGCGGGTGAATGCAACTCCTGGATTGAGCGGCACCCCAGCCCAGTCACGGACGTGAATGACCGTACCGTCTTCATAAACGGATAGCTGGCTGAACGTGTTTCTTCCGGGGGAGCCGATATCCATTACGACGACCGGCTCGCTTTCCGGTATCTCGACCGGGTTTTTCGGCGTCAGGACCGCCCATATGCCGACTCCCATGAGCGCAACGATTACGACGAGTAACCCTGCGTAAATCCAGATTTTCCTGTCCATGTTCCCTCCTCGATTTTCCTTGACTCGTTTACAGGGCGGATTTCCCGGATATCGGCTTATTCTTCCGGTTCCCGGTGAAACCTGGCAGCTTGCCTGTGACGACACAGGCCTGAAAATCTCATCGAAAACCTCTTTTATCTCTATACGAGGAATCCGGAAAAGTATCACTTTATGATTCTTATATGTTTTGCCTGCCTATTATTATAGTACAAATTAAAAGTATATTTCTCGATGACAATATTACGCTACAGTAGTAATTAAAAGAATTATGGTTAGTTACATACATCACGGTACCTCGAATGTGAAAACCCATGGTCCGGTCAGTCGATTATCTTGGTTATCTCCCTTAGACTTAATTATCCATGCTTTCCCCTCGACGAGTTCTATCTTCTCTGCCTCACTAATGTCAGGCGGGAGTACCAGTTCGTTTATTGTAATTGTCCATACGCCGTGCTGCCCGGTAAAATCTTCGTTAAAGTAACTCCGGTACTCACCGGAGGGGTCGTCCACAGCTCGTCCGAAAGTTTCATCAGAACGGCCGTCAGGCAGCTTTACTGAGACTATCGGCGTTCCGTCCTGAGAGAACCGGAAGACAGCCATTGTTGCCCAGGGAGTTATTTCGATTCTATCCAGAGTAATGGCGACACCAGATTTCTCCACCGTTTGTTCTATAACTATACGGTTAGCGCGAGCGAACGGCACGGTAAAATCGAATGTACAGGATTCGAATGAGGGGAGAGGTTTTCCGGGGAACGGAGGATCACTGACCTGAATGTCCAGCGTCAGGTTAAGATATGGCGGTTCACCCTTAATCAGGGAAGCATCATAACCTGCCAGGTAAGCAACCCGATCAGAAGGACGCCACTCACTCATGATTCTTTCCGATCCCGGCACAAAGCCCATACCGAACAAAGGTGGCAAAGCCTGCCCTTCGTCAGTGATAAGTTCGCCTCCGCGAGTAAAGTATCTCTCCTGCGGACCGCTGACTGTATAACCCACCAGCACCACGTTACCATCAGCGTAGGCACGTTCAAGCCTGACAGTCACATTTCCGATGGTCTGACTGATATCCAGTTCCTGCGCGAGTCCGGCTTCTTCGATATGTCCCGCGTAATTCAGGAACAGCTCCTTGATTACGAAGGTAGCTGCGTAGGCTGTACCTCCGATAATGACAAGTAAAGCGATCGGAACAAACGCCCATGCCAGTCTGGTTTTCGGTTTAAATCTTTGCCAGAACGAGAGACTGCTTCTCTCCTCAAGACTCGCAACAATGTTGTTCCACCAATCTGCGGAAGGTTCTTGTTGTCGGACTTCGGCTTTGAAATAATCCCTGAGTTCCTGCTCTAATCTGTTAGTTACCATAACCTGTTACCCCTTCACATCCTCTGCCTCTTCCTTATTACGGAGAATTTCACCGAGGCGATTGAGTGCCCGGCTAAGTCGGGACTTTACCGTACCTTCACGTGTGCCGGTTACAGCAGCGATTTCCGGTACTGTCAACTCTGAAAAATACCGGAGAATAACCACTTCACGTTGATCTTTCGGTAATACCTCGAGGGCTTCTTTCAGGCGCCGGTGTCTTTCATGGCTGATTGCTGTCGTCTCGACTTCGTTCGGGTCTCCCGCAACTTCGAGCGTCTCTTTAACCCGGACCGTCGGCAATCGTTTTTTTCGGTGTAACTGATTTACTTCGTTTATTACTATTCGCGTCAGCCAGGCTTTCAGACTGGTTCTCAGTCGTAGTGAAGGGATGTGTTTCCACATCTGTAGCAGCGATCGTTGCACAGCATCTTCCGCCGATTCTTTATTGCGCGTCATGAGATAAGCGATACCGAAAAGTACGCTTCGATATTTATCTACGAGGCAACGGAATGCCTCTTTATCTCCGGACTGACAGCGGCGGATAAGAGTTACTTCCTCCGGTTCAACCAACAAAAAAGCCTTTCTATAAAGAACCTATACTATATAAGATGCAAGTTTTAATCAAATCGTTCCTTTATTTTTTACTATTCACTAAATAATTATCAAACTATGTCACAAGCAAAATACAGTGTTGATATGACTATACAGCCAGTTGGAGTTTAGAGTTAAAATATTTGTTTTTTCTATCTACAAACTCTCTAGGGGAGGGGATGATAAACGAGCTATTTCTTCTGAGGGAATAAAATGACTTTTTGTTAAATAATGAAGCTGAAAACAAAAATTTTCAGCAC
>CAYXEG010000125.1:0-9696 GCA_964463875.1 uncultured Dehalococcoidales bacterium
GGAAGGAAAGAGTTATGGTGAACATGAGTTTTAGCAAGTGCGCACCTTTCATCCTCGGGGAGTTTTCGCGTTAGTAGATGATTTCTCTCTTTATAAAACGGAGTTGAAAAAAGAATCAAGATATCCATAAAGTAAGCGCTACGAACGTGAATACCTTGGCTAGGCCATCTATATTCTCAGCCCGGCAACTGCCTGATTCTCCGGTACCCGGGAATTCCTGCTTTGCAATAAATTGCGCAAGATTCAAAATTCTTGCGCAATTCTTTTTTCGCTATACCCGGTTAATCTGCCTGTATCTCTATCATTCGCCGAGTTTCTTCACCAGATACGCCATATTTTTACCGAAATTCCAGGCTGTCTCCATACCTTCCGCATCGTTTTCGACCTCGCCTTTCTCTCTGCCGACGGCAACATTCCAGTAGGTCGAACCCGGCATGTAGAAACCGAGGATGTGAAACCAGAACGATAACTGAGCGTGGGTGAAGTTCTGCCCGGCCCGCCTCGCTACCACCAGGGGACCGCCGACTTTCCCGGCGAATACCCTGCGTCGGCCTCCGATGCAACCGACTCTGTCCATCATTGCTTTTATCAGAGATGTTGCGGAGCCGTAATATACCGGTGACGCAAGAATTATGCCGTCGGATGCTTTCAGTTTCTCGTAAACGGGCATCAAATCATCCTTTATATGGCAAATTTCCTTTTCTCCGCCACAGCTCCAGCAGCCATCGCACGGCCGGATATCCATACCTGCAAGAGTAATCAGTTCGGTAGCTATTCCCTCTTTGGCTACCGCCTTCAAAGCATGTTCGGTGATTAGTTGCGTGTTGCCGTTTTTCCGCGGGCTGCCGACAACGCCGGTAACTATCATGGTACCCTCCCTGTAAGTTGTTTTTTTACTTGCCTTGCGAAGTATACAAGTTGTTTTTCCGGATGTATTCTGCCACCGCCGGCGGGACCATCCCGGCAATGTCCTGACCGGCTGCAATCCGCCTCCGGATATCGGTACTGCTGACATCGACCAGCGGGCCGTCGAGGATTGTCAATCGTTCCGAAAGCCCGGGTACCCTTGTTTCGAGCTTTTTGATATCGGGAAGCTCGTACCCCGGCCGCCGCACCGTCACCAGGCGGCAGAGGCTGATAATCCGGTCCGGAGCTTTCCATTCGGGCAGCGTCCGGAGACTGTCGAGGCCGATGATGAAAAACAGCTCAGAAGCCTCACCTGACCGGTTTTTCAGGGTTTCCAGCGTATCGACCGTGTACGAGGTTCCGGGGCGGTCGGCTTCTATCCTGGAGATGCTGAAACCGGGAATCCCGGCGATGGCAAGCTCGACCATGCGCAGCCGGTGCGGTAGCGGTGTTTCGCAGGTCTCCACTTTGAACGGAGAAATGGCCGCCGGTATAAAAAGCATTGCATCCAGCTTCAGTTGCCGGCAGACCCCGCAGGCTATCTTAATGTGCCCGTTATGAACGGGGTCGAATGTACCGCCCAGTATTCCCGTTTTCACTGCCACTCCCCTCCCGGCAGGAATTATTCCGTTACCATTTCCATTCGTTGTCGCCGCAGCGAACGGTATCGCCCGCCTGAATGCCGGCTCTTTCCAGCGCCCGGACGACCCCGTATCGCTCCATCGGCCGCCGAAGCTGATGCCTGATTTCGGCATCGGTAATATCCGCGCCGGCGAGGATACGCTCAAGGGGGACGGAATGAATGACGAATACGTCTTCGGCACGGGTAACCGTACATTCGTTTTTCTCCGACCGGGGCCTGAAAACGGCCGTTGGAACCGGGGTACCGGCGAGAATTCCCTTATCAGTGGTCGCAAGCGCCGCCTCAATCTCTTCGACCAGCGAAGTAATACCTTCACCCGTTTCCGCTGAAATAAAAATAACCTCGATGCCTGCTTCCCTGAATTCTTCCCGGATATCCGGAAGGAGTTCTTTCATGCCGGGAACATCGATTTTATTGACCACCGTTACCTGCGGTTTCCTGACCAGTTCGGCATCGTACAGGTGAAGCTCGTTATTGACCTTAATCAGGTCCTCGACCGGTGATTTCGAGGTACCGTCGATGAGGTGCCCGAGCCCTTTGCCGAGATGAGCGCCTTCGATAAGCCCGGGTATTTCCGCAATCACGAAATGGGACTGCCCGGTTTCAACCACGCCGAGAATCGGCTCCAGTGTCGTAAAGGGATAGCCAGCTATTTTCGGGGTTGCGGCGGATACCCTCGAGAGAAGCGTCGACTTGCCGGCATTGGGGAATCCGATGATACCGACATCGGCTATCAGCCTCATTTCCAGGACCAGCGAGCGTTCCTCGCCGGGAGTGCCTTTCTGGGCGATACGGGGAGCCTGGTTGGTCGAGGTAGCGAAATGGACGTTTCCCTGTCCTCCCCGGCCGCCGACGGCAACTATCTCTTCCTGGCCGTCCGTTTCGCAATCCGCTACCAGCATTTCATGAGCGGTTCCGCCGAGGCCGATGGCTATCGTCCCGACCGGTACATAGAGGACCAGGTCCTGACCTCGCTTACCGTGTTTTTTCTGACCCTGGCCGTGCCCACCATTATAGGCTTTATACACTTTGTGCGGCTTGTACATTTTCAGGTCGGTGATTCCCGAATCAGCTTTCAACAGGACGTTCCCGCCATCCCCTCCGTCACCGCCGTCAGGGCCTCCGTAGGGGACAAACTTCTCCCTTCGGAAACTGACGACGCCGTCGCCTCCCTTACCTGCCTGAACGCTTATTTCAACTCTGTCGTACAATTGTTATCTACCCTCTGATTACCGTTTAACTTAATAGTAAATAAAGGAAATCATTATTAGTAATAGTAACATGAAATCAGCGAGGTTTACATTAACGGGCAGGGAAACCGCCGATGCCGGGTTTTGAAGCCGGCATGAAAGCAGGTTATTAAAAACAGGTGAAAGTTATCGAAAAAAACGCCGGCATGTTGAAAAAGATACGGTTTTCCTAGCTGTTGTTGTCGGCGTTTTTTTGAATACTGCGCTGGATATCGAACACCTTCCTTTTCAAAGTCGGATTATTGTTGATATCGTCGGCAATTTTTTGATAAGCATGGCTGACAGTTGCGGGTGTCCGGTTGCCCAGTTCACGGCCGATTTCCGCCAGCGAGCAATCGGTCTCCTGCCGCATCAGGTACATGGCCACCTGACGGGCGAGAGCGGTGTCTCCGTCTCTCTTTCGTCCCCGAAGGTCCGAAGGAGTAAGCTCGAATTTTTCCACAACCGCTTCCAGGATGAGGCTCGGGGTAACCGGTACGGCCGGGGATTCGTTACCGGCAAGGTCTTTCAAGGCGTGAGCCGCCAGCTCAGGGGTAATCATCGACCGTACCAGGTTCGAATAAGCGGCTATCCGGTTGAGCGACCCTTCCAGGGCGCGAATGCTCTGCTTCATCTGGAGGGCAATCATTTCCAGCACCTCGAGCGAAACATCGATTTCTTTCTGAATCGCCTTGGCTTTCAGGATAGCGAGCCGGGTATCGAAATCCGGTTCCTGGATATCGGTCACCAGCCCGCCTTCGAACCTCGAACGGAGTTTGTCGGTAAACATCGGCAGCAGCTTCGGCGGCTGGTCGCAGGTAAGGGCAATCTGATGGTCGCTGTTATACAGCTCATCGAAGGTATGGTAGAAATTTTCTTCCGTCTGCGTCTTGCCGCTGAAGAACTGAACGTCGTCGAGCAGCAGCATGTCGACGTTGCGGTATCTACTGCGGAATTCGTCAGTTTTTTTCTCTCTCAGTGCCTGCATAAGCTGGTTGGTGTACTCTTCCGCCCGGACGTAGAGGACTTTCAGGTTGTTCTCCAGGGCCTTGTGCCCGATGGCATGCAGCAGGTGAGTCTTGCCGAGCCCGGAACCGCCGTAGATAAACAGCGGGTTATAACTGGTTCCCGGATTTTGCGTTATTGCCATCGACGCCGTGAAAGCAATCTGGTTGCAGCTTCCCGTGATAAAGTTATCGAAGGTGTATCTCGGATTGAACAGGGGCATGGCGGTCTGTTCGGTCGCAACCGGCTTAGTCCGGGTTCTCGAAGCCGGAGAACCGGTTTGATATCCGTTTACCCTGAACTGAACCTTGATGTCCTCGCCGGTTATGCCGCGGAGGACTTTCTCAATCAGCGAACGCTGATTTCTATCGAGATATTCGGAGACAAACGTATTCGGCACCCCAATGACGAACCGGTCCTTCTCGTAGCCTATACCCTGCGTTCTGGATAGCCAGGTGCGGTAATTGGGTTTGTTGACGTGTTTCTGTAATTCACCTAAGGCGGCTTCCCAAATCTGCCTTGCGGGTCTGGATTCAGTCAAGTTCTTTCTCCCTCTTATTTAACCAAAAGAGCTGGTTTATGATATATAATCTCCCTGGTGGGAGGGTAAGGTCTACGATAAATCCCGGTGAGCAGCTGATTTTCCGGATGAACATCACCAATAATACCAAATACCTGCCGGAGGATGGCAACCTTTAAGATAATGATTGATGGCGGTTTCCGACTAGTGCCAGCCCCTGTACAGGCCTGTTTACCTGTCTTTTTTGCCCAAATCTTCACTGACAGCCACAAAACCTCTTAATTGTTATTAAAATTTTTGAATGGTAGAATTACTGACGGAGGAACCTTATGAAAATAGTCTATATGGGGACTCCCCGGTTTTCAATTTTGACCCTGGAGCTTCTCCTGAGCGCCGGCCACGAGATTACCGCGGTCTATACCCAGCCGGACCGGGAAGCGGGACGGGGACGGAGTGTCGTTTCATCGCTGGTAAAAAAGAAAGCCCTCGAATACGGACTTGCAATTGAACAGCCGGAGAACTTTAAAGAAACCGGGGTTATTGAAAAACTGGCCGGGTATCGCCCCGATTATATCATCGTGTTCTCCTACGGGCAGATACTCCCGCAGGCGGTGCTGGATATTCCCTCCCGGGGATGTATCAACGTCCACCCCTCGCTGCTGCCGAAGTACCGGGGAGCGGCGCCGGTCATCTCGGCTATCCTGGGCGGCGACGAGTTTACCGGGGTGACGATTATGAAAATGGCCGGGAAACTGGACGCCGGGGATATCCTGATGCAGGCACAGGTGACGGTTGCGGATTATGATACCGCTGAATCGCTGACAGATAAACTGTCGATTATCGCTGCCCGCATGGTAGCGGATGCCCTGCCGCGTCTTGCAACAGGGGAAATTACCCCCAGACGGCAAAATGATTCCCTGGTAACCTACACCCGCCAGTTCAGCAAGCAGGATGGCGAGATTGACTGGAATGCACCCGCGACTGATATCTGGCGAAGAATCCGGGCCTTCAATCCCTGGCCGGGCTGTTATACGGCCTGGCGGGGAAAGCAACTGAAGATTATCACCGCCGGGGTGTTTCCCGCGAAAGAGGGAATCCGGGCGGGCGAGATGACCGCCCTTGACGATAAGGCCGTCCTGGGAATAGGCACGGGAAACGGTATCCTCGGAGTGACCGAACTCCAGCCGGAGGGAAAACGGCGCATGCCGGCGAAGGATTTCATGCTGGGACAAAAAGGATTGATTGGCGAAATACTGCCGTCGAAGGCGGAGGGATAGAGAGTGTCGGATACGGATAACCTGGGAAAATTCGAAACACTGGTAGAAATCATCGCGAAACTGAGAAGCCCGGAGGGCTGCCCCTGGGACAGGGAGCAGACGCATTCTTCACTCCGCGAGTATTTACTCGAAGAGTGCTACGAAGCCCTCGACGCCCTCGACGAGGGGGATACGGCAAAGCTCCGCGACGAACTGGGCGACATCCTTCTCCAGATAATGCTCCACGCTCAGATTGGCGCCGAAGCCGGCGAGTTCGATATCAGCGACGTCATCCGGAACCTGAACGAAAAGATGATATACCGCCACCCCCACGTCTTCGGCACCACGGAGGTGAAAGATGCCGAAGAAGTCTCCGCTAACTGGCAAGCATTGAAACGCAAGAAACGGGGAGAAGACGTTTCGATACTGGAAAGCGTCCCGAAACAGATGCCTTCCCTCAGTTACGCCTACGAGATACAGCAGCGGGTAGCCCAGGTTGGGTTCGACTGGGAAGACCTCTCGGGCGTTGTCGATAAAATAGCCGAAGAGGCTGAGGAATTTCGGCAGAGCGATGAAGGCAAGAAACCCGAAGAGTTCGGCGACCTGCTGTTTACCCTGGTGAATTTCGCCCGAAGGTTGAAGATAGACTCCGAGATTGCCCTCCGCGAAGCGAATACGAAATTCTTCAAACGGTTTTCAACTATGGAAAGACTGTGCCGGGAACGCAAACAGACCTTTGCCGATTTACCCTTCTCTGAGCAAAACAAGCTCTGGGACGAGGCCAAGAAACTGACGGACTAAGGTACCTTTACCACCGTCCCGTAACTCCAGGTCATCAGTCCGGGATAAACGGTGTGGTACTCCTGCCCCCGGTGACGGAAATCCAGCGCCACCTCGTTGACAATCTGGGCATCGATATCTTCCCGGCGTACACCATGCCCCGCAAGGCGGCCGGTTACTGCCTGCTTCCAGCCTTCGATATCATCCGGCAGGGCAAGGCCTTCCATGCAGAGGACTTTGTGGACCCGCCGCCGTTCGTCCGGGTCCATGCCGGGGAACAGCAGCGTCACCCGGTCGCTTATCCGGCAGCCGATGTTCTTCAGCCCGGCTTTATCCATCAGCACCGGGGTTTTCATGCCGATGTTATAATCGATGCTCGTTTTAGCTCTTATATCCCGGTTAACCTGCTGGCTCAGTGTCAGGGGGATATCCTCAACGTGTATCCCTTCGGTATAAAAGAGGGCATTATGGGCATTCCGGCTGGCGTCACAGGAAATCACCATTCCGCCGTCCCGGGTCACCCGTATCATTTCACCGAGTGCCTCCGTCGCCCGTTCGAGGTGCATCAGCACCGCGTGGCTGACGGCCAGGTCGAAACTGCCGTTCTCGAAAGGCGTGTCGTACACCTCCGACTTGATAAACCGGGACTCGCCGGGTAACTTCGAGAATATCCTTTCGGCTTCTTCGAGCAGGGTCGCCGATGTATCGATTCCCGTATACGTGCTGCCTTCCGGGAGCAGCGGGAGCAGTTTCATTCCCATGAACCCCAGCCCGCAGCCGAAATCGACTATCCGGCGTGGCTTGTTCAGTTTCCAGACGGTCCTTACCAGGAACTCAAGGTAATCGTCGTTGTGGCCGACGAACCGGCTCCGGCTCAGGTAATCTATGGCGTTATCCCAGTTTTCTTCTGTCATACGTCACTCCGCTGATAAGCAGATTTCAAAAATTCAACTGTACCATGTCCTTATAAAGAAGTAAAGAAATGTCAGTTGAGCTTTCGTAACAGCCGCAGGGAGAACATCAGGATAACCGAGACAACCAGCAGCACTATCGAAAAACTGCCCAGCGCCCAGGGAGTGCCGATTACCTCGGCCAGCGAGCCGGCGACGAACACCCCGAAACTGGTCAGGCCGAACTGCATCATGTAGAGGCTCATCACCCGGCCGGTATACTGTTTTTCGACATAATATTGCAGCAGCGTATTGCTCAGCGTCATCCGTCCGGTCTGCCCCAGTCCGATGAAGATAATCACCGCCAGTGAAAGCGACCAGGATGAGGAGAAGGAAAAGATGGTAAGGGCAATACCGAGGAGGATGCCGCTGGCGAGGAGCATCACCCCGCGCTTTTTATCGGGCAGGGATGCGAGAATAACCGAACCGACTATCGAACCGATGCCGGTGACGCTGAGGAGAATCCCCATCCCGGTGGCGCCGACCTTGAGGATATCGTCGGTGAAAATCGGCATCAGTGTCCCGTAGGGCATGGAGAAAAAGACGATGAACAGGGAAAACATCAGCACTATGAAAATCGGCCGGTCCGTCCTGACATAACGGAGGCCTTCCCTGATATTGTCGATGATTTTAGAATCGGTTGCCGTCCCTTTCCCCGTTTTCGGCAGCACCATGAAGAAGAATACGGATATCAGGTACATGCCGGTCATGCCGTAGTAGACGGAGGCGAAATCGAAGGCGTCGATGAGGAAGCCGGTCACTGCCGGAGCGAATATCTGCAGGGCGTTCATTCCCATGGTGTTGAGCGATATGGCGTTCATTAAATCGTCTTCTTCGACTATTTCGCCGATGATTGCCTGTCGCGACGGCTGCATCAGCCCCATTGTCGCTCCCTGGAGCATGGAGGTAACGATGAGCACCCACCACGACCCCGGGTTTTCCGCGCTCATGTAGCCGATGTGCAAAGCGATTGCCACAGCAACGGAAACGAGAGCCGATACTACCTGGCCGATGAGCAGGACATATTTCTTTTCGACCCGGTCGGCGATGACCCCGCCGAACAGGGAACACAGCAGCATCGGAATAGCGTTGGCGAAAGACATGATACCGAGGATGAAGGGAGAACTGGTCAGGCGGTAGATGAGCAGCGAGCGGGCCAGGTTCTGCATGTTCATGGCCGCTATCTGGCCCATCATGCCGCCGTAATAGTAACGGTATACCTGGTTCCTGAAGGAACTGAAGGTGTGAAGATTACGTAATGAAAAACCGGCCTTGCGGGAAGCGGGAATGTCCGCGTCTTTCCGGTCAGCCGGGGTAGTGTTCGGCCTTCGTATTATCGGCAACAGTAACAGCTCTCTTTATCGTTTTACATGTGCGGTGGTAACAGGAGGACAGTAGCAGGGTTAATTGTTCACCGGAAACCAACCTGCATTCCATTATACATCAAAACGAACGGCAACCTCTTGCACCGCTCCGGGTAAATAAAGAAGGGTAGGTCAAAACCCGCCCTTCTTTTTACGAATGATTGTCCGGTCTTGTGGTTACAGCCCGATGCTCATCACGTCGACGACACAGGCGCCGCCGTCAACGAGAATATCTTCTCCGGTGATGAACGAAGCCTCGTCACTGGCCAGGAAAGCGGCCACGTTGGCTATCTCCATCGGGTCGCAGGCGCGCTGCGCCGGAATATTCCGGGTAAAGAAATCGTAACCGCTCTTTAAATCGGTTCCCATTTTTTCAGCCATCGGCCCGACCATGCCCTTCGTCATATCGGTCACCACCGCCGCCGGGCATATCGCGTTGCAGCGGACGCCGTCGCGGCTGTAATCCATCGCCACCTGCTTTGTCAGGTGAATCAGGGCGGCCTTGGTGGTACAGTATCCCGGCGAGAAGGGCAGGCACCGTTTTCCCGCCAGCGAGGCGATGTTGACGATTGACCCGCCGCCGTTCTTTATCATCAGCGGAATACATTCTTTCATCAGCAGGAAACAGGAGGTCAGGTTTACCTTGAGGATGTACTCCCACCGTTCCAGGGGCAGGTCGGTGACGCTCCCGCCCAGTTCCGCGGCGGCGGCGTTGTTGACCAGGACGTCAATCTTGCCGTTGAACTCAAGCGCCGCCGCTACCATTTTCTTGATGTCCTCGTATTCCGCGACATCCCCCGGACAGATTTTTACCGCGCCTTTCGGCAGCATGGAGGCGGTTTCCTCAAGCAGTTCCTTCCGACGGCCGGAGATGAGCACCTTCGCTCCTTCTCCGACAAATTTCCGGGTGATTGCCCGGCCTATCCCGGTACCTCCGCCGGTCACGAGAGCTGTTTTCCCTTCAAGTCTCATATTGTTCTCCTTGTATTCAGTATCGTTAAACGGTTCGGCTTATTCGCCGGTGCCCGTTTTCTTCACACTCC
>CAYXEG010000126.1:0-9685 GCA_964463875.1 uncultured Dehalococcoidales bacterium
TTATCGGGAAACCGGCTTCTATAACCTGAAAAAACGGTTATAAAAGTTTGGCAGAACCTTAACCGGAAAAGCGGCGGGACACTTGGACACAACCTCGCCGGGAGGTTGTAGTTACTCACCATTTCGTAGAATGAGTCCCTATCAGTGTGTCCTTGAATTTTAAATGACGATTTTTTGTACGTTTATAATTGAATGAAGGTTATTGATAGAGATAGTAACCGTATTGTTAATGATTACTAAATCTCCCTTAATCCCTCTTTACAAAAGAGGGTAATTCAGATTAACAGCATTCAGGAATCCACCTGAAAACCGATGAGTTCCTCCGATACATCGTGAGTTTCCGGTTACGATGCGGAATCTAAGGACCAAGACTTTACAAAAGGGAGGAATTCGATTGTTGACTATCGAGCGGTTGGCAGTGAAATCGGAGACTGCCTTCACCCTGCACTACTGTTGTAACATGAAAGAAACCGAAAGCGAGGTAAGACAATGAATGGTATGAATGTTAATGTAGGTGTCATTCTTTTGGTTGAAGATATAGAAAAAATGGTTTCATTTTATAAAAACATCATGGAATTTGATACCGACTGGGACGGCGGATTATGGGCGGAGTTTAAAACAAAAAGCGGGCCGTTATCATTTGGTATGTATGACCGGAAAAATTTTGCGACAGCCGTGGGGGAGTCCTATTACCCCCCGAAGGGAATCAACTTAACAATGGAAATAGGTATCTGGCTACCGAAATTTTCGGATGTTGACAGAGAATATGAGCGCCTGATGGCGCTTGGGATACCGTCATTTTCAGGAAAACCGGAAACCTTTCCATTCGGCATACGAAATTTCTATATTGCCGACCCTGAAGGTAATTTGCTTGAGATAGGAAGTCAGGGACAAGAAGAAACCTTATAAAGAAAAGACCGGGCAGAAGGCAATGAATACGGCAGTAATCTCTATGGATTACTTCGTCTTGAAGTACGTCATTGTCTTTGACTTCGCTCGGAACGGCAAGACGGGCGAGTGTGAGTATGGGAAGTTGGCAGTGAGGAACTTTGTTACGGATTCTCCCGCTTCTTTGCTTTCATCGGCTTGAGGAGGTATTCGAGGCCGTTGACCTTGATTTCGTAGAGCGTCCGGAGGAGCAGGCCGATTCTTCCGGCGGGAAAGCCTTTCCGGGCGAACCAGACGAGGTACGGTTCCGGCAGGTCGCAGAGCACCCTGCCCTTGTACTTGCCGAAGGGCATCTCCATCCGCGCCAGGTCGACGAGAATGAGCGGGTCGATTGCCCCCTGTCCGTCCGGTTGCGTCATGATTGCTTCACCACCGCTTTCGCAATGAGCCTGACGAGGTCGGTTTCACCGATTTGTTCGCGGGTCTTTGCGAGGAAGCCGGTTTTATGGGCGAAGGCGATTTCCGGGTCGTTTGCCAGCAATGAGAAATCGACCGGCGTCCCCTCGTAGCGGAAGAGCCGCCAGCCGTCGTCCCGCCGGTCTTTCGAGATGACGATATCGGGCGGGTTTTCGGTAAGCCGCCTGAATTCTTCCAGCCCGAGGGATTCCCGGGTGTCGCTGATGATGGCCGGCACGCCGGCGATATCGAGCCGTTTCGCCGTCTTCCATATATCTATCTGGTTTTTCAGGAGCCGGGCACCGGCAATGAGGCGGGCGCCGTAGCTTTTCAAAATCGGGAGCGTCTTTTCCGGAGCGGCGGCGAACTCGGCGGTCAGCCAGTTTTCCACCGGGTTATCGTTGACCAGTACGTCGCCGGCGTTGAATTTTTCCGAGGCGCGGGACGGCCCGAACCTGTCGACCTCGTCCTTGAAGCGCCACCAGGCGGTCACCGACATGGTTTCGGCGATGCCGAGGTAATCGGCGACGAGCACGAACGAGGCCGGGCAATCGAGCGAGTGATGATGGTCGAAATTCCGCTTCGCCGGCTCGTACCGGTCACCGACATCGATGACCCAGATTGCCGGGTCTTCCAGTTCTTTCTCATCCGGTTCGCGGCGTTCGACCGCGAATTCCGTATCGGCGCGGACGGCCAGGAGAAAGGCAATGGCCGTTACCTCATCGAAATGAGCGCTGCCCGGGTGGGTGATGATTAATTCTTTATTCAGCATGGTTTATTATACTATCGTAGCATGGTAGAGAAAATTACTAAATCTGGTATATCCCCCTCACCCTAACCCTCTCCCGCGGAGGGGAGAGGGAAATTTCCCAGGGATTCCTTACATTTCAGAAGATGGATTTTTCGGACGACCTCAAGTTACACCTGTCTACTTCACTCTAAAGACCTGAGATTAACACCTTTAACATCGATTGCAGATTCCCTCTCCCTTGACGGGAGAGGCGCAGGTGAGGGTGAATAAAACAGCTTCCCTATAGCCCCTTCACCCCCGTATCAAGTACGGGGCAGGCACTGACCCTCTCCCGCGGAGGGGAGAGGGAAGCGTTGAGTAATGAGTACTTAGTATTTGGTAGTTAGAGGAGACGAGGGAGAGAGAATTATTTCGATTGTTCTCTACCAAAAACCTATTCTATTCTACTCCAGTTCGGTTTTTCCGGTATGGAGCCGGTAGTACCGGCCTTTCTGCTCGAGCAATTCATCATGGTCGCCTCTTTCGATAATCCGGCCGCCTTCGATAACGATGATGGCGTTCGAATTCCTGACCGTCGAAAGCCGGTGGGCAATGACGAAGACGGTACGGCCTTCCATGAGGGCTTTCATGCCCTGCTGGACGAGTTGTTCGGTACGGGTATCGATTGAGCTGGTAGCTTCATCGAGAATCATTACTTCCGGGTCGGCGACGTATGCCCGGGCAATGGCGATGAGCTGCCGCTGCCCCTGGGAAAGATTGGCACCGTCGCCGGTGATGACGGTGTGATACCCCTCGGGAAGGCGGGAGATAAAGGAATCGGCGCTCGCCTCTTTCGCCGCCTGGATGCACTCATCGTCGGTGGCATCGAGTCGCCCGTAGCGGATATTCTCGAGCACCGTCCCGGTGAAGAGGTGGGTATCCTGAAGCACTATGCCGAGCGAGCGCCGCAGGCTCTCTTTCCGGATTTGCCTCACGTCGATGCCGTCGTAGGTGATTTCTCCCTGGCGGGCATCGTAGAAGCGGTTAATCAGGTTGGTAACGGTAGTTTTTCCGGCGCCGGTGGAGCCGACGAAGGCAATCATCTGCCCCGGCTTGGCGTAGAGCGAGACGTTTTTCAGGACATCCTTATTGGGGGTATAGGCGAAGGTGACGTCGTTGAAGCGGACATCACCACGAAGGGGAACGAGTTCATCCTGACCGGGTATATTCCAGGCGCGGATACCGGATTTATGGCCGTTGCCGACCGCTTCGAGTTTACCCTCAGAATTCTGTTTCGCCATCACGAGGGTGATGTTCCCCTCATCGACTTCCGGTTCCCGGTCCATTATTTCGAAGACCCGTTCTGCGCCGGCGAGGGCGGCCAGTATCATGGTGAACTGGCCGGTTATCATGTTAATCGGCTGGCCAATCTGACGCGAATACTGGAGGAAAGCGGCCAGCGAGCCGATATCGAACATGCCGTTGAGGGTGAGGATACCGCCGATGACGGCGACGGCAGCGTAGCAGATATTATTAAGGTTCGTCATAATGGGCATGATGATACCGGCCATGAAATTAGCTTTGGTGGCGGTCTGCCTGAACTTTTCGTTCAGTTCGTTGAACTCGCGGCCGGTCGCCTCTTCATGGTTGAAGACCTTGATTTCCTTCAGGCCGCCGATACTCTCCTCGATATGGCCGTTCAACTGGCCGAGAAGTTTCTGCTGGCGCATGAAATGTATCCGGCTTTTTCCGCCGATTTTCAGGCTGAGAAAGGTCATCAGGACAAGCAGCACCAGGGTGACGCCGAAGAGAATAGGGCTGAGGACAACCATCATTACCAGGGAGCCGCCGAAGGAGAGGATGCTCGACATCATCTGGGTGAGGCTCTGTTCGAGCATCATCTGGATGTTATCGACATCGTTGGTAAAGCGGCTCATAAGCTCGCCGTGGGTATGGGTATCGAAAAACCGCAGTTCGAGGTCCTGCATTTTGTTGAAAAGGTCGCGCCGAATCCGGTTGACGGTTTTCTGGGCAATCCGGACGGTCAGCCTCGACTGGGTGTAGGAGGCCGCGATACTGACGAGCATGATGCCGCCCATCAGCAGAAGCATCCTGAGCAGTCCGGGAAAATCTCCCGGGATGATATAATCATTAATCAGCGGCTTCAGCAGGAACGAAGACGCCAGCATTGCCCCCGAGCCG
This sequence comes from uncultured Dehalococcoidales bacterium, assembly GCA_964463875.1. Lineage (GTDB taxonomy): Bacteria > Chloroflexota > Dehalococcoidia > Dehalococcoidales > UBA2162 > MGML01. The sequence goes on from CAYXEG010000126.1 coordinate 4,277, forward strand.
AGCACGAGCGAGACCAGCACCAGGGCAATCAATAATTTACTGGTGTTCAGGTAGCCGAGGAGGCGGCCAGCCGTTGCCCGGAGGTTTCTCGGTTTGCCGAATCCCATCGCAGCGCCGGGGGGGCCGCCGGGAGGGCCACCCATCGGACCTCTGCCGGGAGGGCCACCCATGGGGCCTCTGCCGGGAGGACCGCCCATCTGGCCTCCGGGGGGTGGGCCCTGCACAGGGCCGCGATTCGGTGGGATGCCGGGGGTTCCTCTTCTCTCTCCCATTATTCGGTTATTCCTTCCTGCTGTGAGACGCAAATCTCACGGTAAATATCATTTGTTTCCATGAGCGCCTGGTGGGTACCTATGCCGTTGATTCGGCCGTCATCGAGGACGATAATCCTGTCCGCATCTTTCACCGAACTGATACGCTGTGAAACCAGCAGCACAGTAGTATCCTTGCGGCCTTTGCGGAAAGCTTTCCGTATCCGGGCTTCGGTTGCCATATCGACGGCGCTGGTGCTGTCATCGAGAATCAGAATCCGGGGCTTTCTCAGCATCGCCCGGGCGATACAGAGGCGCTGCTTCTGGCCGCCGGAGACGTTGACGCCGCCCTGCCCGAGGAAGGTTTCATACCCTTCAGGCGATTCGGTGATAAAAGTATGGGCCTGGGCATCGCGGGCAGCAGCCTCGATTTCTTCCCGGGGAGCGTTGGCATCGCCCCAGAGGAGGTTTTCTTTAATGGTTCCGGTAAAAAGGACGTTATTCTGGAGCACCATTCCTATACCGGCACGGAGGGATTCCAGGCGATAGTCACGGACATCGACGCCATCGACCAGTACCCGGCCTGCCGTGACATCGTAGAGGCGGGGAATGAGATGGAGAAGGGAGGATTTCCCGGAGCCGGTGCCGCCGATAACGGCGACGAACTCGCCCGGTTCGGCGGTAAAGGAGATACCGGAAAGGACATTCTTGCCTTCGCCGGTGGCGTAACGGAAATCGACATTCTCGAACTCGACTTTTCCCCGGGTAACAGCCGGCGAGGAATCAGGGCTTTCCAGACCGGGCTTATTTTTTATCGTGACATCCGTATCGACTACTTCGAGAATACGGTCGGCACAGGCTTTGGCGCGGGCGAGCATGAGGAACATCATGGAGAACATCATGATGCTCATGAGAATCTGCATCAGGTAGCTGATGAAAGCGATAAGTTCGCCGGGTCCCATTGTACCGCCCCCGACCATCCGGCCGCCGAACCAGATAACGAAAATAGTGCTGAAGTTAAGAATAAACATCAAAATCGGCATGATTGCAGCACCGAGGTAACCGGCTTTAAGGGCGGCTTCCATGAAGGCATCGTTCGAGCGGGCGAACTTCAGTTTTTCATGCCCTTCCCGGACGAAGGCCTTGACGACGCGGATACCGATAAGGTTTTCCTGAATGGTGGAGTTCAGGTCATCGAGGCGCTGCTGCATTGCCGTAAACAGCTTTTCGGCAATCCTGACCACGATGAGGATAATGACGACCATGACCGGAATGGCGGCGAAAATGATAAGCGACAGCCGGGCATTGATGGAGAGGACCAGGATGATGGCAATAACGAGCATGAGGGGCGCCCTCAGCATCATGCGAAGCCCCATCATGACGGTCATCTGAAGCTGGGTGACATCGCTTGTCAGACGGGTAATGAGCGAAGCGGAGCTGAAAGAATCGATATTTGCAAACGAAAATTCCTGGACCTTGTGAAACAGCGCCCGGCGGATATTGGCGCCGAATCCCTGGCTGACTTCGGAGGAGTACTTCATATTGACGATACCCATCCCGATAGCCGCCAGTGCCAGCAGCACCATAAAACCGCCGATACGGGCGATGAAGCCGATATCGTTCGACGGTATACCGCGGTCGACAATCTGGGCCATCAGCAACGGCATCAGCAGTTCGCAGACGACGTCGCCGGCGACCAGGAACAAACTGAAAACAGCGTACCTTTTATATTTCCCGAGATAGACAGCCAGCTTTTTTATCATGGTGTGACTGATTACTCCTTTTTAAAACCGGCGGGTGAATGCACCCCGAGGTTTTCCAGATTCTGAATGATACGGGCAAAAAACTGTTTCAGTTGTTCTTTCTCTTCTTCGGAAAAGCCGTCATACATTTTTCTATCGGCTTCATCGAAGACTTTCATGCTGTCCCTGACCAGTTTTTCGCCCGGTTTGGTAATGGTAACGATATTTCTCCGCAGGTCGTTTTCATCGGTAACCCGTTCGACCAGGCCGGCCTGCTCCATGCGTTTGACGGCGATTGCAACCGAAGACGGCCGGATACCGAGAAAATCCGCCAGTTCTTTCTGGGAAGCCTGTTTCCCTTTCATCTCGTGGCTCAACACAAACAGAATGGGAGGAAAACCGGCAAAGCCCAGCTTCTGTTTTTCCATTTCCTTATCTATATAGTAGAGATGCATACGGTTGAGAACCCGGAACAGCCATTCAAGGGAATTAGCGTCAAACTCCATGAAACTACCTCGCTATATAGTTAGGTACCTAACTGTTAGGCGACTAACAGTTAGCCGACTAACTAATTATAGAACATAAAAAAACGGCTGTAAACAGCCAAAAAGGGGGGAGATTATCGATTGACAATCTCCCCCGTGCATGGTCCTTTTATACGGAGGACCTACCTCCTAAATTATCTATCAAACGCTCATCTCCTTTCCGAAGGCTCACCGATACTTTCTTCAACCCAACCGGCCTTCAAGAGGATAGTACAACAAAAAGGAAAAAAAGAAAAGAGGCGGATTTGACAGTTACCGTGAAAGGTGTTTCATTCCGGAGACGAACGCCGGTGACGGATTCTGCTTAATCTTCGCTGTTCACCCTTCGACTCGCTCAGGGTGAACGGAATACGTACCGCTCATAGTGACCTTGTCGAACCATAGCGGTACCACTAATTATAGTATTCAGTAACTCTATTCAGCGTTGACTATAGCAATGAGGATAACAAAACTTCCAGGGAAAGTTTTGACATTTAGCTTGCCGGATACTAGAATAAATTGAACTCGAATCAGTCTTTCCTGAATCTTTTCTGAAATACAAAATTATGAGGTACTTATGTTCACGAAATCATTTATTCCGTTCAGAGGCTACTGGTCGTCCCCGTTTTCCCGCTGGCAGATGTCTTTCGCCGGCAGCAACGCGATTGAGCTTGGGGCGTCAACAGCGAGGAAATTCTTCGCATTAAGAGGTTACACACCGGACATATTTGATGGGGCGGTCGTCGGCAGTACGGTCAGCCAGCCGGCCTGGTTTCACTGCGCACCCTGGTTCTGCGCCCTGATAGGCAACGATAAAATCAGCGGGCCGATGATAAGCCAGGCTTGCGCTACCAGCGCCACCTGTGTTTACACAGCCGCCGCCGGAATCGAGACCGGCATGTACACGACCGTCCTGGCAGCTACGACCGACCGGTGTTCGAACTCAGCTCATTCCACGTGGGCGAATCCGCAAAGTTCAGGCGGTGAACCGATACATGAAAACTGGATGACGGATAATTTCACCGATCCATACGCGGGCTACCAGATGGTGGAGACGGCCGAATTCGTCGCTGCCGATTTCGGAGGAATAACGAAAGAGGAATCGGATGCCCTGGCGGTACGGCGCTGGGAACAGTACGAGATGAGCATGGCAAACGACCGGGAATTCCAGAAAAGATACATGATACCGGTCGAGATAGCCGTTTCAAGGAAAAAAACTATCATCGTCGATGCCGATGAAGGCGTCCGGCCGAACACAAAAGAAGGGCTGGCGCCGCTGAAACCGGTAGTAGAAGGCGGTTGCATTACCTACGGGGCTCAGACGCACCCGGCCGACGGCAACGCCGGGCTGATAATCACCACACGGGAAAAAGCCGCCGAACTCAGCAAAGATAAAAACATCTCCATCCAGGTGCTCAGCTACGGCTACGCCCGGGCGAAGAAAGCCCGCATGGCGGCGGCGGTCACGCCTTCGGCGCAGATGGCGCTGAAGAACGCCGGGATAGAAGTAAAAGACCTTTCGGCGGTGAAGACACACAATCCTTTTACCGTCAACGATATCGTCATGGGAAGGCTGATGAATATTCCGGACAATATTTTTAACAATTACGGCAGTTCGCTGATTTTCGGACATCCCCAGGGGCCGACGGGCGCCCGGTGCATCATCGAGATGATAGAAGAACTGGTAGAAATCGGCGGGGGTTACGGCCTGTTCGCCGGATGCGCGGCAGGCGATACCGGAGCCGCGATAGTGGTGAAGGTATCATAAAAGGAAATCTGAGCAAGTACAATGGATGGTTATATAATGGAGACTGGTATGCGGAAACGATTATTCTTATCGATTGTCCCTTTGATTCTCGTCGCCGGACTGATAGTTCCGGCTCCGGCACTGGCAGAAGAGGAAACGGTTGTCTCGGTGAAAAACAACCCGGAAATCACGAAGGGTGACAGCCTGACGGCGACCGTCGAAATTAACCAGGTTACCGACCTGAGTTCATTTCAATTCAATATCTCATTCAATCCGGAAATACTCAGCCTCGAGAACGTAGCAGGCGGCCAGATTGGAGGGGCGTCTCTGCCGGTTAAACACATCGAAATCGAAGACGGTATTTATCTCGTGTGGTTTCAGTCGGAAGAAGCGGTAAGCGGCAGCGGTACACTGGGAACAATCACCTTTCTGGCTCTTGAGGATGGAAACACGAATATCGCTCTGAAAAGCGGCACTCTGGAGGACAGTCAGTCAACGCCGATTACCGCCGTTTGGCTGGGCAATTCGATAACCGTCCTCCCGGATGGAGAACAGGGTGCCGCTGAAACTCCCTCAGCAGAGGGGGAGGATAATGTCGATCTGGTTTTTTTCCAGCCGGTTGAGTCAGAGACGATTTATGTCGGAGCCGAGGAAGAAAGCACCGCCAAGGCAACTGAGGCGAGTAAACAGGAAGGCGATATAAAGTGGCCTGTCATCGGAGGGATAGCCGGAGGGGCGCTTATTATGGTCATCCTCGCAGCGCTTCCAAAATCGGGAAAAGAAAAGGGCTACCTGGACTGATCCCTGAGTAAAGATAAAAATCCCGGATAATAACAACCGGACTTCTGGACCGTTCATATTTCAGGTATTTTCAGTCCGGAAGTCCGGTACATCTAATATCCCGTTTCCGGGATAGTCGCCGGGTATGGGGTGAAGAAGGCAACCTGCTCTTTATTCTGTTTCGAAAGTTCGAGTCGAATGTTTCCGGTTAATTGCTTCTGTTCTTGTTATCGCCCCGGGACGAATCTACCATTTTTGCCAGAACCAAATCTTCAATCCGGTCTGTTGCCGGGCGCAGCGGTTCGACATCACGGAGTCCGGGGAAGCATTTCTTAACCCACGGCCTGGCAGTAACCAGTTCGCAG
>CAYXEG010000127.1:0-9583 GCA_964463875.1 uncultured Dehalococcoidales bacterium
GACCTCGATATCGCCGCTGGTGGTAACTCTGATGTTTTCTTTGTTTATATCCTGGTTATCATCCGGTTTAGGCACGTATGGTTCAAGCCTTTCTTTTTTTTCGTTACAGCAAGGCCATTTTGGCACCGAGAGCTTTACAGGCATCCAATGCTTCTTTCGAAGGCTCCCGCTGAGCGCCAACGAGATCTGCGGCTTTTTTCAGGCCGAGATTTTCACAAAGTTTGGCCAGGCTTTCAATCGCTACCGTGCCACCGCCACCATAACTGCCAAAAACGGCATATGGTTTGTTATCGACTTTCCCTTTCAAAGTAAAGAAGGTACGGTCAAAGAAATCTTTCATCATACCGGCTTCATAGCTGAAGTAGTTGGCAGTACCCATAACAACAGCGTCGCAGTTAAGGAGGTCTTCCGCTTTAGTATCGGCAGCCAGTTTCAGAGAAACTTCGGCTCCGGCAGAGGCGGCGCCCTCTTTCACAGCTTTTGCCATGGCTTCCGTATTTCCGCTTAAGGAATGATAGATAATCAATACTTTTGACATATGCCCTTCTCTCCTTCCGTAATCGATATTCTATTATACATCAATACTCCAAATTCCGTAATAGCCGCCCTGACCGGGTACCGGCGATGTTCAGGATTTCAACGGGCTGTGTTATACTTTGAGCAACCGGCGCCTGAGGGTTGCCGGAACCGGGCGAACTAATGAGCAGACATGGAAGAAACCGTTCGTAAATTCATAATCGAAGGGGCGGAAATTCTGAAACGGGGCGGGCTGGTCGCCTATCCGACAGATACGGTGTACGGACTCGGGTCTGTTTACGATAGTGACACCGCCGTCAGAAAAGTTTACGAAGTGAAAAACCGCCCTCTGACCATGCCTCTGCCGCTCCTGCTGGCCGACATTTCATGGCTGGATATCTACGCGATAAACATCAGGCCGGTCGCCCGGAAACTGGCGGATGCCTTTTTTCCCGGCGCTCTGACCCTCGTGTTCGAAAAGTCGGCGATTGTCCCGGATACTGTCAGCGGCGGACAGAAAACCGTCGCTCTGAGGGTCCCGGGCCACCCGGGTACCCTTTTGCTTATCGAAAATACCGGAAAGCCGGTCATCGGCACCAGCGCCAATCTCAGCGGCAGCCCGAGCGCCCTCACCGCCGAAGAGGTCAAACGACAAATCGGGGATAAAATCGACTACATCATCGACGGAGGAAAATGTCCCGGCGGCATCGAATCGACGATTGTCGACGTCACCGGAGATACTCCCGTCATCCTGAGATACGGAGCTATACCCGTCGAAGCTATCGAAAAAGAATGCAAGGTTAAAATTGTGAAAAAGGAGTAAAAAAATGCGAGTTGCTATTGGGTGCGACCACCGGGGTATTGAGTTCAAACTTTCCGTAATCAAGGTTCTCGAGGCAGCCGGCCACGAAGTGAAAGATTTCGGTACTTTTACCGAAGAATCGGTCGATTATCCGGATATCGCTAAAAAAGTAGGAAAGTCTATCGTCGCCGGCGATTACGACCGGGGCATTCTCATCTGCGGTACCGGCATCGGGATGTGCATCGCCGCCAACAAGGTCAAGGGCATACGGGCGGGGCTGTGCCACAACAGCTTCTGCGCTCTGAGGTCGCGGCAGCATAACGACGCCAATATCCTCTGCATGGGAGCCGAAATAGTTAAGGAAGAAATGCACGACATCGTGAAAACCTTCATGGATACGGCATTCGAAGGCGGTCGGCATCAGCGCCGCGTCGAAAAAATGTCCGAGATGGAGTAATCGTTTTGGTTGAAAGAAACCTTCCGGAAGCTATGCTGCTGGATCTGGATGACACAATCGTCTCTCATTCGGACGGCACCGAAGAATTATGGCAAAAGTTGTGTTACCAGTACGCGGCGATGATTGAAGGGTTGAACCCCGACGTTTTGTATTCTGCCATCCGGGAAATCAGCCACTGGTACTGGAGCGATTTCGAAAGACATCGTCTCGGCAGATTGAATATGAAAGAAACCAGGCGTGAGTATATTGCGCTAACCTTTTCGAAACTGGGAGTCGAAAACAGAGAGGTTTCGAACCGGCTGGCCGATGCCTACACCGAACAACGGGAAGACCTGGTTTACCTGTTTCCCGGAGCTTTGGACACCTTACAGACCCTGAAAAATCGGGGAGTAAAACTCGGTCTCATCACCAACGGCACTTCGGAAACACAAAGAGCGAAAATCGAAAAATTCGGCCTCGCTCCGTTTTTCGACTGTATCACCATCGAAGGTGAATTCGGACAGGGTAAACCGGAAAGGCAGGTTTTCCTGCATACGCTCGAAAGACTCGGCATCAAAGCAGAAGACGCCTGGATGGCAGGAGATGATTTAATGCGGGACATTGCCGGAGCGAACGCAACAGGCATTTATAGTATATGGGTCGATTTCGAGAGCAAAGGCTTACCTGCAGATTCACCGGGAAAACCTGACAGAATCATTCAATCGATTTCCCGACTACTATTGACATAATATCGATATTCGAGACTGGCTTGACAATAAATTATAGCTGTGTTACTCTAGCAACATAATGAAGAGAATACATAGAACTCTGGTACTCGTTATTAACTCATAAACCGGCCTGTGGGAAGCTAAAAAAAGGCCGACCCCACGGGTCGGCTTTTTTTCTATAGTAAATAATGAAAGGATGATTGGAAAATGAGAAGCGACGCAGTTACCAAAGGTATTGAAAGGGCACCCCATCGTTCGCTCCTGTACGCCCTCGGCTGGAATAAGAAAGACACGGGAAAGCCGCTCATCGGCGTTGTCAACAGCTTTACCGAAATCGTACCCGGGCATGTTCATCTCCGGGACATTGCCGAAGCCGTGAAAAAGGGGGTTTCGGCCGGAGGCGGCGTGCCTTTCGAATTCAACACCATCGCCGTCTGCGACGGCATTGCCATGAACCACCCGGGCATGAAATACAGCCTGCCGAGCCGCGAACTCATTGCTGACTCGGTTGAAATCATGGCTGAAGCCCATCAGTTCGACGGACTGGTATTCATTCCGAACTGTGATAAAGTCGTTCCCGGCATGCTGATGGCCGCCATTCGCCTGAACATCCCCGCCATCTTCGTCAGCGGCGGGCCGATGCTGGCCGGAAAACTATATAAAAGCGATAAAGTAATAAAAGCCGATTTGATAACCGTCTTCGAATCGGTCGGCAAAGTTACCACCGGCCAGATGACCGAAGAAGAACTTACCGAACTCGAGGAAATCGCCTGTCCTGGCTGCGGCAGTTGCGCCGGCATGTTCACCGCCAATACCATGAACTGCGCTACCGAAGCCATGGGCATGGGCCTTCCGGGAAACGGAACAATTCCCGCCACCGACGGCCGCAGAAGGCAACTGGCGCGAATGGCAGGCGAACGGGTTATCTGCCTCGTTCGGGAGAATGTGAGACCGCTCGACATAATCACGAATGACTCACTTCATAATGCATTCTCGATTGATATGGCTCTCGGCGGCAGTACCAATTCGGTGCTCCACCTGATTGCCGTTGCCACGGAAGCGAAGATTGGTTTCGACCTTGCCGGGATTAACGATATCAACCGAAAAACTCCCCATATCTGTAAATTAAGCCCGGCGGGCGAACAGAGAATCGAAGACCTGGACAGGGCCGGCGGTATTCCGGCGGTCATGAAGGAACTCGATAAGCAGATGAAAAAAGGTTCGATGACCGTTTCCGGCAAGACTGTCGGAGAAATCATGGAGGAAGCTCCGGCTCCGGACCGAAGCGTTATCAGGTCGGTTACAGACCCGTATTCGCCAACCGGAGGGTTAGCCATCCTGTTCGGCAACCTGGCACCTGAAGGTGCGGTAGTCAAGCGGGCTGCCGTCGCTCCCGAGATGATGAAGCACTCGGGTCCGGCGAGGGTGTTCGATTCGGAAGAGGAATCGATGCCGGCTATTATGAAAAACACCATCAAACCCGGCGAAGTCGTCGTTATCCGCTACGAAGGGCCGAAAGGCGGCCCCGGCATGCGGGAAATGCTGACGCCGACATCGCTGTTAAGCGGGGCAGGACTTGATAAAGAGGTCGCCCTGATTACCGACGGCCGTTTTTCCGGCGGCAGCCGGGGAGCAGCTATCGGCCACGTCTCGCCCGAAGCGGCTGCCCGCGGCCCGATAGCAGCGCTGAGAGACGGGGATATCATAAATATCGATATCGATAATTATAAGCTCGACGTCGAACTGACCGATGACGAGATAAAAAACCGGCTGGCAGCATTACCTGAGTTCGAATCCCGCATAAAAACGGGTTATCTGGCCAGGTATACCGAAAAAGTCACCTCCGCCAGCACCGGCGCGGTATTCAAGTAGGAGGATACAACCATGAAACTGACCGGGGCGCAGATAGTATTCGAAAGCATGATAAAAGAGGGTGTTGATGTTGTATTCGGTATCCTCGGAGGCTCTGTTCTCCCCCTTTACGATACCCTTCCCCAATACCCTCAACTGCATCATGTTCTTGTCCGCCATGAACAGGGAGCAGCGCACGCGGCCGACGGCTACGCCCGCGTCACCGGTAAGGTCGGCGTGTGTTTTGCTACCTCCGGCCCCGGGGCGACCAACCTGGTAACCGGCATCGCCAATGCCTATCTCGATTCCGTGCCGATGGTGGCCATCACCGGGCAGGTTGCCCGGCCGTTCATCGGCAAGGATGCTTTCCAGGAAATAGACATCACCGGGATTACCCTGCCGATTACGAAGCACAACTACCTGGTGAGAAGCGCCTCCGCCCTGGCCAGAACAATCAAAGAAGCTTTCTACCTGGCACGGACCGGCCGGCCGGGACCAGTGCTCATCGATATCCCGAAGGATGTTTTTCAGGAAGAAGCGGAGTATACCTATCCGGCACGGGTTTCGCTGCCCGGGTATAAACCGACGACCGGCGGCCATCCCGCCCAGATAAAAAAAGCCGCCAGGCTGATAAACGAAGCCAGCCAGCCGCTCATCCTGACGGGAAGAGGCGTGCTGATTTCCGGAGCCAGCGCCAAACTGAAAGAACTCGCCGAATCGGCCCAGATACCGGTCGTGACGACGCTGCTCGGCATCAGCGGTTTCCCGGACACCCACATACTCAACTTCGGTATGGTCGGCATGCACGGCCTGGCAGCCGCTAACCTGGCGGTCAGCGAAGCCGACCTGATAATCGCCACGGGGATGCGGTTCGATGACCGGGTTACCTCGAAGGTAAGTACCTTTGCTCCGCAGGCGAAGTTTATCCATATCGATATTGACCCCGCCGAAATCGGCAAGAACGTCCGGGTCGACGTCCCGATAGTCGGCGATTTAAAAGAAATCTTAACCGAACTCAACAAGCATGTGGAAAAGAACCGACATATGGACTGGTTCAATAAACTGGATACCTTGCGTGATGAGCATCCCTGTTTGGCAATCCGGGAATGCGATGACGTCCTGCCGCAGTACGTGATACACCAGATATCGGAAGCGACCAAAGGGAATGCCATCGTCGTTTCCGGCGTCGGTCAGCACCAGATGTGGGCTGCTCAGCACTACATGTACGATAAACCGAACAGTTTCGTTACCTCGGGCGGCCTCGGTACGATGGGTTTCGGCTTGCCGGCGGCGATAGGAGCGAAAATCGGGCGCCCGGAAACAACCGTCTGGTGCATTGACGGTGACGGCAGTTTCCAGATGACCCTGCAGGAACTGGCTACCATCAGCCAGGAACGGACGGCCGTGAAAATCGCCATCATGAACAATGGTTTCCTCGGGATGGTTCGCCAGTGGCAGGAATTTTTCTACGAGAAAAGGTATGTCGCCACGCCGTTATTCGGGCCGGATTTCGTGAAACTGGCTGAAGCCTACGGCATTCCGGGGTTGAGAGTGAAAACACGGGAGGATGTGATACCGGCGATTCAGAAAGCGATGGACGAAGAAGGACCCTTCCTGATTGACTTCAATATTGCTCCGGAAGAAAACGTCTACCCGATGGTTCCGCCCGGCGAAGACATCCACGCCATGCTCGAGGAGCCGGTGATGTCAACCACCTTATTCGAAAAGAGATAAAAGAAAAGCATTGAAAAGGGGTGACGATATGGCACCTGACAAACACACATTGATAGCTCTCGTCGAGAACAAGCCCGGTGTCCTGAACCGGATATCGAGCCTGTTTCGGCGTCGTGGATTCAACATCGAGAGTATCGCTGTCGGGAAAAGCGAGATACCGAATATCTCCCGGACAACTATCGTCGTCGACGGGACGACTACCTCGGTCGAGCAGGTCAGAAAACAACTCGATAAGATTATCGATGTCGTCCGTGTTCTTGAGCTGGGAGAAGAAGACACGATTAACCGGGAACTTGCCCTGGTAAAAGTGAAAACTACCTCTACAAACCGGAGCGAAATCATCCAGATAGTTGCCATTTTCAGAGCCAATATCGTCGATGTCGGCATCGATACGCTTACCGTGGAAGTTACCGGTGACGAAGACAAGATTGATTCCCTGATTGCGTTACTGCAGGGATTCGGTATCAAGGAACTGGCCAGGACCGGCAGAATCGCCATGACAAGAGGGATGCTGAACCCCGCTCAGGCAGACAAGGAATCGAAGGGGAAAACAAGGCTGACAAGGAATCCGCTTTCATTGTAAAGAAATTGACGTCCGATGTTGATTTGCACCGCTGTCACGGAGTATTATCGGATTATTAAAACAGGAGGGGAAAAATGTATCATCGAATGCTTGTTCCGCTGGACGGTTCAGAACTTGCAGAAGTAGTGTTTACCTATGCTAAAGAACTTGCAGGAAGAATGGATATCGATGTGACCCTGCTCCATGTAGCGTCTCCGTCAGCCAAGAGTTATATTCCCATGCAGGAGGCGTATATCAAACGAGCCGCCGAACTGATAAAACGGCAGGCCCGGGAAGTTCAACAGGAAGCCGGAATCAACCAGGCAAATGAAGCCGTCAAGGTGAAAGGCGAACTGATTGAGGGGTACCCTCCGGAAGAAATCCTGAAATACGCCGATGAAAACGATATCGACCTGATTTTGATGGCAACCCGGGGGCACTCAGGCCTCAAGAGGTGGAGTATCGGCAGCGTCGCCAGTAAAGTATTAAGTGCAGCGAAAATACCGGTGTTCCTGGTGAGGGCCGACCATACCCCGGAAGAACCCTATGACAAGTGGCCGGAGTTAAGCCTGCTGGTGCCGCTCGACGGCTCCGAACTGGCTGAGTCCGTCATTCCTCATGTCGAGAATATCGCCAGGCAGAACGGCCGGGAAAACATGGAAGTGGTGCTGATTAAAGTTTCCGAAACCCCCACTATTCCCTCGTATTACGGGCCTGAACTCTCGGGCGTAACCCTCAACTGGGGCGAGTTCATGCAGCAGGAAGAGGCGAGAAGGAAAAAAGCTTCCCAGGAATACCTCGAAAAAATCGAGGAGCTTTTCCGGGAAAAGCACATTAACGTTCGCTCCGAGGTTATCGAAGGCAAGGCGACCGATGAACTGATAACCTACGCGAATAATCATCCTCATTCGATGATTATCATCGCCAGTCATGGACGGTCGGGATTCAGCCGGCTCGTGTACGGCAGTGTCGCGGCAACCCTGCTGAATAATGTAACCTGCCCGATTCTGATGGTTAAACCGAAGCCGAAGGAGTAAATCCGTTAATTCTGATGTATTTATTATTGAGACTCACTGAAGGAAATATTCTCATCCTTACCGGCCCCTCTCTGAAATAAGAGAGGGGATACCCCGTTATAACAAAAAACAGCAATAATAAAACAGGAGAATTATTCCGGAATATCGATGAACAGCGATATTTCTTCAGGGAGACAATAATGAATAATGTAATCATATTCGATACCACACTGAGAGACGGCGAACAGGCAGCCGGAGCGACTCTGAACCTCCAGGAGAAGCTGGAAATAGCCAGGCAACTGGAGAAACTGGGGGTCGATGTCATCGAAGCCGGCATGCCGGTCAATTCGCACAACGAACTGGAAGCGGTCAAGGCAATCGCTGCGGAAGTTCGGAATTCCACCATATGCGGCCTGGCAAGGGCCTTACCCGAAGATATAGAACGGGCCTGGGAAGCCTTGAAAGGTGCGGCTCATCCCCGCATCCATGTTTTTGTTTCAGCTTCCGATATCCACATCATGCACCAGTTGAAGAAAAGCCGGAACGAAATCCTGGAGATGGCCCGCTCGGCGGTCGCCCGGACGAAAAAATACCTCGATAACGTCGAGTTTTCACCGATGGACGCCAGCCGGGCAGAACCCGCCTACATATACCAGATGCTGGAAGCGGTCATCGATGCCGGCGCGACCACCGTCAATATCCCGGATACGGTCGGCTATGCCATGCCCGGCGAGTTCGGAGCTTTAATCAAGGGTATTTACGAAAACGTACCGAATATCCATAAGGCGACCATCAGCGTTCATTGCCATAACGACCTGGGAATGGCAGTCGCCAATACCCTGGAAGCCATCCGAAACGGCGCCCGGCAGGCAGAATGCACCATCAACGGCATCGGCGAACGGGCCGGCAACGCCTCGCTGGAAGAAATCGTCATGAGCCTGAAAACCCGCCATGATTTCTACAAGCTGGAGACAGTCATCGATACGACCCAGATATACCGGACCAGCCGGCTCGTCAGCGAGTTGACCGGGTTCCCGGTGCAACCGAACAAGGCTATCGTCGGCGGCAATGCTTTCCGGCATGAATCAGGTATTCACCAGGACGGCGTTATCAAGATGCCGAAAACCTACGAAATAATCGAACCGCAATCAGTCGGCATTCCGTCGAGCAGCCTCGTCATGGGCAAACACAGCGGACGCCATGCCTTCCGGCAGCGCCTTTCCGAACTGGGCTATACCCTGTCCGATGATGATTTCTCGAAAATATATACGTCGTTCAAGGAGCTGGCTGAGAAGAAGAAGGAAGTGACCGACCGGGATATCGAGTCTCTTCTTGCCGAAGAGAAACGCACCGATACCGAGAACTACCACCTCGACCGACTCCAGGTAACCTGCGGCGATAAAGGGCTGCCGACTGCAGCCGTCAGACTGGCAACTCCTGACGGGAAACTGATATCGGATGCGGCTCTCGGCACGGGGCCGGTCGACGCAGTCTACCAGGCGATAAACAGGCTGGTCGGCAAACCGAACGTCCTGACCGAATTCAGTGTAAAATCGGTTACCGAAGGCATCGACGCCATCGGCGAAGTCCTTATCAGAATCGAACGACAGGGGACGTCCTTTACCGGACGGGGGGCTGATACCGATATCATCGTTGCCAGCGCCAAGGCCTACATCAACGCCCTGAACCGGTTGCTGGCAACAGAAAAAGGTATTTAACATAATATATACAATACAATAATCATTAATGTATACATATAAGAGGAGATAACATGGCAACGATAGCTGAAAAGATACTGGCAGCGCATTGCGGTAAAGACAAGGTCAGTCCGGGAGAATTCATCAACACGAAAGTTGACCTCATCCTGGCAAATGATATCACCGCGCCAATCGCTATAAAAGAATTCAGGAAGGTTGGAATCAGTAAGGTTTTCGACCC
>CAYXEG010000128.1:0-2943 GCA_964463875.1 uncultured Dehalococcoidales bacterium
GCCTGAACTGGCTTTGATACGCAAACTCCTCCAGTTGCCGGAACTGATTGATATGGCTGCAAGGGTTATGGAGCCTCATCACCTCACTTACTACGCCCAGGACCTGGCGACAGCCTTCCACAGCTTCTACAAATTCTGCCGGGTGGTCGATGACGAAAACAAGGCCATGACGAAGGCGCGCCTGAAACTCGTTGAGGCCGCCAAAATTGTCCTCGCCCGAACGCTCCATCTGATGGGCATGACCGCCCCGGAAAGTATGTAGGTATACAGCTCTTCACCCTCACCTTCGCCTCTCCCGTCGAGGGAGAGGGAAGACTCTGTTTGTGAGTAAAATTATCCTTCTACTGCGGAAGATTCATCCGATTACCTGCTGGCTTTCTCTCTCCCCTTGCGGGAGAGATGTAAGTGAGGGGTAATCTCCACTCATTACCAATTACTCAATACCCAATACTCTACCTGTCCCTCGAATCCAGCCCGAATTCCTTTTTATAATCCGCGGCGTTTTCACAATAGATTTTCGGGCTGTAGTCCGACCACCACATCTGGGCTTCGGAAATCTGCCCCTTTATCTTACCCGGCACGCCGACGACGAAAGATTTCTCCGGGATAATCATCTTCTCGGTGGCAATGCACCCGGCTGCGAGTATCGCGTAGTCTCCTATTTCGACGTCGTGGAGAATCTTCGCCCCGATGCCTATCAGAACGTAGTTGCCGATTTTCGTCCCGTTCGAAATCGCCCCGTGCCCGAAAACGACATTATCCCCGATAACGACGTCCTGAATCCACGGCACCTTCGGGCTGCCGGAATGAATCACGCAATTATCTTCTATAACGGTGTTTTTCCCGATGGTTATCTTCCCCATGTCGCCGCGAATCACCGCTCCCGGCCAGACATTCGAGTTCTCCCCGATTTCAACGTCTCCGATTATATAAGCCGCCTCGCTGATGAAGGCGGATTCGGCAATCTTTGGTGTTTTCCCTTTCAGGCTTCGTATCATGTAGTCCTCCTGAACTGATTCTATCAGTCAGTTTCAGGCACGGTCAAACTGGCAGGTTTTCCTATTCGATGATAATATCCATCCCGTTCAGCAGCGAGAGGGCTTCCGGCAGGGAGAAGCGGGCTTCCTTGAGGATATTGTTCGTCACGTCGATGCCGTAATTGACCGCTCCGGTGAAATCGGCTTTCGTCAGGTTCGTCTTGAAAAAGGTCGCGTTTTCAAAATCGGTATGCCGGAAATTCGCTCCGGTGAGCTCGGTTTCGATGAAATCAACCTCTTTCGCTTCGCATTTTTTAAGCACGAATCCCTGCATCTTCCGAAACCGGAAATTCGAGTAGTTTACCAGGCAGTCGGTGAAGCTGTTATCCTTGAAGATAAGGGCTCTCGTCCAGTCGATGCCGATTGCCTTGCAGCCGGTGAATTTCACATCGAAAAATTCGCTGTTCATCGGGCTTATATTACTGAGGTCGCACTTTCCGAACATGCAGTGCCGGAAACGGCATTTCTCGAAACGGCAGTTCAAAAAAGCGCAATCCGTGAACACGCATTCATCGAATGACCTTTCCAAAATCGTTTCTTCCGTCAGAACGAGCCTGCTGAAGTGTTCCTGAGAATAAGCCTTTTTATCGAAACTCATACTGTTCGGTATGCCTCTCTTTCTTGCCCGGCGGACACCTGTATGATACACTCTCAAATGAGGAGTTTACCAGATGAAGAAACGAGTCTTTTCCGGCATCCAGCCGACCGGTGATATCCATATCGGCAACTATCTCGGAGCCACCCGGCACTGGGCAGCCCGGCAGGATGATAAAGATAATGTCTTTTGCGTCGTCGACCTTCATGCTATCACGATTCAGCAGGACCCGGTTGTTCTCAAGCGGAAAATACGGGAATTGTTCGCCCTGTTGATTGCCGTAGGTATCGACCCGAAACGGTCGATTCTCTTCGTCCAGTCGCATGTCCCGGCACATGCGGAACTGGCCTGGATTCTTAACTGTTTCACTCCGATTGGCTGGCTGGAACGCATGACCCAGTACAAGGAAAAATCCTCCAGGCAACAGAAGGAAAGAATCAGCACCGGGTTGTTCGATTATCCGGCGCTGATGGCCGCCGATATTCTCCTTTACGATACCGATGAAGTCCCGGTCGGAGAAGACCAGAAACAGCATGTCGAACTGACTCGCGATATCGCCCTGCGGTTCAATAACATTTACGGCGAAACCTTCGTTATTCCCGAACCGGTTATTCCGCCGGTCGGCGCCCGTATCATGGGGCTGGACGACCCGACGAAAAAAATGAGCAAGAGCGAACCCGGTTCGAATCATTCCATCAGCCTGCTCGACCCGCCGGATGTAATACGGAACAAGGTTAAAAGGGCGACCACCGATTCGTCGAGAGATATCGTTTTCGATGAAAACCGGCCGGGTGTCTATAACATGCTCGTTATCTACGAACTGTTTACCGGTAAAAGCCGGGATGAGATAACCAGCCATTTTGGCGGCAAGGGCTACGGCGACCTCAAGAAAGAGCTGGCGGAAGCGGTTATCGAAGGCCTGTCACCGCTTCAGAAGCGGTATAACGAAATTACCGCTGAACCCGGGTACCTCGACCGCCTCATGGCCGAGGGCGCCGCCAAAGCCGCGCCGTTCGCTGAAAAGACGCTCAAACGGGTCAAAGAAAAAATCGGCCTGGGGTAGCTATATTGTCCCGATTAATCTTCGCTTCACGATAAGACATTATAGAATATTCTACTGGATCCCGTTTTTCAACGGGATGGTTAACACAATCCCATACCGGCGGAAGCCGGTATCCAGAGCGGGAGATGATAAAAGATTGCTTCGTTTCAGCTCTGGACACCAAATCTGGAAAAGGTAATCTTTATAATCAGATACAGGTTTAACTCCTGGTGAAAGAAGTCAAAATAACATGGAATTAATTCCGGCTG
>CAYXEG010000128.1:2953-9507 GCA_964463875.1 uncultured Dehalococcoidales bacterium
CGCTAAAGCCGCTCCCTTTGCCGAGGCGACCCTGAAACGGGTCAAGGAGAAGGTCGGCTTAGGGTAGCCGGATTCTCTGGAAAATCAGAAAATAAGGTTGGTACGTCATGGAAATAATTCCGGCTGTCGATATTCGGGGCGGCATGTGCGTGCGCCTCTACCAGGGCGATTACGCTAACGAGACGGTGTTTTCGGATGACCCGGTCCAGGTGGCGCTGCGGTGGCAGTCGCTGGGTGCGACCCGTCTCCACATCGTCGACCTTGACGGAGCGGCCGAAGGCCGGCCCGGCAACATGGAGATAATTGCCAATATCGCCGTAGCGATGATGATACCCACCCAGTTGGGCGGCGGCATTCGCGATATGGCGACCGTCAGGGAACTACTCGGAGCGGGAATCGACCGGGTGATACTCGGCACCGCTGCGGTAGAGGACGCTTCGTTCGTCAAACAGTTATGCAGCAAGTATGCGGATTCGGTGGTCGTCAGTATCGATACCCGAGACGGTCTGGTCTCGACCCGCGGCTGGACCGAGGACACGAAGATAACCGGCGTCGAATTTGCTCTGAAGATGGCGAAACTGGGTGTAAAACGCTTTATCTATACCGATATCGTCCGTGACGGCACCCTGACCGAACCGAATTTCAGCGCTATTTCCGAGATGGTGATGAAAACCCGGCTGCCCGTCATCGCCGCCGGCGGCGTTGCTTCTACTCAGCACCTCGTCATGCTCAAGAAACTCGGCGTCGAAGGGGCGATTATCGGCAAGGCGCTCTACACCGGAGATATCGACCTGAAGAAAGCTCTCCGGGAAGTTGAATGGGCTTGACCCTGCCGGATGTCCCGGTACTGATGTAACGCACTGAGGCGGCCGGGCAGGGTATCGTCATACACTATTCGCTAATTCCCTCAGATGAGTCATATTCACCCGCTGAATCTGTTACCTGGCGCTTTTACGATGAGCGACGCGTAAATCTCGGCAAATCGTACATCGTCATTACGTATCACGGCATGGTAATGCTATTATCGGTCGGACGCTTCCGAGGGTGAAAAAAAAGAGCAGGACGAAAATCCTGCTCTTTTCATTTCGAAGTGATTTCTGTACCTAGTCTTTGATGTTGTAGCGCCTCTTGAACCGCTCGACGCGACCAGCCGTATCCATCATCTTGCGCTCGCCGGTGAAGAACGGATGGCACTGGCTGCAGAGTTCGACGCGCAGTTCTTTTTTAGTAGCGCCGACCGTGAATTTATTACCGCAAGCGCAAATAACCTGCGCATCTTTAAAATACTGGGGATGAATCTTTTCTTTCATACTGTTTATTCAGCGTAAACGCTGACCTGCCTCCGATTCTTGGATGCCGGTTCGAATTTTACCAGGCCGTCTATCTTGGCATAGATGGTATAGTCCCGGCCGATTCCGACATTATTACCGGGATGAATCCTGGTACCACGCTGTCTGACGATAATGGTACCGGCATTCACCGCGTTGCCGTCATATCTCTTAACGCCCAGCATCTTTGGTTTACTGTCGCGGCCGTTCTTAGTTTTGCCGCCGCCTTTTTTATGCGCCATTTTTTGTTACCTCTTCTTCAACCTGTTGTTACCAGCAGTAGGTTTGCTTTTCAGCTTCTTCGCCTTAGGTTCCGGGTCCGATAATATCGTTAATCAGGAGCCTCGTGTAGGTCTGTCGATGCCCGTTCTTCTTTTCGTAGCGGGTCTTGGCCTTGTAATGGAGAACCAGCACCTTGTCGGCTCTGACATCTCCCTGACAGGTTGCTGTGACCCGGGCGCCTTCTACTACCGGATTCCCTATCGTGACAGTATCGCTATCGGCGATGAGTAGTACTTTGTCCATTTCGACGGTATCGCCACTGAAGGCATTCATCCGGTCAACGTCGACGACCTGTCCGGATGTGACCTTGTACTGCTTGCCGCCGGTCTCAATTATCGCGTAAATTTCAGGTCTCCTTATTTGAAAATTGAACGGAACCAGCCTTAAGCCGGTCCCGACTATCTAATGATAGCACAAACCTTTGAATTCTACCAGTTATTGAAGCCGGGTGTCAAGATAAATGCCGATTTCTTCCTTCTTCCAGACTCTTCTATTATATTACCTCCGTTCAAAAAGAGAGATGCCGGAGCAACCGCTCCGGCATCATCGACACAACGCGCTGTTACCCGCTTAGGGCAGGGAGCCATAAGTGTTGAGAGCGGCTTTAATTTTCGTATAGACGTCGGTCGGTACCCAGGTCTTCCAGTGGCTGTCAAACTCTCTCAGGTACCAGACAGCCGCTTTTTCCCAGTCCTGGACTTCGTTGGTTTCCGCCCAGGCCAGCGTCCGGTTACAGCGGTCGAGACCGACTTCGAATTTCCCGAGCATGGCGGTTACGTCCGGCGCCTTGGCGCGGAGGTCTTTATGGGCGAGTATCGCCAGCGGAATGCTTTCGTAGGCACAGGCTTCATCGATTGGCCTGATTGACGGGTCGGCGACTGCTGCCGAAATTTTAGCCCAGACGGCGTCGTTGTAAACAGGTTCTTCGAGAATGTACCAGTCGTACATGCCCATCAGGGGGGTCGGCGACCAGTAGTAGCCGAATACCGGCTCGTTTTTCATCTGCGGGCCGGCCATTGCCGCCATTTCCGCGCCGGATGTACCCGGGGTAATCACGTTATAGTATTCATCGAGCCCGTAGGCTTCGAATTTGATTTCGTTAATTTCAGTACATGCCCACCCGACCATGCTGTTGATGAACAGCCCTTTCGTCGGGTCTTCCGGGTCTTTAAACAGTTCCCAATGGTCTTTCATGTCTTCGACGGTGGTGATACCATACTCGTCATGGACCCACTGTGGAATGCACCAGAACTGAGGGCCTCCTTCAAGACTGTAGCCAAGCGTTTCGATAGTGCCAGCCGCAGTCTGCTCTTCGTACCATTCGGGTGTGTTCTGCTGCCAGGCTTCCATATCAAGGTCTATTTCTCCCTTGACAATCGCCACCTGCGCCACCGCAGTGTCCATCTGGGTTACCTCGGTCGGATAACCGTACCCTTCTTCGATGATATATTGAGCCAGGGCATTCGCCAGCCATACCGATTCCCATTGACGGTCACAAAACTTAATTGTCGGTTTTGCTTCTTCCGTGTCGCCTGAGCAGCCGGTCATGAACGGGATGACCAGAACCAGTGCTAATGCCAGCAGCATGAATTTTTTCAGGATTCGTATTTTGTTTCTCAATATAGTTACCTCCTTTGGTAAAAATCTTTCTCAACGGTAAGTTCACCGCCGGTTCAAGAATATCTGGTGTTTACTTACGTTGTTTCACCTCCTTTCGAAAGTATCAGTTTGTTTATGGTTAACAGCCTTGCTTACCTGGCGGAAGTCGAACTCTTCGGACGATTGGCGAAACCCTGGCTGATGCGGTCGAGAATGATTGCCATGAAGACGATACCCAGTCCTGCCAGAACGCCTCTGCCGACTTGCAGACGGCTGATGCCGAGCAGGATTTCTGTTCCCATGCCGGTTGCGCCAATCATCGAGGCGATAACTACCATTGCCAGAGCCATCATGATTGTCTGGTTCAACCCGGCCAGTATCGTCGGCAATGCCATCGGTACCTGGACCTTGCGTAACAACTGCCAGGCGGTGGTGCCGAACGACCTTGAAGCCTCGACGACTGAACTGTCCACCTGCCGGATACCAAGACTGGTCAGGCGGATAATCGGCGGTATGGCATAGATACAGGTGGCGATGACCGCCGGTACCCGGCCGATGCCGAACAGCATCAAAGCCGGTATCAGGTACACGAAACTAGGCATCGTCTGCATACCGTCGAGAATCGGCCGTATCGTATTGTTGAACCGGTCACTTCGGGCGGCAATGATACCGAGCGGCAGCCCGACGATGACGCATATCATAGCTGAAGTCAGGGTGATGGCCAGTGTCTGGGAAGCCAAATCAAGCAATCCCGCCAGGCTGATGAGCAGCAGAAATCCGACTGATGTCAACCCGAATCGCAGACTGACCGTTCTCCATGCAAGCAGTCCGGTGATGACGAGAATCGACCACCACGGCAGCCAGAGGAAATACTTCTCCAGTGGCAGCAGAATGCCGTGCAGCAGTACCCGATTGATTATGGTGAAGAACGGGTCCCAGTGGATGACAACCCACTCGACGATGGTATCGATGAACTTGATAACGTCCCAGCCGAAATTCCATTCTTTCGGAAAATCGATGGCTACCCGTGCCATGCCGTCGGCGGGAATTACGATGTAGAGTATCACCGATATTCCCATCAGCATACCGAAGAGAGCCAGCGTAAGCAGTATCTTGCCGGAGGTTGGTATTTTTTTACCGTTTTTCCACCCGGTGAGGCGCTGCCACAACCCCGGTTTTACAGGGGCGACTTCTTCGGTTATCGTATAGTTAATATTCTTACTGGTATCTTTCATATTTTTATCTCTGAAACCTGTATATTTACTCCACGGCTACGCTGGTGTCGTTGTTGCCGGACTGTAGAGCATCGATGAGCTCTTTCCTGGTAATGACGCCAAGCAGGTGGCGCCGTTCATCCAGGATGAGCAGCGGGATTTCCCCTTCGGCGATTAACGGCAGGCATTCGTTGAGCTTGCTGTCCGATGACGTGCTCGGGAACTCGCGCTGCATGATGTCGGTGAGACTCGTCTTTCCTTCTTCGAGCGAAGCCTCCGCCTGCGATATGGTTACGACTCCCTGTAACCGGCCGAACATGTCGGTTACGAAAGCGTAATCTTCGCCTCGATCTTTCATATTTTTTACCACCGATTCCAGATTAGTTCCTTCCCGTACCCGGACGCGGGGACGCCGCATAATACTGCTTGCCGGCAGGACGTCGCCCCGTGATACGTCCTGGACGAAATCCCGTACATAGTCGTCAGCCGGATTGGTGACGATTTCCATCGGCGTGCCGAGCTGAACGACCACTCCATCTTTCATGATGGCAATCCGGCTGCCCAGCTTGAGGGCTTCGGCCAGGTCATGGGTAATGAATACCACCGTCTTGTTCACCGTATCGCGCAGGTTGATGAATTCATCCTGCATCTGGCGGCGGATAAGCGGGTCGAGAGCGCTGAACGGTTCGTCCATCAGTAGAATCTCGGTATCGGAGGCCAGCGCTCTGGCCAGGCCTACCCTCTGCTGCATGCCGCCGCTCAGTTCGTGGGTCATGCTTTTTTCCCATCCCTGGAGGCCGACTAACGCCAGCGCCTGAGCTATCTTCTCTTCCTTTTTCCGGCCGTGCTCGCCCCGGATTTCCAGGCCGAATCCGACGTTTTCCTCGACGGTCCGATGCGGCAACAGACCGAAATTCTGGAAAACCATGCTCAGTTTATAGCGCCGGAGTTTCCTGAGTTGTTCGGTATCCATCCGGGCGACGTCATTGCCGTCGATGAGTATCTGCCCGGCGGTCGGTTCGATGAGCCGGTTGATAAGTCGCACCAGTGTCGATTTACCGCTGCCGGACAGCCCCATGACGACGAATATCTCATTCGGGACGATATCGAACGAAACGTCTTTCACGGCGATAACGTGGCCGGTCGAATCGAGCACTTTCTGCTTGTCCGACTCTTCGTCGGGCAGGCTGACGATACTGACCGGGTCAGTCCCGAAAACTTTCCAGACATTTTTACATGAAATAATGGTATCTTGCACAGGCATAGTACTCCCCTGAATATTCTCTCTGCGAACAAAACGGCAGCAAATGGAAAACAATATCCCCGTCGACTGCGTAAGAAAATGAAAAAAGGCGGGAAACAGGTGCCCCGGGACAGAGGAAATTTATTTAGTTGTCGTTACTCCCTTAGCATTGGTTCAGGTTGTCCAGACCACGTCTAAGCAATCCGGAGGAACTTACTATTTAAACTTGCTCTTTTAGTATACCAATGATTATGTCATGCGTCAAAAAGGCTGAGAGCGGCAATGACTCGCTCAGACAGCTAATGAAACCGGGAGAACTGCACAGAGAGACTATTCGTCAACATTTCTTGACTGACAGCATGAGTTTACCTCCCGAAAACGGCGGAATACACCCATTTTACAGTGCGGCAAGGTTTTTACGGACTATTAAGTCCGGATACCCTTTTCACCGCCTGTTTCCAGCCGTCATAGAGGACGTCTCTCCGGTCGGCTGTCATCAATGGCATATAGATAACCGAGGCTTTCCACTTTCGGGAGATTTCACCGGTATCTGTCCAGAACCCGGTTGCGAGACCGGCCAGCCAGGCCGCCCCGAGTGCCGTCGTTTCCGCAACCGATGAGACCTGAATCGGAATGCCGAGGATATCTGCCTGGAACTGCATGAGAAATTTATTGGCGGAACCGCCGCCGTCGACCCTCAGTTCCGGCACTGCCAGTCCGGCTTCGGCTTTCATGGCTTCGATGACGTCTTTCGCCTGGAAAGCAATCGATTCGAGGGTTGCCCGGACGATGTGTTCCCGGCTTGTTCCCTGCGTCAGTCCGTATATCATCCCCCGGGCGTACATATCCCAGTGGGGCGCCCCCAGGCCGTTAAACGAGGGGACGAAG
>CAYXEG010000129.1:0-9436 GCA_964463875.1 uncultured Dehalococcoidales bacterium
TCAGGGCGGAATTTTTATACCAGAGGAAATCGCAGAAAATATTCCAGTAATTTTTCAGCACGATACCGAGGTCGGCAACCGAAGGCTGCTCATCCCGGGCCGCCTTGAGAAAGGCGAACGACATGCCGTATTCAACGGGAGCGAGGACAAAAAAGCTGTACGCATAGAGAATAACGGACAGTATGGCGTAATTCAGGTCGGTGTAGGTGAGAAAAGCGGCGATATAGGAAGGTATGCCGAACGCAGCGGAGACGAGGACAATCAGGAGCAGATACAGAAAGTATTTGCCGAGTCTGGCGATGCCGTTGCCGTAGGAGGAACCGACACCGGGATTCGGGATCGAAGACTGTTGCGGAGTTTCATGGATTATCATTTTTGTCCTTTGGTAGTTATTTGTTTGGTTTCCTGCTTGGACGAGATTAATATAAGAAATCGTTAAATCCTTCTTATTGAGTTTGTCTTAAAAATCCCTCTTCGGTAGTGTGAAGTGAGGTAGATGGTTCAGCTTCTCCCTTTAAAAGGGAGATTGAGAGGGATTTTTATGCATCAGCGAATATATACCTGCGTTGTAATTGTTGTATATTCCTATTTTACTACCGTTATTCCGGCGGTTTTTTCACGGGCTTTGATGAGCGCCTGGGTGCCGTTTCTGCCTTCTCCTTCGGACTGCAATTCCTTATACATCTTTTTGATGATTTCGGTCACGGGGAGTTCCAGTCCCATTTCGCCGGCGCTGCCGGTGACGAGGTTGAGGTCTTTGACCATCAGGTCAATCATGAAGCCGGGGTTGAAATCCCGCTCGATGATTTTCGGAGCGAGGTTGGAGAGCTGCCAGGAGGCGGCGGCGCCGCCTTTGACGGCGTCGATAGTTTTCACGAGGTCGACGTCTGACTTTTTCGCGAAAACGAGGGCTTCAACGATGCTGTTGAGGGTGCCGGAGACGAGAATCTGGTTGACCAGCTTGACGGTCTGGCCGCTGCCGTTCGGGCCGACATGGATAATGTTTTTCCCCATTGCCCGGAGGACGGGGAGGCAGCGTTCGAAGACGTCTTTTTCACCGCCGACCATGATGGAGAGGGTGGCGTCGATGGCTCCCTGCTCACCGCCGCTGACCGGGGCATCGAGCATGGCGACGCCTTTTTCCTTCAGGCGGGCAGCGATACGGCGGGTAGCTTCAGGGGAGATAGTGCTCATATCGATGACCACCGAGCCAGGTTTGGCCGCTTCGATGACGCCGTTTTTCCCGAGAATGACGCTTTCGACGTCCGGCGTATCGGAGACGATGGTAATGATTACCGGGCAATTCTCCGCGACTTCGGCGGGGGAAGCGGCTTTACAAGCGCCTTTCGAGCAGGGTTCATCTGTTTTTGATTCGGTTCGGTTGCAGACGGTGACATCGAAGCCGGCTTTGAGGAGGTTGAGAGACATCGGCCTGCCCATGATACCGAGGCCGATAAATCCGATTTTTTCGTTCATATTTTTTATTGTCCTGTTTTTATTTCGCAGCCCCCTCACCCTAACCCTCTCCCGCGGAGGGGAGAGGGAACGTTTCAGAAATATTCTAGCACTTGGTATAGCCGCAGCCGCGGCAGACGAAGCAGCCTTCCTGGTAGGTGAGGAGGTTACCGCATTCGGGGCATTGCCCGCCGACATTGCGGGTGACGCTGAGGTTCTGCAGGTTGCTGGTGTTCGACGCCGATTTCGTTTCTTTCGGGGAATCGTCCTTTGTATGTTTTTCGAGGACGGTGGCAATGGCGTCCGCGCAGGAAAGAATCGATTTTCCCTCGTACCAGGCGATAGACGGGCAGCGAATGCCGCGAAGCTGCTTGATAATGGATTCTATTTTAATACCGGCTCTGAGAGATATTGATATCAGCCGTCCGATAGCTTCAAGCTGGGCCGAGGCGCAGCCGCCGCTCTTGCCCAGGTTGAGGAAGACTTCGCAGATGCCGTATTCGTCGGAGCCGACGGTCACGTAAATGCCGCCGCAGCCGGTCATGACTTCCTCGACAGTTGCGGAGGTGACTTTCGGCCGTTCGCGGGGAGTGATGCCGGTCCTGACAGAGGAAGGTTCCTCTTTCTTCTCGCCCGGGGTGGTGCTGAGCGGCTGGAAATCGCGGCTCTTGTCGCGGTAGATGGTGATGCCTTTCAGGTTTTCCTCGTGGGCCAGCATGTAGACTTTTGCAATATCCTCGCGGGTGGCGGTTTCCGGGAAGTTGACGGTTTTCGAAACAGCGTTATGGGTCGATTTCTGGAAAGCCGCCTGCATTCTTACATGCCACTCGGGGGTGATATCATGCGCCGTTACGTACAGGTCTTTGATATCGCCGGGAACTTCGTCGAAGTCATGAAGCCGGGTTCCGGCGGCGAGTTTTTTCATCAGTTCCTCGCTGTAGAAGCCCTGGTTGCGGGCGTCTTTTTCGAAGAAGGGGTTAACTTCGAGCATATTGGCGCCGTCGAGAATGTTATGAATATAACTGAGAGCAAAGATCGGTTCGATACCGCTGGAGCAGCCGGCGATAATGCTGAGGGTGCCGGTGGGAGCGATAGTGGTGCAGGAGGCATTCCGGACACGAAGTTCGCCCGGTCTGTCGTAGATACTGCCTTCGAAGGCAGGAAACACCCCGCGTGTTTCTGCAAGAGCAGCCGAGGCTTTCATGGCTTCGTCATTGACGAATCGCATGATTTCTTCGGCGATGTTGATGGCTTCTTCGGAATTGTAAGGAATACCGAGCTGAATCAGCATATCGGCGAAGCCCATGATACCGAGGCCAATTTTCCTGGTGGTTCGGGTCATATTTGCGATTTCCTCGAGCGGGAACCGGTTGACGTCGATGACGTTATCGAGGAACCTGACGGCCAGCCGGATGGTTTCAACCAGTTTTTCGTAATCGATTTCCGGAAGCCCGGCGGTAACTTTAACCATGCGGCTCAGGTTAATCGAGCCGAGGTTGCACGATTCATAAGGAAGCAGCGGTTGCTCGCCGCAGGGGTTGGTACTTTCAATTTTCCCAAGGAGGGGAGTGGGATTGTATTCATTGATTCTGTCGATGAAAACGATTCCCGGGTCACCGGTCTTCCAGGCGAGGTCGACAATCTTGTCGAACAGGGCTTTCGCTTTAATCGTTCTCTGTTTTTCTTTGGTGCGGGGGTTTATCAGGTCGAAATCGGCGTCTGCTTTCACCGCTTCCATGAATTCTTCGGTGACGGCGACGGACAGGTTAAAGTTGGTCAGCGAAACCATATCCGACTTGGCGGTGATGAATTTTTCGATATCGGGGTGGTCGACGTTGAGGATTGCCATATTAGCGCCGCGGCGCATGCCGCCCTGCTTGATGACATCGGTGGCGGCATCGAAGGCTTTCATGAAGGAAATAGGGCCGCTGGCGACACCGCCGGTCGAACCGACCCGGTCGGATTCCGGCCGCAGCCGGGTAAAGGAAAACCCGGTACCGCCGCCGCTCTTGTGAATCAGGGCGGTGTTTTTGACGGCGTCGAAAATGGATTCCATGGAATCCTCGATAGGCAGGACGAAACAGGCGGAAAGCTGCCCCAGTTCGCGGCCGGCGTTCATCAGCGTCGGGGAATTAGGCAGGAATTCCAGGCCGGTCATTATCCGGTAAAATTCGTCTTCGATTTCGGTGGTATCCGCGTCCGGGTCATACATCTTTTCTGCGGCGGCGATGGCACGGGCAACGCGGCGGAAGAGTTCTTCCGGTTTTTCGACGGGTTTACCATCCCTGTCTTTCTGAAGATATCGTTTTTCAAGGACACGAAGCGCGTTTTCACTGAGCTGAAGGCCTTTGGGGGCACGCGCTTTTCGCCTGGGTCGGGTAGCCTGTTCTCTCATTGGTTCGGTCTCCTTTTCTTCGCTGTCGGGTTTTCGGTTGTTTTCTTTATGGTTATTCAAGGGTGTTTTTTCCGTTTCGATTTTGCTTTTATCTTCTTCGTTCGAATTCATAATTTCTTTTACGATTGCCTGGATTTCAGCCCGGCTCGGGGTTCTTCGGACCGTTAATTTGTGTTTCGGTACCAGGTCTTCCATGCCCGGAAGCGGCTTTCGTAACTGCTCCAGGCGCTCGATAACCCTCATGGTAAGCTGTTCAATCTTATCCTTATCGCGCAGTCCCATCGATTCGGCGTCGGCGACGACCGCTTTCAGAATATCGGTATGGTCCAGTTCGCCGGTGTTTCGGTTTTTCGGAGTTTGCTCGTCACTCATCTGCGGCTCCTGTGCCTTGGTTTTTTTGTTTCGGTTGGCTCGCCGGGAATAAGCGGCAACTGGCTGGTCGGGCCTGGTTTCTCCGGTTCGTCGCTGACAAGATTATCGATTTCACGCTTGAGGGCGGTGATATCGGTGAAATCCCGGTAGACGCTGGCGAACCTGATATAGGCGATATAGTCAAGGTTCTTGAGCCGTTTCATGACCATGTCGCCGATAGCGGTCGTAGGAATCTCGGCTTTATTCAATCCTTCAATCTCGGATTCGATATCTTCGACCATCCGGTCGATAGCGCCGGTAGGAAGCGGCCGTTTTTCACAGGCTTTCCGTATCCCCGAAAGGAGTTTTTCCTTATTGAATTCCTCGCGCCGGTGGTCTTTCTTGATGACGTAGATACTGACCGGCTGCAATCGTTCATAGGTGGTAAAGCGTTCGTTACAACCGAGGCACTGGCGGCGACGGCGGATACCGTCGACGGTGTCACGGGAATCGATTACCTTTGAATCACTGTGGCCGCAATAGGGGCAATTCATCTAAATACCTACACCATATAGCATGACAAACAAAAATACCACAATATGTAGTACTTGTCAAGGGAGTTGTTAATAAGAAAAAAGGATATTCTACAGAAGGAGGGGAAAAGGGTGAATGCGGGTGTGAGTAGTTTGTGATTGAAAAAAAATTCCCCCTCCCACGCAGTTTATTTGTCGCAGAGCAAATATGCCGACCGCATGAGAGGGGGGATAAAGGGGGGTGAGTACTCGGAAAACCACCAAAATGAGTCGATAAAAGCCCGTGGAGTACTCAGTGACAACAAGTAAACTGCGTGAACATCACGTCTAATTCGATTCAACAAATCAGGCTGCGCGTAAAGACACAACTGCCCTTTTGGCAACCGGCCCTGCGGGCAGCCTGAGCTGCTTTCTGAAACCCACCCTTTACAGTAAGATACTATTCAATTGTATTTGCCGCCCCTAGTTGGCGGACATGGATTTGTGCGGCTTGTAAGCCGGAGCTGCGGTTTGCCGGCGATGGTTAAAGAGAGGCCGGCGGCGCAGGAATGACGGAACATCGAGTTCGTCTTCCCTGGTTTTCAGGGTGGTAAGGAACTCGGTCATTTCCTCGTCCTTGGCCAGGTCGACAGGGGCATTCGTCGTGGCGAATCCGGTAGCGATAAGGGTAATTTTAATCTCGTTTTCCATACCGGGGTCATGGGCGACGCCGAAGATAATGTTCGCTTCCGGATCGACTGCCTGCCGGATAACCTCGGCGGCTTCGTTGACCTCGAACAGTGTCAGGCTGGCGTCACCGACGATATTGAAGAGGACGCCTTTTGCGCCGCTGGCGGAAGCATCGAGAAGCGGGCTTGAAAGGGCGGCTTTGGCGGCGTCGACAGCCCGGTTCTGGCCTCGGCCGCTGCCCATGGACATCCAGGCGGGACCGGAGTCTTTCATGACTTTATTGACGTCGGCGAAGTCGAGGTTGATGACGCCGGGTACCGTAATGACTTCGGAGATTGCCTGAACGCCGTGGCGAAGGACATCGTCAGCCATCTTGAAAGCTGAATCGACGGCCGTTTTCTGGTCGCACATTTCAAGCAGTTTATCGTTGGGAATAATAATGAGGGTATCGACCTTGTCCATCAGGTTGTTAATGCCATCATCGGCGACGGCCATACGATTGTGGCCTTCGAACGAGAACGGTTTGGTTACGACAGCAATTGTCAGGGCCCCGCTCTGCTTTGCAATTTCTGCTACGACAGGCGCTGAACCGGTACCGGTTCCACCGCCCATACCGGCGGTAATGAATACCATATCTGCGCCGGAAACGACACTCTTGAGATCGTCACGGCTTTCTTCGGCGGCTTTCTGTCCGAGTGTGTGGTCGCCTCCGACACCGAGTCCCCTTGTTAAACGTTCGCCAAGCTGGATACGGGTAGGGGCTTCCGTAAGGGCCATAGCCTGGGCATCCGTGTTCATAGCGATAAATTCGACGCCTTGAATATTCTCCTGGACCATTCTGGTTACGGCATTGCAGCCACCGCCGCCGAGACCGATAACCTTAATTTTGGCCGGATTTAAGGTAAAACTTGATTTAGCCATCTCCTCCTCCTTTTATCAACTCATTCATTTTCATTTTTATATTAGTTATCATCTAGCTGAAAAGATTCTTTAACTGGGTTGCGATTTTTTTGATTCCGAAATTGAACTTGAAAGGTTTTACGTTTTGCGGTTTCTTGTACTTTGCCCCCCAAAGAGTCAGGCCGACACTGGTAGCATACGCAGGATCGCAAAGGGCATCACTGATTCCGGGTATGTTAACCGGGCTGCCGACCTTGACCGGAATGCGAAGCATTTCCCGTCCCAGCATATCGATGCCGGGCAGGTTTGAACTACCACCGGTAAGTACCAGTCCGGCGGGTACCACCGATTCATAGTTCGAGCGTGGTAATTCGAGTGTAATCAGCCTGAGAATTTCTTCGATACGGGCTCTGATTATCTCAGAGAGGTCCTGGTACGAGATACCATGGCCGTTCTTGGATATCGGGTCGGATTCCGCGCCTTCGTAGACCGGTATGAGGCTGCCATACTTCTTCTTCATTTCTTCGGCAACCTCGAAAGGAAGGCCGAGGCCGATGGCAACATCCCTGGTCATCTGGTATCCGGCGACGGGCAGAATGGCGGTATGCCAGATACTGCCATCCTTGAAGATGGCAACATCGGTGGTTCCGCCGCCGATATCGGCCAGGACGACACCAACCTGTTTTTCATCTTCGGTCAGCACGGATTCGCCGCTGGCCAGGGGTTCGAGTACCAGGTCATCAATTTCAATACCGATACCCCTGATACATTTCGTCATGTTCTGAATTGAGGCGACGGCGGCGGTAATGACATGAGTTTCCACATCGAGGCGGAAACCGTGCATGCCGACCGGGTTTTTCACGCCGGACTGACCGTCAACGGCGTAGTGTCTCGGAATGACATGAAGAAGTTTTCTGTCACTCGGCACTTTAATACTCTGGGCATTCTGAAGAACCCTCTTCAGATCGTCGGGCCTGACCAGCCGGTCATTGCGGGTAATGGCAACGACCCCCTGGTTGTTCAGGGAAGTTACATGTCTTCCCGTTACCCCGACATAGGCTGATTCTACTTTATAACCACTTGCTTGCTCTGCTTTCCTTACGGACTCTCGGATTGCCTCTTTTGCTTCATTGATGTTGACCACCAATCCTTTGTGCAGTCCATTCGACGGTGAGATGCCGACACCGGCTACCTGGATTCTGTGGCTATCAGTTGCTTCTGCGATTGTGGTACATATCTTGGTTGTCCCAACATCAATGGAGACTACTAAGTTCCGATTTCTCATTAACCCCCTCCTTTTATCCAGATTTTTTTGTTTCTGCGAGCTAGATGAATTTTCACATGTGAAAACCCCCTTTGTTTATCTTAGATGCTTATTCTTTATCTCCCTTTTCATTTGTGGTATTCTCCGGTAGTATTTTCGGTACGGCGGCGGGGTGAAGATTCTTAGATTACCGCGTACGTTTTCCGTAACTTTTTCAGCAGCGCCGGCTTTTTCCAGACATTACCCTTCGATTCGGTATCCGTTTCCGAACAAAGTTTCTCGATAATGCTGAACCGTTCTTCGGGAGAGACGATTCGTTCGACGACTCTCATCCGGGCACTGCGGCTGCGGGGATTGCTCGAGAGTTCTTCGGGTGAAGGAGTAATGACTCTCTTGTTGAGCTGCCGAAGGCTTGCCTTGTGTCCGCAGGTACATACCGGTACCTCGGGCGGGCAGATACAGTTTTTCGATTCGAGCTGGAAGAACTGTTTGACAATCCTATCTTCCAGCGAATGATAGCTGATGACGACCAGCCTGCCTTCGAAGCCGAGGATATCAAGCGCCTGCCGGAGTGTCTGCTCAAGATGTTCGAGTTCCTTGTTAACGGCGATTCGCAGGGCCTGGAAGGTCTTGGTTGCCGGATGGATTTTTCCCTGTCTCTTACCGGCGACTTTTTCGATGATACCGACCAGTTCGAAGGTTGTTTCGACCGGCCTTGCCGCAACGATGGCGCCGGCGATTCTTCGCGCCGAGCTTTCTTCTCCGTACAGCCGGATAATGCCGGCCAGTTCTTCTTCCGGGTAGCCGTTCACGATATCGGCAGCGGTAGTTTCCTGGTCCGGGCTGAACCGCATATCGAGCGGGGCGTTCGTCTGAAAACTGAAGCCCCGGCCGGCTTCATTCAGTTGCATCGACGAGAGGCCGAGGTCGAGCAGTACCCCGTGAACGGGGATGAAGTCATATTTATAGCAGATAGACTTGAGATTGACGAAATTATCGTTGACCAGCATGATTGAGTTACGGTAGTCTTTCAGCCGTTTCCTGGCCGTCATGATGGCGTTCGGATCGGCATCGATACCCAGCAACTGGCCCCCGGGACGGATGTGTTCGAGAATCGCTGCAGCATGTCCGCCGGCACCAAGGGTGCAATCTACATACCGGCCTCCCGGCTGTACTGCCAGTCCCTGGATAACCTCTTCAATTAGTACCGGAATATGAGCAGGTGAAATCATTTCAGATTTCCTAACGTCTTTCCATGCTTTCGATAATCTGCCAGGCCTGTTCCTGACTTATCGCTTTCTCCGCTTCCCACTGCTCTTTATTCCATAATTCGAGGTAGGTGTTAACACCCGCGATGACGAGTTCGTCTCCGATTCCCGCATACTCACGCAATGGGACAGGCAGGGCGATTCTTCCCTGATTATCTATTGTTAAATTAAAGGCCGTGGCGAAAAACGCACGGTTGAGTCTTCTCATTTTGCTGGCGGCCAGGGTATCGCTTCCCAGTGAGGCAGCCAGTTTATTCCATTCCGTGAGCGAGTAGGCGATGATATACTTTTCAGGGCCGCTGGTGAGAACCACACCGTCTTTGAGGTCCTTTCGGAACTTAGGCGGGATGGGGACTCTGCCCTTTTCGTCTATCTTGTATTCGAATTCGCCTAAAAACATTTCTGGTTGTTCTCTTTGCGGGTGTTACTCTACACCACAATTTACCATAATTCACCAATATTTACCATTTTGCACTACTATCTTTGTTTTGTCAACCCCTTTTACATAAATTCGAGTAACATTTGTTAAAATATATTAATTTCATCGGGAGTTGAGCCTGAACCAGTGGAAAAAACGGTGAAAAAAAGGGTACGAAATACC
>CAYXEG010000130.1:0-9335 GCA_964463875.1 uncultured Dehalococcoidales bacterium
TCGCTGGGCGCGAATGCCCTTGTAGGTGAAATCGGCAGTGACGGTCAATATCTCATTCCTGGACGAGAATTACGGTCAGGTCGGTTCGGATACGCAAACCGTGCAGACCGTCAAAGGCAAAGCCTTGATTGATATCACTCCTCCTTCAACGAGCGTGGCTATGACCATCGAGGCCAGAACGAACGATTCGAAGCAACAAGCCTCCGAGACGCTCGAACTGGTGGCTGCCTACTCGCCGTCAGGGAATTTCCTGCATGTCGAGCAGACCAGCCAGGGGACGCCCGTAATGGGAGAAGAAATCAGTTTCAAGGTATATTCCACCCGGGAAGCTTCCCGTTTCTACTATGAAGTCGTTTCAAGAGGCAGGGTGGTTTTCTCGGATTATACCAGGAATAACGAAATCACCATTAAAACGTCGCCGGTGATGGCGCCTTCTTCACGGTTGCTGGTATACCAGATTCTTCCCAACAGCGAAGTGGCGGCTGACTACATACCTTTTAATGTCACGGCTGATTACCCCCATTCGGTGACGGCTGAGTTCAGCACTGAAGAAGCCGCACCCGGAGATAATATCGCAGTCGATATACAAACCGAAGGGATGTCACTGGTCGGAATTGCCGCGGTCGACAAATCGGTCTTCATCCTGGCGGAAAACCGGCTGAACCTCCAGCAGGTCTTCGACGAGCTTGAAAAATTGTACATGACACCGCAGGTGGAGTTGCATTCGGTGTCGATTTACCCCTCCATCACGACGAGAGGGGCGCTCGATGTTTTCGACGAGGCGGGAGTGGTTGTACTCAGCAACAGTACCATTCCCGAAGGGAAAAAATACGAGAGAGAGATAATGGTAGGGGGGCGTAATAAAGGAGGTATCTGGCTGGCGGAAGAAGCCGCTGACGGGATGCCGGTACCGGCTCCCCAGGTAACCGTTGAGATGCCACCGTCCGCAATCTCAGTTGAAGGGCTGGCTGAGGTACAAAGGGTCAGACAATTCTTCCCGGAAACATGGCTCTGGCAAACGATAACCACCGATGCTAAGGGACAAGCATCCCTCGATGTGGAAGTGCCGGATTCGATTACGACCTGGATGCTGCGGGCAGTTGCAATCTCGAAAGAGAAAGGACTGGGAGTGGCTGAAGACTCTCTGGTTGCCTTTCAGCCGTTCTTCGTCACTGTCGACCTCCCTTACTCGACGATACGGGGCGAAGAATTTCCAATAAGCGTGGCAGTTTATAACTATCTCGATAAACCACAGGAAGTGGTGGTGGAAATCGAAGAATCGGACTGGTTCCAGTTACTCGACGATGACCGCAAGGCGGTAACGGTGGCGGCGGACGAAGTCGGCGGAGTCGATTTCAGAATTCGAACGAAAACAATAGGTGTGAACGAAGTAAAAATAACCGCCCGGAGTACGGAAGCGGCCGACGCCATCATTAAGACGATAATCGTCGAACCCGAAGGAGTAGCCAGGGAAGAGGTTGAGAACATCGTTCTTTCTCCGGGGCTGGAGCGGGAGTTCGATTTGTCGTTACCTTCTTTCGTCGTCCCGGATTCAGGCAGGGCGTACCTGGCGCTGACCGGCAGTTACCTTACTCAGACCATTGACGGCCTCGACGGCCTTATCCAGATGCCGTTCGGTTGCGGCGAGCAGAACATGATTGTCTTTGCGCCTGATGTTTACATAACAAAATATCTCGAGGAAAGCGGCCAGTTGAAACCGGAAATCATGGCGAAAGACGAGAAACTAATGATTACCGGGTACCAGCGGCAGTTGACCTACCGGCACTCGGACGGCAGCTTCTCAGCCTTCGGCGAAAGCGATGAAACGGGCAGCCTCTTCCTGACCGCCTTCGTCCTCAAGAGCTTCGCCGAAGCAAAGGACCTCATGTATATCGATAAAGCCGTCCTCGATGAAGCAGCCGACTGGATAGTATCTCACCAGAACAGCGATGGTTCCTTCGACCAGGTGGGATTCGTTCATCACCAGGAAATGCTGGGAGGCCTCCAGGGCAGAGATGCCCTGACTGCTTTTGTTACCATCGCCCTGTTGGAGGCCGGGGAGACAACAGCCGCCGGCAAAGCGACCGGGTACCTGGAAAGACAACTCGATGATATTGAAGACGCCTATTCCCTGGCGATAACCTCCTGCGCCCTCGGAAGGGCCGAAAGCGACAATGCCGTAGAGGCGTATGACCGGTTGATGGAAATTGCCATCGACGATGAAAACGGTCTTCATTGGAGCAACGGCGGGGACGTTCGACCGGTTGTTCCCGAAGAAGAAAGATTCTACATGCCCGAACAGAAAACGGCCGATATCGAGATAACCGGGTACGCGATGATGGCGGTCAATCTTCACGGTGATGCCTTGAATGCCTCGCGGGCAGCCAAGTGGCTGGCTACTCAAAGAAATGCCTACGGAGGCTATGGCTCAACGCAGGATACCGTGATTGCCCTGCAGGCACTTACTGAGTATTCGGCAGGAATTCGGGCTGATGTCGACCTGCACGTTACCATTACTGCCGGAGAAAGCGTTTCCAGCCTGAACATCAACCGGGATAACTACGATGTCCTGCAAATTGTCCAGCTTCCGGTGAATGAAAGGGTTTCCCTGAAGGTAACCGGTGACGGAGAAGCAATTGCCCAGACGGTAAAACGGTACAACCTGCCCGAAGCCGAAACCGGAGAACAGACTGAAATCCTCAAGGTCGATGTCAGGTATGACGTCACTAGCGTGTCGGTGAACGACCTTGTGAAAGTCTCGGTTAACCTTCAGTTCAATCCCCCGGAGTACATCGAAGCCGGCATGACCGTCCTCGACGTTTCGGTGCCGACTGGTTTTGCCCCGGTAACCGAGTCGATTGCGGCCGTTGTCGAAGCTGACGATAATATCAAGCGCTTCGAAACCGCCGGCAGAAAGGTGATTTTCTATATCGAAAATCTGCTCCCCGGAGACAGGGTCACTTTCGATTTTTATGTCAAAGCCCTCTATCCGGTAAAAGCTCAGGCAGTAACGTCTCAGGCATATTCCTACTACCAGTCGGATATCAAAGGCGAAACACTGGGTGAAGCGATGACCGTTACGGAGTAACCGGAAAACCTGTGACGGGGCGCCTTCGAAAGGCGCCCCGTTTTTTTTTCATCTGCAAGGCTGGTAATTCTATACTCAAGATACTATACTAATCGGAAACGCAGTATTATTCCGTTTATTAATCAGGAGGTAGTTATGAAAGCAGCGGTATGTTATGAATTTGGGAAACCGCTATCAGTTGAAGAAGTCGATATCGATCCGCCGGGAGAGGGTGAAGTTAAGGTAAAGGTATACGCGACAGCCGTCTGTCATTCGGACCTGCACTGCATATCCGGAGACCTGCCCGGAAGGCTTCCCGGCGTGCCCGGCCACGAGACATCAGGGTGGGTCGAAGAAGTCGGGAAAGGAGTCACCACTGTTAAAGCCGGTGACCCGGTCATCCTTTCGACGACACCCTCGGGATGCGGCCACTGCTATTACTGTACCATCGGCTGGCCGCATTTCTGTGAAAATGCGGCTCCGGTTCCGCCGCACCACAAGACAAAATCGGGAACATATCTGGCTCCGATGGCCGGCCCGGTCGGAGGGTTCGCCGAGTATACCGTCGTTTCCGAACGCCAGGTGGTGAAAATACCGGCTGATATGCCGCTCGATAAAGCAGCCCTGATTTCCTGCGGCGTCCTGACCGGCTACGGTGCAGTGGTGAACCGGGCGGATATCAAAACCCTGCAAAGCGTGCTGATAATGGGGACAGGAGGCGTCGGACTGAATGCCATTCAGTTTGCCGCCCTCAGCGGCGCTTACCCGGTGATTGCGGTGGACATCCTCGACAGCAAGCTGGAACTGGCGAAGAAATTCGGAGCCACTCACACGGTCAATTCAGCCAAAGAAAAGGACCCGATTGCTGCTGTTAAGAATCTGACGCACGGCCGGGGAGCCGATACGGTATTCGTGACCGTCGGCAGTGCCTCAGCCCTGAAACAGGGGTATTTCATGTCGGCGCCGCGTGGCATGACGGTCGTTATCGGCCTCGTTCCACTCCGGGAACCGATTGAGTTCAAGGTCTTCGATATCATCGGCGGAGAACGGGTGTTGACCGGCTGCGGAGGCGGCTCTACCCGGCTGAATATCGATATCCCCCGTATCATCGAACTGTACAAGGACGGACTGATAAAGCTCGACGAACTTATCAGCGGATACTATCCTTTCGAGAAGATTAACGAGGCAATCGAATCGACCTCGAAGGGTCAGGTCATTCGAAATATCGTGAAGATTAGCCAGTAAACAACAGGAGGAAACGATGAAAGTCAAAGCGGCTGTTACCTGGGAATTCGGGAAACCGCTGGTAATAGAAGAAATCGAAATGGCTGCTCCTCAGGAAGGGGAGGTCAGGGTAAAACTGGCGGCGACGGCCGTCTGTCACAGCGATGTCCATGATATTAAAGGCGAACTGCCGGGAGTGCTGCCGTTCATCGGCGGACACGAATCGGCGGGGTACGTCGAGGAAATCGGTCCCGGTGTCACCGAATTCAAGGTCGGCGACCCGGTGGTGATGACGACATTGGCCTCCTGTGGGAAGTGCTACTATTGCCTTTCCGGGATGCCTCATCTCTGCATGGTACGGTTCGCCCCTTCTAAGACCGTTCGTCTTAAGACGAAAGACGGGAAACCTATCGATCAGAAGGGCAAAGTATCCGGGTTTGCCGAATACGCCCTGGTCAGTGCCTCGCAGTTGATGAAGGTGCCGGACGGGATGTCTCTCGAAAGCGCCTGCCTGATTTCCTGCGGCGTTATTACCGGATTCGGGGCAGTGGTCAACCGGGCGAAAGTTCCGGCCTTGAGCAGTGTGGTGGTGATGGGACTTGGCGGCGTCGGAATCAATGCGATTCAGGGCGCAGCCATTTCCGGCGCCTATCCGATTATCGGGGTGGATGTTCTCGAAGAGAAGATGGACAATGCCATGAAATTCGGAGCCACCCACAAGGTCAATGCGAAACGCGAGGATGCGATAAAAGCTATCTACGAGCTGACCGACGGCCGGGGAGCCGATTACGTCTTCATCACGGTCGGCAGCGTGGCGGCGATGAAGCAGGGCATGGATATGGCTGGAGCGAGGGGCAATACCGTCATTATCGGCCTGCCGCCTATAAAGGACCAGCTCAGTTTCTCGCCGATGGGCATCATCGCTACCGAGAAACAGCTTACCGGGGCCTACATGGGGTCGACGAACCTCAAGACCGACATTCCGAAACTGATTGCCCTCTACCGGGCAGGAAAGCTGAAACTCGATGAGCTTATCACCGCACGATATCCGCTGGAGAAGATAAACGAAGCCATCGAATCGACTGCCAACGGACAGGCGCTAAGGAATGTGATAGTGTTCAAGTAGTCACTGAAACCTGACGAACGACCGAGTAAGAAAAGCCTCACACGATGAACAGCATTATTCGTGTGAGGCTTCTTTATTAATCCGCAGATTCGGCAAATGTGCCGAAATATTGGGTACAGATATCCCGCCAGAGTTTGGCGTTTTCTTCCTGCTCTTCGAGTTTTTTCGAGACGTGTTCATGCCTCTCGTCGTCAATCTTCCCCTTGAGAGACTCCCATGCCTTCCGCATGCCGGTGACGTAATCGACGCCGGACTGATAGCGGTGACGCAGTTCATCCATCAGTAACCCTCCCGATTTCAGGCGATGGCTCCACGGTACATGGTGGAACCATAAGAGGTATTTTTCAGGACAGGTTTCCAGTGAATCGTATTCTTCCCTCAGAGGGCTGAAATACTGCCCGGTGGCGCCGCTGCCGGTGCTGCTGCGGTTGAAGCCAAGCCCGGCTTTGTCCGCCTTATGGTAGTAGACGTTATTCCAGTCTTCCCTCGGACCGCTGTCATAGCCCGGATTCGGCCCGTAATGGTGGCCTTCCTTCATGAGATGGTGCAACCCGAGAGGTGTCATGTAATTAACGCAGGCTTCCCATGAACCGAGCATCATGTTCGTGATACTGGTAACAGTCTTCGGGTCGTTCGACCAGGTCATCCTCGCCCATTCTTCGCATATCGTTTCTGCCGGGAGGGTATAATCCCAGGCCAGCCGCCCGTAGGCATACCAGTTCGCCTGGGCGAAGTGATGCCCGCACCAGTTACGGTCGGCTCCGGTGTTGGCGACTCCGACGATTGCCGTATCCGGGTAACCGAACAGGGAGCCGTCGATGACGCGGCTGACCGGCGAACCTTTTCCTTGAGCGAACGTATCCGCATCCAGTACCTCTTTCCACATCGGCGCCAAGCAGACAAGGTGGACGTCCTGCCCGTAGTATTCCTGGGTTACCTGGAACTCCATGGCGACGGGCGTTTTCGGCATACCCCCGAAGAGGGGCGAAAACGGCTCTCGCGGCTGGAAATCGACCGGCCCGTTTTTCACCTGGATGAATACGCCCGGTTGAAATTTCCCGTCGAGCGGGACGAATTCCTTATAAGCGCACTTTGCCCGGTCGCTATCGATTTCAGTACTGTAGACAAAAGCCCGCCAAAGCATCACCCCGCCGTGGGGATGCAGCGCTTCAGCCAGCATGTTAGCGCCTTCGAGGTGGCCGGCGCCGTAGTCCTGCGGGCCGGGCTGGCTTTCCGAAAACGCCTTTACCTGGAAGCCGCCGAAATCGGGTATGAATCGGTAGATTTCATCGACTTTATCCTTCCACCAGCGGGCTACCTCGGGATTGCGGGGGTCGGCCGTAGCAAGTCCGCCTAGCAGAATCGGAGCGGCGAAGTTTGCCGAAAGGTACATACGGATGCCGTACGGCCGGAAGATATCAGCCAGCACGGCGGTCTTTTCCAAGTATTCGGCGCTCAGACTTTCCGGCCGGGCGTTCGGATTGTTCGGGATGGTGCCGTTGATGCCGAGAGAGGCGCAGGCCCGGGCGTAGTCACGGTACCGGGAATCGATTTTTTCCGGCAGTTCCGCCCACTTCCAGATACTGCCGCCGGCATAGCCTCGTTCGGAGGAAATATCGATATTATCCCAGTGAGCCAGAATCCTGCGCCTGATTTTCGGGTTGCTGACAATATCGAGTTGCCCAATATCCTGGTTCGTCTGGAGCAGGCGCAGGAAGTGGAACATGCCCCGGATGACGCCGGAACCGGTTTCAGCGGTGATAACGGTCTGACGGGGATTGCCGGTGGTCAGCGTAACAATGCGAAAACCTTCCTCTCCGACGGCATCGGAATCTGTCGGCGGAATGTCGATACCGTTTTCCCTGAGGTTATTTAGTGTTCCCATGACAAGGCTGCCGGAAGAACATTCAGCGGTAACCGAAGTCTCCCTGTCCAGTATGACCGGCAGTGCCAGGTTGATTTCGTAGCGGATTGCCTCATGTGCTGCACCTTCTTCAAAGATAGCGGCGTTTTTTATGAGGTCGCGGTACTGCTTCAGCAGGGCAGGATTTTCAGTATTCCGATACCTGAGCCAGAGTTGATACCCGTCTTCGTTATTCAACACGGCAGTTCCCCCTTTTATTCGAGATGAGAAAAAACCTTCATGGCATGCCGGACGTGGTCTTTCATGGCGAGCTCGGCGGTCAGTTCGACATCATGAAAAAAGACTCTCTCCCGGGTATTTACTGATTTTTTCACCGCCTGCCCGCCGGCCACCGACATGTAGGTGTAGTAGTTAATTTTTTCGATACCGAGGGAGATGACACTTCGGTAATCGTCATCGCTTATGCCCGAACCGCCGTGCATGACGAGCGGCGTGCCGATGCGGCTGTTGATTTCATCGAGGCGGTTGAAATCGAGAACCGGTTCTTTGAAATAGATACCGTGAGCAGCGCCGATAGCAATCGCCAGGGCATCGACCCCAGTATAGTTGACGAATTCTTCCGCCGTGGCCGGGTCTGTATACACGTCAGGCTTCGTCGAGGCGGCCTCCTGTTCGAGGGTGTCATGACGCTTCAATGTGCCGAGTTCGGCTTCGACGGATATGCCTTTCGCATGCATGGCGTCGGTGATACGTTTCGTCGTTTCCAGATTTTCTTCGTATTCCAGTAGCGAGCCGTCGTACATGATGGCGGTGAATCCCAGTTCTGCTGCTTTGTAACAGTACTCCGGAGTTTCGGCGTGGTCGAGCAGGACACTCACCGGTACCTTCGACATCTTTGCCGCGGCGAGCATGGCCGGGCCGATAATCTCGAGGGGAACAAATTTTTCGTGAACGCCGGCGTGGGCGATGATGACCGGCCGGTTCAGTTCCTCGGCGGCTCCGATAACCGCCTTCAGCGAAGCGATGTTCGGGGTATTGAAGCAGCCGATAGCTTCATTTTCATGTTTCAGCGTCAGTATGACACTCAGGTTGACTAACATTCTTTATCCTGTTCCACCTGTTTCAGCGCTCCGTAGAGCTTCAGGTACTTTTTATAGAGGACGTTATATTTTTCAGAATAGTCTTTTCGGGGAAGGTATGTTTCTTTTATTTGAACAAGTTTTAAAACTCCTTGTTCGAGGTCGGAGAACTTACCGAGAGCGAGTCCTGCCAGGATCGCCGAACCGGTGGCACCGGCTTCGCCGGTTCTTAAAGTCGAGCAGGGAATACCGTAGATATCGGCTTTCATCTGGTTCCATCGATCGGATTTCTCTCCGCCGCCAACGATTCTTAAGCTGTCAATCTTGATTCCCGCACCGGCCAGGAGTTCGATATTGAGTTTCGATTCGTAGCAGATACCTTCCTGCAAGGCTTTATATATATCCGCAGGAGTATGCTCGAGGGTTAACCCGACTATGGAACCTTTGTCGCCCGGGTTATAGTACGGCGAGCCGGAACCAGCGAAGTGAGGCAGGGCAAGGATGCCGGTCGGTTCGTTTTTCGCGGCGTTTTCAAGATAGGTGTACACATCATCGGTTTTCCCGGTAATGAAATTGTCCCTGAACCACTGGAGGAGAAGACCGCCGCTGAAGATGGTAGTATAGGTAACGTACCGGTTTTTCAGAGCTGGCACTTTCGGAAACCGGCTTTGTAAGAATTTCTCGAAGTTGAGTATCCTGGTATAAACCGGGGTAATGCATTCTACCGTGCCGCTGCTGTTGGTAGCTGACCCGACGTCGATATTACCGGCGCCGATTGCCGAAACCACCTGGTCGTGCGCCCCGACGACCACGTTCATCGTTTCCGGGATACCCAGTTCGTCAGCCAGGTTCTTCTTAATCGTTCCGGCGATACTGCCGATTTCCGCTATTTCCGGCATCACTTTCGAGGTAAGACCGGCGAAGGAGAGAAGGTCGGAACTCCAGCGGAGGTTCGTCACGTCCAGCATCATGGTT
>CAYXEG010000131.1:0-9333 GCA_964463875.1 uncultured Dehalococcoidales bacterium
TCTCAATCTCCCTTTACAAAAGGGAGAAGCTGCATCGTCTGCCTCTCTTCACACTTCCGAAGAGGGACTTTTCGGACACCCTTAAATCTTGTTCGGAGGTTACCGCATCATTCCGGTTTCTGTTCTTCTCCGGCCAGGTGTTTCGTATAGGTATTCTCGGTGAAGGTAGCGAAAAACCAGATAGGGCGGTCAACCCGTCGCGC
The DNA here is from genome assembly GCA_964463875.1 of uncultured Dehalococcoidales bacterium. Taxonomy (GTDB): domain Bacteria; phylum Chloroflexota; class Dehalococcoidia; order Dehalococcoidales; family UBA2162; genus MGML01. The sequence continues at coordinate 204 of CAYXEG010000131.1, forward strand.
ATAAACCGGGCAGTGCTCGACACCACTCGGGATATAGATGATGCTGGTTTTCGTCAGGGTATACTTCTCACCGTCGAGATAGAGTTCAATCTCTCCGCCAAGGTCGGTCGGGTCATCCGGGTTCGTCCCGACAAATCCCAAGTATTCAGCAGCTTCGTGCGAGTGGGCTTTTTCGGGATAGGACTCATCGGAGGCTTTATACAGCCAGGAACCCTGGAAATACCATCCTCCCTTGACGATATCACCATCCGCGTACATGTGGCTTTTTCTGGCGTCGTTCCACTCCTTGGGGTCATCCATTTCCTTTTGGCGGGGAGTCGTGATTATATTATCAGCGTATTTCTGTTTTTCCAACCGGTCGCTCCTTATTCATATTCTGCCGTCAGTAAAGCTTGTCGGCTTACTTCAGTTCATCCTTGATAACATGCTCTTCGACGACCCAGAGAAAGCCCTCTTTCATGTCGGCGATGCTGGCGCCGTCAGCCGCCAGTTCCCGGCCGCCTTCGGAATTGACGAAATCGAGCGATTTTTTAAAATCCTCGACCGTGTCGTACCACATCTCGACGATGCCGTCGCCCTCGTTTTTAAATCCCGGTACAGCGATAAAGTGATTCTGCACATATTTTCTCAGCCCCGGAATCAGCCCGGCGGCGAGCGGCCCATGCTGCTCTTTCCAGTGCCGGTTGAATTCCTCGATGCTCAGTCCCGGTTTCCGGTGTACCAGTGAAATCGATTTAATCATTCGTTCTCTCTTTTCTTTCCAGGTGTTCTACCTGCTCAGAGTTGCGATAAGTTCGTAGGAAGCCGCCCACTTCATCTCGAAGCCAAGGTCGTCTTTCCGGTTTTCGAAGTCTTCTATTGCAGCAGCAAATGAAGGACTCTTGGTGAATGCTGCCATATCTTCAGGGTTTTCGAACTCGTAGATAGCCAGGAAACGGTTATGAACCGGGTTATCGCCGATGAGCTTGTACCTTGAAGCCCGCTTGACTCCCTCGAAGCCGAACAGCATGGGAAGGTGCACCTCGGAGTACCACCGATTGTACTCGTCTTCTTTCGCCGGGCTGCTCTGAGACGCCACTATCTGGATTATCTTATTGCCTGCCATATTGCCTCCTTTTACGTTCAGTTTACACTTGATTGAGAAAAATGTCATTGTTAATAACGCAGAATCATCTTTATTAACAGGTGAATTTAGTTTTATAATCTACTCGACATCAGACAGGAAAAAAGGTGAATAATTATGAACGATATGTTTAAAGGCCGGGTAGCAGTGGTGACCGGTTCCGGGGGCGGACTGGGGAGGGCCGAGGCAATGGCCCTGGCTGCCGGAGGCGCAAAAGTAGTTGTCAATGACATCGGTACGTCCCATGACGGTTTCGGGGGTTCGCAGAATCCGGCCGATGGAACGGTCCGGGAAATTATTGCCGCCGGCGGCGAGGCGGTCGCCAGTTACGACAGCGTGGCCACGGAAGAGGGGGCGAACCGGATAATCCGGAAAGCGGTCGATACGTACGGCCGCCTCGATATCCTCATCAACAATGCCGGTATCCTGCGGGTGGCTCCGGTCTACGAGATTAAAACCGAAGATTTCGACGCGGTGGTGAAAACCCATCTCTACGGCACCTTTTACTGCACCCGGGCAGCCTGCACCTTCATGAAGGAACAGGGGTACGGCAGGATTATCTGCACGTCTTCGCACACCGGGTTCGGCCTCGAAGGGCAGGCAATATACTCGGCCGCCAAGGAAGGGATAACCGGGTTCGCCCGCACCGTCGCCCGCGACATGGGTAAATTCGGCGTCACCTGCAATATCATTCGTCCGATTGCTCTCTGGCGTGGAAAACCCTTCAAGCAGCTCGAAAAAGACCGGCCGGAAGACGTGGCGGCCCTTGTAGCATATCTTGCTGCCGAGCCAGCCGGGAATATCAACGGCTGTATCTTCGAAGTCTGGCACGGACATATCGGCATCTTCGAAGATCCGCCGCCGGTAAAGCAGGTATTCTGGAAAGACGGCCGGTGGACACCGGAAGAACTGGCAAAGCTGATGCCGGAAACCCTCACCAGGGGGAAAACCCGGGAAAACCTGCCGCTGACGATGCCGATGGATATTAAGTAAACGATAAACCGGAAGTCGATTATGAATCTGCACCTGACACCGGAAGAAGAAAGGTTTCGGAAGGAAGTCAGCGACTGGATGAGAAGTTTCCTTTCTTCGCGGGGAGACACCGTCATGACCGGCACTTCGGAAATCAAGAGAAATGTCATCGCCCGGCGCAGCCTCGGATTGCCGAGGCAGGAATAATTGACGCCGATAACCGGAACCCAATATACTTCAAGAAACCTGTCCGACAGTTTGGAGTGACGTTTTCTCCCTGATGAATGATGCAAACCCTTTAAAATATCGCTGGCCGATGCTGGTACTCATCGCCCTGACCGGGACGTTCGTAACAGCCATGCCGTACATCTGCATGCCGGTTCTTTTCGACGAAATCGCCCGGGACATCGGGCTGAACGTTGTCGAAATCGGCACTGTCTGGGGCATGGGAAACCTTGCCGGGATAGTCGTGAGTTTCCTCGGCGGTATTATCGGCGACCGTTTCAGCACCAAATGGCTGATGGGAATCTGCTGCGTCCTGGTCGGCATTACCGGGGCAATGAGAGGGTTTTCGGACAGCTTCATGTTCCTCTCGGTCACCATGTTTCTCAACGGCATTGTCCGGTTGGTCATTCCGGTGAACATCACCCGTACCACCGGACTCTGGTTCAAAGGTAAAAACCTCGGCATGGCAATGGGTGTCGCAGCTATGGGCATGGGACTGGGACTGGCAATCGGCCCGATGATTAGCGCCACCATCATGTCTCCCCTGCTGGGAGGGTGGAGAAACGTCCTGTTCCTCTACGGAGGCATTTCGGTTTTCTTCGGGTTGTTGTGGATGGTACTGGGGAAAAACCCGCCCGCCCATAATTCGGAACAGATTGCCCACGAACCGCTGCTTCTGACACTGAAAAAACTGATACGCATGAAATCCGTCTGGATAATCGGCCTGACGCTGATGCTGCGTACCGCCAGTATGATGGGGATGTCCGGCTACCTGGCTCTCTATCTGCGGGGTCAGGGCTGGGCAGCCACTGCCGCCGACAGTACGCTTTCTTCTTTCTACATCATCAGCACCATCTGCGTGGTACCGCTGACGACTCTTTCCGATAGAATCGGCTCGCGGAAACTGATATTGTTCCTCGGCATGCTCACCAACACGATTGCTCTCGGGATTCTGCCGCTGGTCGATGGCGGGGCGGTGCTGGCTCTCATGCTGCTGGCCGGGATGTTCATGGACGGCTACATGGCCCTCAACACCACCATCCTGATGGAGACGAAGGGAATCGAACCGAGGTATTCCGGAGCCGCCCTCGGCATTATTTTTACCATCTCCAATATCGGCAACGTCATCTCGCCACCCCTCGGCAACAGCTTTGCTGACATCCACCCTGGCCTGCCGTTCACGTTCTGGGCAGCGCTCTCAGTGGTCGGGCTTATCACCATGATATTCATCAAAGAAACCGGCTGGCGTAAGAAGCTTTTCGGAGCCTCCTCCCTGCCGAAGCCCTGATTTTCCGAGCTTCTTTCATTTCACTCCCGAAAAACTGCCATCGTTTGCTCCGATGTTCCTATGAGTATATAATGGTCGCAAAATAAAGCTGTAATGGCAGGAAAAGGAGATTTGTATGAGCAGTGATGTCATGGAAGCGAGACTGGCAAAACTTGAACGACTTGTTGAAGAACAGAAGAATACCATCCGCGAGATGGAGGACCGGGAAGCCATCCGGCGACTTCAGTATGCCTACAACTACTACGTCGAACACATGCTCGGAGAGGATGTAATCGATTGCTTTGCCGACAACCCGGAGACAACCCTGAACTGGCTCGAAGGGCAGTGGAAGGGCAAGGAAGGCGTCAGGAAATACTTCGCTAAAGCCGCCCGGGGCGAAAACCCGCCCGGCTTCCTGCACCAGCTTATGCCGACCGCCGGACTAATCACCCTCGACCCGAACGGGAAAACCGCCCAGGGAAGGTGGTACGTTTTCGGCGGCGTCTATATGCCGAACGAACAGGGAAAAGTCGAAGGCGGGGCGCTGGTCAGCGGCATCTACGAAATGACCTATATCAAAGAAAACGGTATCTGGAAGATACTCCGAATAGACTGGTTCATCCCCTACAGCGCCCGGATAAGTGAATTCGGACAACCGGAAGGCATCGGCACCATGATTGTTAAGGCCGCCGAGAAGCCCCGTGACGAAAAATCAGACAGTGAACCGGCCTTCCCCATGCCGGACATCCCGATAGATAAAAACGACCTTCGTTACGTCTCAGGGTACATCCTGCCGCACCATTTCCCGCATCCTGTTACCGGTAAACCCTCGACCGAAGGCCGACATAATGCCCGCCTGAAACCGTTAAAAATCGAATGAATCACACCGGCAACCTGATGATGAAAGAATAGTTCTGTTCGGTTTGGTTTAGTAAAAGATAAAGACTAACAATCGGAAATTACTAAATCCCCCTTGCCCCTTTACAAAAGGGGGGATAAACAACAATAGGTTAACAGAACGAAAAAAATTGATTTTTTACGTTACGCTGTTCTATTATTGTTCAAAGATTTAGAACCGGAGGCACCAAATGGCAAAAGTAACCCTGACAATCAACGGCAGGAAACAGACGGTTGACGTCAGCCCGGAGACGGTCCTCCTCGACTTGTTACGGGACAATCTCCACCTGACGGGCACCAAGCAGTCCTGCGACAGAAAAGGGCAATGCGGCGCCTGCACCGTTATCGTCAACGGCAAAGCGGTCCGTTCCTGCCTGAGGAAAGTGGTCGACCTCGAAGGAGCCGAGGTAATCTCGATTGAGGGACTCGGCACCCCTGACAACCCTCACCTGATACAGGAAGCCTTCGTCCTGGCGGGAGCAATCCAGTGCGGATTCTGCACGCCGGGAATGATTATGGCCACCAAAGCCCTGCTCGATACCAATCCCGACCCGACCCTCGACGATATCAAAAAAGCCCTGGCGCACAACCTCTGCCGATGCACCGGCTACACCAAAATAGTCGACGCCGTGCAGCTGGCGGCGAAATTCGTCCGAGGCGAAACGACTCCCGAAGCGGTGAAAGCTTCGATTCCCGATGAACCGCTCGGAGTGTCTCACCCCCGGCCCACGGGGATGATAAAAGCGACCGGCCTGGCGAAATTCTCGGCCGATTACTACTTCGATAACGCCCTGGAAATCGCCTGCGCCCACGCTTTCGCCAATTACGCGAAAATCAAGTCCGTCGATATCTCGGAAGCCCTGAAAATGCCCGGCGTCGTCGGTATTCTCACTGAGAAAGACATGCGTGGCACCAACCGTGTCCGGGAAGCTCTGACCGATAAACCCCTGCTGATGGAAGATATGGTTCGTTCATACGGCGACCCGGTTGCAATCGTCGCCGCCGAAACCCGGGCTCAGGCAAGAGCCGCTGCCGCGGCCGTTAAAATTGAACTCGAAATCCTGAAACCGATGATGACCGTGGAAGAAGCTATGGCACCGAACGCCCCGCAGCTTCATGACTGGTCGCCGAACCTGATTTCGACGACCCCTCATATCCACGGCGATGCCGAAAAAGCGCTGGCCGAAGCCGAGTACGTTGTCGAAGCCGAATTTTCAACGCAGGTCAATCACCAGGCACCCCTTGAGCCGGAAGTAACGGTGGCTTACCTCGAAGGGAACGGCAACGATGCGGAACTCGTGGTCATCGGCCGCAGCATCAACATTCATTCGAACGCCGCCCAGTTAGCCGAATCGCTGAACTGGGATAAAGTTCGTTATATCGAAGCCTATTCGGGAGGCCAGTTCGGGCAGAAATCGGCCATCATCACCGAAGCGATTGCCGGGGCTGCCTGCCTGCACTTCAGGCGCCCTGTCAGGTATGTCCCCAGCCTGGCGGAATCACTGTTCCTCAGCCCGAAGCGCCACCCCTACAGCATGAAATTCAAGCTGGGGGCTGACAAAGATAAGAGGATTACGGCTCTCTGGGCAGACATGTACATCAACAAGGGAGCCTACTACATACTCGGGCCTCTGACCATCGGACGTACCATTCATATGCTTTCGAGTGCCTACAGGATGCCGAACGTCTGGGCAAGCTGCAAACTTGTCTACTCGAACAACGCTCCGGGTGCGGCCGCCCGCGGAGCCGGGCCGCCTCAGTCGAACTTTGCCGTCGAAGCGATAATCGATATGATGGCGGAAAAAGTCGGCATGGACCCGCTCGAATTCCGCCGCCATAACTCGCTGAAACCGGGAGAGGAACGTTCGACGGGCGCGAAGGTCGACCAGTTTGAATTCCCCCAGATTTGCGATTTGATACAACCGCACTGGGAACGGGCGAAAAGAGACGTCGAAGCGTTTAACAAAACGAACGCCAAGGTCAAGCGGGGCGTCGGGCTGGGCGTGCACGCTTTCGGTATCGGCGGCGCCGGCGATACCGGTACCGTCACCGTCGAGATGAACCCGGACGATACGGTCACCATCTACGGAGCCATCGCCGACCCGGGTGAAGGCAACGATTCGATGCTCACCCAGATTACCTCCTACGTGCTCGGGATTCCCATGGAGCGGGTCAAACTGGCCACCCGGGATACCGTCAATACCGTCGGCATGGGCCCGGCGGCCGGCAGCCGCATGACCTACATCGGGGGAGGCGCCCTGCAGAACGGCGTCGAACAAATGCGAAAAGCCATGGAAGAAGCCGGCAGCAAAACGTACGAAGGGTTGAAGAAAGCCGGCAAGCCGCTCAGTTACAAAGGTGTCAAGCAGTTGAAGAAAGGCACATGGGATCCGAAGACCGGACAGGGGGATTCGAACGAATCGCTCGTCCATAACATCCAGATGGCCGAAGTCGAAGTCAACACCGAAACCGGCGACGTGAAAGTCCTGAAAATGACTACCGCCGTCGATGCCGGCGTGATTATCAATCCCAAGGTTGTCGAAGGCCAGCTCGAAGGCGGCATGGACCAGGGTATCGGCTTTGCCCTCCGTGAAGAATACCTTCACGGGAAGACGCTTGACTGGAAGACGTTCAAGTTCCCGACCATCGAAATGATGCCGGAAACGGAAATCATCTTTCAGGAAACCCCGAGGCCGAACGGAACCCTCGGCGCGACCGGTATCGGCGAGATGACCATGATATCGACCGCTCCCTCGATAACGAACGCTATCTACAATGCCTGCGGCATTCGCATAAATCACCTCCCGGCCACCCCGGAAAAGATTAAGAAAGCCCTGGCTGAGAAGAAATAGTCCTCTTAAAAAGTATATTAAAGGAAAGTCCCGTAACTATCGGGGCTTTCTTTTTTTCCAATATCGGAGGAAATACTGTTTCCTATTCCCGGCATCAGCCACTATAATAGTAAAAATGCGTAAGGAACAGCGGCACATAATCATCGAGGAGATGGAAACACCTGTTTCCCCGGTCAATATATTCCAGTCCTTCGTGAACCGACCGTACTGCTTCTTCCTCGACAGCGGCATGGACCCGGAAAAACTGGGGCGATATTCGTTTATCGGCGCCGACCCTTTCCTGGTACTGAAATCACACGGGGAAACAACCGACACTGTGCTCCAGGGAGTGCCATCCGAAGAAACCGGCAATCCGCTCGAGATCCTCAATCGGCACCTTAACGAGTATCGGATTGAGCATGATGAATCATCCCTTCCCTGCACTGGCGGAGCGGTGGGATTCATCAGCTACGACATCTGCCACTTCATCGAGGAACTCCCGAAAGCTGCCGTCAACGACCTCGGTCTCCCCGAATGTTGTTTCGGCTTCTACGATGTCGTTATCACCTGCGACAACTCTACCGGAAAGACGTATATCGTATCGACCGGTTTTCCCGAGCAGGATGAGACCCGCCGCCAACAGCGGGCAGCGGAACGCCTCGAAGAGGTAAAACAACTGCTCTTGAGCCGCTCCGAAAAACCTCCCGCCGGATTTCCCGGCGCTCTCCCGAATAACGCCAGACTGGTCAGCAATTTCACCCACGAAGACTACCTGACAGCGGTAGAGCGAGCGCGACAGTACATCATCGACGGCGATATCTTCGAGGTCAATATCTCCCAGCGATTCGAAACGGAAATCAATGTCCACCCCTGGCTCCTGTACCGGAAACTGAGAGAACTGAATCCCGCTCCCTTCGCCGCCTATCTCGATTTCCGGGACGTCATTGTCGTCAGTGCTTCTCCCGAGCGGTTCATCCGAACACGGGGCGACAGGGTGGAAACGAGACCTATCAAAGGCACGATTCGCCGGGGAAAGACTCCCGAAGAGGACAGGAAAAACGCCGATACCCTTATGGCAAGCGCCAAGGACCACGCCGAGAACATGATGATTGTCGACCTGGAGCGGAACGACCTGGGAAGGGTCTGCCGGTTCGGCACGGTCAGGGTGACCGAGCTGGCGATTCTCGAAACGTTCCCGACCGTCTTTCACCTCACATCGTCGGTCGTCGGGCAACTGAAAGAAGGAAACAGCCGGCTCGAACTGCTCAAGGCGACGCTGCCGGGCGGCTCGATTACCGGCGCCCCGAAAATCCGCTCGATGGAAATCATCGACGAACTCGAACCGACTTGCCGGGCAATCTATACCGGCAACATCGGCTACCTCAGCTTCAACGGTAACATGGACCTGAGCATCGTTATCCGCACTTTCCTGCTGAAAGGCAGCAAAGCCTATTTCCAGGCAGGGGGAGCGATTGTGTACGATTCCGAACCGGAGTCAGAATACCAGGAAACCATCGATAAAGTCAGGGCGCTGATGCAGGCGCTGGATATACAGGTATGATACTCATCATTGATAATTATGATTCCTTTACCTATAACCTTTACCAGTATCTCGGAGAACTGGGTTATGAACCGACGGTACACCGGAACGACAAAATAACCCTCGGCGAGATAGATGAACTGAACCCCAGCCATATCATTATCTCGCCCGGACCCTGCACTCCCCTCGAAGCCGGCATCTCCAACGAGGTCGTCCGGCATTTCGGCGGGAAAATCCCGATTCTCGGCGTCTGCCTCGGCCACCAGGCCATCGGA
>CAYXEG010000132.1:0-9310 GCA_964463875.1 uncultured Dehalococcoidales bacterium
GGATTTTTACCTCAGCGCCGAAAAGGTCGGCCTGACAACCTTTACCCGGGGAACGGTATTCGTCAGGGGAAACAATGACAACCCGGAAGAGCTGAGGGTCCAGATTGCCGCCCGGGTAGAAATCGATACCGCTGATTTCGGTGGTGTCAGCTTCAATATCCCTCAGGGGTGGAAGGTAGAAACGGTGGTTTCGGATTACCCTCAGGGAAACCCGAATCCGGAAATCTACACTATTACCCTGCAAACCGCTGATGAAACGGTAGCCTGGCCGGTGATTATCGAGGTCGGACGCACCTCGCACGGAGCCGGGGCAGGCAACCCGCAGGGCGGGACCGGGAACCTGATTATCGAGCTGTCTCCGGCATTACCCGCCAGGGAGCTTCCGGAAACCATCGAGATTCTCATCGCCGCCGGCAGTAAAAAACCCTCCACCTTCGATGCCGTATCTGAAGAGTTCAGTATTCCCCTGAACGGGGACGACGGGATGAATGGAGGACAATGATAACGCCGGAGTGTAACCGGTGAACCGCCTTGTGAATACCCGAAGGGAGGCTAAAAAATGAAAAAGCTGTTAACATTCTTTGTATTGGTAACCATACTAATTCTTACATCCTGTAGTTCTGATAAAGACCCCGGAGAAATCGTTGTTTTCCCGGATGCAAAACTGGAGGAACTGATACGGGATACCATTAACAAAGACGAAGGGGCTCTCAATGAAAGAGACCTCGAAAGGATTACCAGGCTGGAACCTTCCGGCAAGAACATCTCCGTACGTATAAAAGATTTGAGCGGACTGGAGTATTGTACCAATCTTAAATTTCTGGATTTGAATAATCAGGAAATCAGCAACCTCACACCTCTGAAAGGTCTGACGAAACTGGAAGAACTGACACTCTATTCAAACAATATCCGTGATATCTCGCCCCTTTCGAACCTGACCGGACTACGGTATCTGAATCTGAACAAAAACCGTGTCGGGGATTTAGCTCCGCTCGCCTCACTGGTAAACTTAAAAAACCTGTTTATCGAAGGAAGGATAAAAGATCTTACCCCGTTGGCCTCGCTCACTAATCTCGAAAACCTGGCGCTATCGGGTATCGCCGCTGACGATTTATCTCCTGTTACGAGCCTGAAAAACCTGACAAAACTAAAGATAAGCGGGGACAACCTGACCGATATCTCGCAACTGGCATCACTCGTCCGACTTAAAGAACTCACTGTCACCAGCAGCCCTTTGGCTGATATCTCGCCAATCGCTTTTTTAACAGACCTTGAATACATCAATTTAACGGGAAATCAGATAGCGGATGTTTCCCCCCTTTCGTCGTTGAACAGGTTGACCATACTCTATCTGGGGATAAACGAAATTACGAACCTTACTCCGTTGACCGGGCTGGATAATCTTCAGAACCTATTTCTTTACGATAACCTGATAACGGATATCAGCCCTCTCCTGCAATTAAACCAACTGAAAACTCTGGCCATCAAGGACAATCCGCTCAGTGAAAAGTCGATACATGAGTATATTCCCCAGCTTGAAAAAAACCGTATCGAGGTTGACTGGTAACAACTTAGAGAAAAGGAGTGAAAAATGAAAATAGTAGTCAAAACAGGAATAATGCTACTCCTCACCGCCGCTTTGCTCCTGCCGCTTGCAGGCTGTAACGGAGATAAAGAAGAACCCGTCGAAGAAACAGCCGAACCCAATCGGTGGCTGGAGTTACTGCGGATAATGCCCGATAATGGTGCCACCCTTAATGCAGCTTTCCTTCAGTCCGCGGAATATGCCGACATCCTGAGACCGTGGATGGAAGAAAGCGCACGCGAAGCCGGTATCGAAGAAAAACTCACCGATACAATGCTCGCGCACTTCGTCCATAATCCTCTCCCTCTTTTTATGAAAACATCCTATACGGATGCAGAATGGAAAGAAACAGTCGGGTTCACCGTCGGTAACGTCACCGAATCGATCGTTGCTCTCGATATGCCGCAGAACGAATACCAGGCGGTACGGGGTAATTTCTCCACCGAAGACATTGAGTATGCTGCGAAAAACGGTCCGTTGCAGGAACACCTCGAAATAAAGTCATACGAAGGCTACGAATACTACAGTTGGGGCGAAGACAGGGAAATAAACCTGGATTGGCGGAGCAACATCCGAAATCTCGGCAGGGGACACAGGCTGGCATACGTAGATGGGTTCGCCCTCTGGGTGGTATGGACGGAAGGTCTGGAAGAAATGATAGATGCGTACAAGGGAAATATCCCCTCGCTGGCAGATAGAGAAGACTACCGGATGCTTGCTTCAAAATTGGTTGAGATGGACACGGTAAACGCGTGCTTCTCCGCTCAGCCGGTCTCGATAGTTGAGTTTAACGAAATGTTCGCCGAAAATCTGAAAGAGATACAGCAGGAACAACCCGAACAGACCGAAGCGTTTGAAAATGAACAACTGCTGGAGCCGTTCATCGCTTTTGCCGCCGGAGCGGGTGAAAATGAACGGGGAAGCTACCTTGCCATTGTTATCCTGAACGAGGATGAGGAAACCGCAAAAGAGAATGCCAGCCTGCTGCAATGGCGAATCAACGAATCTATCATGGTTCCCTATACGACAAACCCCGATATGAATTTCAAGAAATGGACGGACAATGATGCCATCGAATCGATGGAGATAGGGCATGACGGACGGTTTACCACAGCCAAACTCTACGGTCGTGTCTTTGTCAACTGGAAGTCCCTGGCAAACGCTTCGCGGGCGCTGTATCATCCGCTCTTGCTGCATGAATAGGAAATACACAAAAAGGTAAGGAGAGAGAAGGTCAGACGGCATATGAAGAAACTCGTTGCAGTAATATCCATTATCATGTTGGTTCCGGCGCTTTCATGCGCACCGGAAGACAATGCATCACTCCCGGCAGAGAAAAACGAACCTCATGTAGTTGAATCGTTTTCTCTCGGTACACCGATACTTGACTTGTTGTATACAGACGAAGAAATTTGGGCCGGTACTTCCGAGGGAGTGTTCAGATGCAATCCTCAAACAGGAAAGATTATAAGGTATACGGAAGCTGACGGTTTGGGAAACAATATTGTTAGAAATATTACGAGTGACAGCAACGGTAACATATGGATAACCTGCTCCGAAGCCGGTGTTAGTGAGTTCGATGGAACAGCATGGCAACATTTTACCGTTGATGACGGGCTGGTAAGCAACCAAACAATCACTCTGGCTGCAGATAATCAGGGCGGAATCTGGGTCTCCGCTTACTGGGGCGTCAGTTACTATAATGGTACCAGATGGGAAGCATATACCAGTTTGGAGCCGGACAGCATGGTGGTAGGAGGAGAAAACCCAAACAATCAGAAAGCGGTCCTCGTAAAAGATACGGAACTCAGTGCAGCAGATGTAATTTTCATAGACAGTACAGGGGTAGTCTGGTTCAGTAATCGTCATGACGGAGTAACCCGCTACGATGGCGAAAACTGGACGCTCTTTTCTTCCGAAAAAGGACTGGAGGCGCGAGGCGTCAGAGTCATCACTGAGGATAAAGATGGTAATCTCTGGTTCGGCAGTTATCGCGGGCTTACAAGCTATGACGGTTCTCAATATATATCCCGGACCATTGAACAGTACAAAGATCTCGTCCCTCCTCCGTATATCCAGGACATCAAGATCGATACTAGTGGTGATATCTGGATTGCTGCCTATGGAGGCGGCGTCTGTCACTATAACGGAAAAGACTGGCAGGTATTTATGTCTGAGGAAGGTTTGCTGGGAGAAAACGGCCGGTTTATCTTTTTCGACATGGAAGGTAATCCGGGAGTAGTAATGGCTGAAGGTGTTAGCTTTCTGAAAGGAACTGACTGGAAGCTTCTGACGGAGAACGACGGAATTCCCAGTGGCAAGGTCAGAGTAGTTACCATTGAAGATACAGGTGAAGTATGGTTCGGGAGTGAGACGGGAGAAATCAGCCGGTTAACCCGTTAAGAGACTAACCGGATAGCTAATCCGAACGATAAAGGAGCCATCTAGGAAAAGAATGTGGATTCAAAAGGGAAAACTACCCGAAAGGAAATCACGATGAAGAAGCTGAACGTTACTGCTTTGTTGCTATTGTGCCTGGTCCCGATACTGGCCTCCTGTAATTCCGGGACTGAAAAGATAATCGAACCCGGCACACCAGAAACCGGAAACGTAACTGAGCCGAGAGACCTTGGCGAGAATATCCACTATTCACAGCAGTGCATCAGTGGAGACCGGTTTATTGGAGTTATGTATGATTATGGTCGGGGACTGGATGGTCAGACTTTCATCAGCTATGATCTGACCACCGGCAATAACGAGACTTTAATGCAATTCGACCCGTTGAAATACAGGGTCGATCCGCCGGTGGTCTCAGGCAATCTTCTTGTCTGGTCTCAGGCAGATGTAACCGGCAAAGATACTGATACCATCAGGCAGGATGATCTCAACTATGATATTTATACCTACGACATGAAAACGAAGAAAACCAGGCAGATCACCAACGACGAGCGTGTGCAAAGAAATGCGCTGATCGCTGGGGATTGGGTGGTCTGGCCGGAATCTGGCAACATTTATGCCCGTAACCTCGATACCGGGGAAGAAAAACGAATTACCTCCAATCCTACAGCGGAAGGGTATAGCGACCTTGCCGTCAGCGGCGACCTGGTGGTCTGGAGTGATCATCGCTACGGCGACCCGACAGTGACGAGCCGTCCCGGTAACATAGCCGATTATAACAACGAAATATTTGTATACAATCTCAAAACAGGTGAAGAACAAAGAATAACCAACTACGAAGGCAACGATCATTATCCGGCAGTCCGGGGCAGCCGTATCGCCTGGCTGAGACAGATCGACCTGAGAAAGGGCGATATCATGGTTTATGACCTTGAAACGGGTCAAGAAACGAAGGTATCGAGCAGCGGTTACGCTGATTATACCCCGTCAATCTTCGGAGACCGGGTTGTCTGGATGGATGCCGCGTTAAGCAATGGAAATACCAATAATGACGTCATTGAGAACGGTGTTCCGGGAGGGGCTAATATTTACGGATATGACTTATCCTCCGGCGAAGAATCGCTCGTGATCCCCTCTGATATCAAATGGGGTTCGGAAAACAGGACCGTCCGCCGGGTGCTGCAGGGTCCGGTACTGTCCGAAAACTACCTGGTTTATACCTGGGGTCGGCAGATAGGACCTATCGTATACGCACAGAGACTTGATTCGATACAGGAGAAACCGGTCCCCGAATCATTCGAAATGCCACTTCCTGCACCGCCGGATCTTGAATTCGCACAGCCGTATAAGATTATCGGCGAACGAGGCCTTTCCATCGAGGACTCTGACAGGAGCGTCGGATGCTGGCTGATAACGTCTGAAACGGCGGTAAGTTTCGAGGAGCGCACCCAAACCGCAGCTAAGGCGGCAATCGACCTGTATTCACGTTACGAAAGAGATTTTACAGCGGTTACGCTGGTAGCAAGAGAAGACCTGGAACACCTTGACTATGCCTCTGCGAGCTTCAGCGCGGACTGCATGGGAGCGGAAGGAATGACCGGTTCAGCCCCGGCAAAGTACTTTTACTGGAAAGTCCGCGCCACCGATTACGTTTATAGCGAGACCGAAATGGAGATATCCAGGCTATGGTGGGAGAACATGGCCCGCTTCCCGCAGACGGACCCGCTCAGCAGTTGCAGCTACGACAGGGAAGCCTTGGCTCAGTTCGTTGCCGATAGCCTGGGTATTGCTACCGAAGAGGTGATTATCGGCGAAGCTGAAATGACCGAATATGAGATGGAAAGGCTTTTCCATCGCTGGACCATGGAGGCTGCGGGCCACCATACATCGATGATTGCGCCTGACATTACGGTCCTGCCTGAACCCGGTCACATCCTTGGCAGCACCGAAGAACAGACCGACGTTATCCTGGGAAATGTCACTATCTCATATGGGATTTGCGAAGGAGACTATATTCTCTTTGAGCGTATACTCAAAAAAGGGGCTCCGTGCCTGATCGTCACCGGGAATGTGACGAATTTGTCCAGCAACAAGTTTGAGATAGCTTTGTCAGCGGACGGATATAATGATGCCGGGGAGCAGGTATCGTGGACCTTTGATGCTGCTTATCTGCCGGGCCGGATCGGGATGCACCTGGAGACCAATGAAACCGGCGAGTTTACCCTGCATATGAACCCGGATGATGATTTAAGGGTGATCAGGATTAATGGCGCTTCCTTCCTGGTAACGCCACCATAACAAAGCGGAGGTACAATGAAATATTATACACGCAGGTTGTTTTTATCCGCTTGCATTACGGCCATATTTGTTATCGGATTAGTAACCGGCTGCACTCCTCCGGAACTGCCCTATCTGATGCCTGTATCCGAGTTCTCCTTTACCGGGATCTGGGATGAGATGCTGACTACCATCGGAGCAGGCAGGGTAGATATCCACCTGCAATCGTTCGGCGTCGATACAAGATATGACAAGATTGTACGTTGTTCAGCCGTATTCAATAGCAGAGACAACGAGGGTATTCTTATAGGTTACACTATCGGTACCGATAGTGAATGCAAGCTGCAATGGTCAAGCGGGGATGTTCAGGGAGAAATCCCCCAAAGACCTGATTACGATCCTGCGGAGACGTTCACGGAACTGGATCGTCTTGGGATAGAAGCAATCATCGACAATGCGAAAAGTACTAAAATCAAAATCGATTATATCTACAACGAACGGCTTATCGACTACGCCGATATGTATCGTCTGAATGACGGTGAATTGCTGCTGTTGCGAGAGGTTTCTTTCCCAAAGGACGCCGGAGCGGCACAGATTCAGGTTACCCGGTTTTACGAGCGGGAAGAAGAGGCTCCTTTCGCTCTCGGAAGATTCATAAACATGAGCGGATGGTGGTTTACCGGGAAAGACCTTGATAAAGCTGAATCGGTAGCATTCGCGAAATTCCAGCAGGGGCCGGAATTCGTTAATTTTATGCAGGGCATCTACAACATAGTACCCGAAGGCTGGAAAATGGGTCTCGGTACCCGTGAAGGATATATGTCCCCACTTAAAGGGCTGGACGAGCCTCTTTTTGTGCTCCATTTCGAGGATACACAGAACCATTTCACGATTCCCAATGACCCACCGCGTCAAAGATATCGCCCAATCTCCGCCTTTACTTTTATTCTATCGAAGAAAAACCAGCCATTATGGAGATAATCGAACAGCAGAATAAATACTCATGGGATATTCCGCAGCACTATGACGAAGGGGCACTTTACCTCGCGGTTACTTCTCCGGTGTATATCAACAGCGGGCAGCGTTTGGACGAGGCGATGGCATACTATGAACCGATGGAGCAGGCGCTGAAGGAGTTTTTCACAACACGCCGGGCTGGGTCAGAATCAATTTTGGGTATCGAGTAAAACAATGGTATCGTTTCCAAGGACTTGAAATCACCGGCAAAGGATTGACTATGAAGAAGTTAAAATATAAACAAGTCGTTATCACCACACTATTACTTCCGGTCATTATACTGATATCATGCAGCAGCAATAGCAATAATACAGGCAGTGAAGCAATGTCTCCGGCAGAACAGGCAAGCGAGATCATCGGACTGCCGGTGCCACTGCCTGAGTATCTCCCGGACGGTTACGAGGTCCGGTCTATTGATGTGGAAGGTGATGCAGAACACTGGTTTTGGGATATATTCGTTCTGATGAGTGATTTCGAAGACCCGGGTTATTCGAACAATATTACTATGACTATCCACTGGTTTTATCCGGGATTGAAAGTGGTAAATATTGAAAAGGTAGCTATTGGCGAGACTAAAGCGATCGTTTTCAGAGAACCGGATTACGTTAAGCTATTGTGGGTGGATAATGAGAGCCGGACGATTGAACTGAGAGGCAATGCCAACCTGGAATTCGACGAACTGGTGAAGATAGCCGAATCGATAACTACTCCCCCGAGGGATATCCTCGATGTGAGTATCGAACCGGACTATGACCTAGTGATACCGAGAGGTAGTTCGAAGACATACACCATGCACGTGCATAATAATGCTATTAAACCTGTAAAAGTATCCATGGAACGAGATGATGATCTTCCTGAAGATATCCGGGTTAAACTACAATATGATTCGTTTGCTCTCAAACCAGGAGAAAGCCGGGATATCAACGTAGCTGTGAAGGTAGAAGATAACGCACCATCACCGATCCGATCGGAGCCTGAAGATACTGGAGACCTTACTGGCGAACTCCAGGGACCTCCCCATGCGACGATCGACGATCCCTACTACG
Source organism: uncultured Dehalococcoidales bacterium (assembly GCA_964463875.1). Lineage (GTDB taxonomy): Bacteria > Chloroflexota > Dehalococcoidia > Dehalococcoidales > UBA2162 > MGML01. The sequence continues at coordinate 8,323 of CAYXEG010000132.1, forward strand.
ACCTGACAATCACTTGCAACTATGAAATATCCGGAAACAAGCCACGTCCGAAAAGGGTCTACGTACACTTTCGAATCGATCCGCAAAACCTCCCTCCCGGCATGATAACCTTCAGGGAAGCTGTGGCTGTCGCAGGTTTCCCGTTAAGTCCACTTCTGCCTGCATATCTGCCTAAAGGAACGGAACCTCCGCCGACCGGCTACGAGATCGGTGATACGAAACCGTACTGTATCACGGCTGTTTATTCGAGCCTGAGGGTGGGTTTATGTCCGGAACCGGGTATTACCGGGCCGCCGAAAGGTTTTACCGGGGAGAGAACTACTATCAATGATATTTCGGTGGTCATCGGAGAGAACCGGATCGACTGGTGGAGTAATGATATACATACCAGTCTTATAAGTGAAGAAATATCCATCGAAGAATTAAAAAAAGTTGCCGAATCGATGTTACAGGTTGCGCCATTCTCCGGAAGCTGGCTGGATAATCGGTAGAGCAGAAAAAGGAGAAGATTAGCCCATGCGAACCGTAGCAGCTACTCTTGGATTTAGCCTGATTGGTTCTGTTGTCTGTATGGTGATTCAATATATCAGGATAATCCTTGTTCCCACCTACCCTCCTCTTAATTCCGCTATCTGGCTCTCGATCTCATCGGCTTCAGGTTTCCTATGTTATGGAGTTGCGTACCTTCTATATGCAAAGAGTGATTATGGACCAGGCTGGTTCTTCGGCGGAGCCGGAGGTACGGTGTCGGGCGCAGCTACCGGCATTGGCTACATTCTTTCCGCCGACTTAGCACCTCACAGTGTCATCGAATTGCTCGGTAACGGATTATTCGGTGCAATAATCGGTGGATTCACAGGGGTGATACTCGGCATACTGGTACTTCCCTGGATTGCCAAAGTCATAAAGAGTTAATAACTTCATGTCACTTTCAAGCAGAATGTTACTAATGTCGAAATATCGAATACTATCTACAAATTCACTCCTC